>CAKVLQ010000001.1 GCA_934757845.1 uncultured Clostridia bacterium
AGCATAACATTGAATGTAAGCCTAGGAACTGGACTAAAATCAGGCGAAAACTATGGCACAGTGCTAGTAGAATTCTTCGATGAAGACCTAGGATATACAAGGAATTATACCTTTGTTTTAACAGACGGGACTTTAACAATAGAAGGTCTAAAATATGCCGATGTTAAGATAACGATAATAACGAATATAAATGCAAAAGCAAACTATTCAAACTTAATAGTTACAACAACAAGCGGTTCAAAAACCACCATAAATGTTGCTTTAACTAAATCTTCTCATTATGGTTATGTTGATGTGAAAGGAATTTAATACTAAAAAAAGAACTTTACAATAAAATGTAAAGTTTTTTTTGTAAAAATTGTTTGTAGTTTCATAAAATTTATTTGAAATATTTATCACTATTTTTCAATTTGGGTGGCACAGACTGGAGTTTGTTTATTGTGGTTACTTTCAAGAACGGTTATGCCGTTTGCGTTGCAAATTCCGCAATTATTGAACAAACATTTTGCATCGCAAAAAATTTTTGCTTCTTTGTTTGCTTCATGTGAATTTAGTGGACTTGAAATTTCAAACATATTTTTTGCCGAAATTTGTTTAAGGTCTTGTGCTTTTGTTTCTGAAAACTCATAGGTTTCACAATCAACCATGTTTCCAACTTTAATTTCTTTTGCTGTGCAACAACAGCATTTGTTGTGCTTACATTCACATTTTTTGCATTTTATATCCATAAAAATTCTCCTTATATTAATAAATTTATATATAATTATTTTCTTATTTAATATTTTTAAACAAAAAAATTGACAACGAGAATTATTTTTTTTAAAATATAATAAAGGAGAAATTATGAAAGTTATTTTGCTTGAAGATGTTAGAGGGACTGGAAAAAAAGGTGAAGTTAAGGAAGTTAGCGATGGTTATGCAAAAAACTTTTTGCTAAAGAACAAAAAAGCCGTTGTTGCTGATAGTGTTAATCTTAACATTAATGCACAAAAAAAATCTGCCGATGAGTTTCATGAACAGGAAAGGATAAAAGAATTTTCTGCAATGAAAAATGAACTTAAAGACAAACAATTTGATATTTGTGTGAAAGTGGGTGAAAACGGAAAACTTTTTGGTGCAATAACAACAAAAGAAATTGCTGATGCAATAACTAAAGGTTTTGGCAAATCTGTTGAAAAGCGTCAAATTGTTTTGAAAGAGCCAATAAAAACAATAGGAAATTTTAAAATTGAAGTTAAACTTTACAAAAATATTTCAACCTTTGTTTATATAAATGTTTACAAAGAAATATAAAATTATAAAAAATAATTGATTTTTCGTAATATTTGGTTTATACTAATAATATATTATTTTAGGAGGAAATTTTTATGGCAAAAAAATCATCAAAAGATTATTTTGGTCTTGGCAGAGTTTTAAGTATTATTTTGGCAATCATTCCAGTAACTGCTTGGCTTTTGGGTGCAATAACAAGATTTCAAGAAGGAAAAATTGTTGCAGGACTAATCAGATTGATTTTTGGTTTCACTATTGTTTGGATTATCGACCTTGTGTTGATGATTTTAAACGGACGAATCATGAGAGTTTTGAATGTATAAAAATAAAAGGCAAATGCCTTTTATTTTTTTATCAATTTATTTTTTAAAAACTTTTTTGCTTTTTAATATATTTAAGAGGCTTTGTTTAACAATTTTGATTGATTAAAATTATTATTTGTATAATAAATAGGTTTAATAATTTTTTAAAATTGAAATGTTAATTAATCATTTTAACAAAATATTTATTTTTCGTTATCTTGCCTATAAATATAATTAAAATTTATATCGCCTTTTTTAACGATATAATTTTTATTTTCAAGTTTTCCTTTAAAATAAAATTTATCAATTTTTATGTTTCCATCTTTATCTTTATATTTTATGTCATAAAAGTTATATCCCAAAATGTTTAAAAATGGATTTATATAAAACAAATCATTTTTGATATAAACAATTCCAATTAATGTTAAAATTAATAAAAATATAACAAACATACTTATTTTTTCAAGTTCAAAAGTTAAAGCGAACAAAACAAAAAGTGAAAAATATCCTAAAAAGTGTTGCTGGGTTATGCTCTTTTTTTGAATTATTTTTATCTCCATAATTTCACTGCAATTTTTGTTTTCCAAAACAAGACCCAAAATTCCAAGAAGAATTAATAGCGTTAATAAGCATAATGTTAAAGAGTTTAACACATTAAAAGTTAGGTTGTTGTTTATTATTTCAATCAAAAGTTTGATAATAATCAAGCAATAAAGCGGAATAAACGCACTTAAGTATAAAAAAATCTTTTTCATATTTTTAGTATGTTTAATTATATAAATTTTAATCGTATTATAGTTTTAAAATGTTTTGAGAATTTAATCTTTTTAAATTTAAATAAATATCATTTTTTGATTTTAAAATAAAAAAAGGACTTTATCATCTGGTAAAATCCTTTTTGCTATTAGTAAATAGAACATATTTTATGTTCCACTTCCATAAGTTGTTGTCCATTCTTCTGGGGCTGTAGTCCAAACTTCGGCTGCTGCACCATTAGCATATTGAATTGCTTCAACTTGGAATGAAACAGTGTAAACTTTGTTTGCATCAGCATTAGTTAGTTCTTTTGGAACGGTTATTTCACTGCAAAAATCAACTGAATTTCCGGCTTCGATTGTCCCATTATAGTAATAATAATCATCATCGCCTTTAACCCAATTATCTGATGTTGTTGCAGTTATTGGCAAACTTGCTGAACCAGTGTTTGTTAATGTAAGTTTACATCTTAAAACTGATTTGCTTGTGTTTGCAGGTGCACTAACACCAATGGCTTGGGTATATTTTGTTCCAGGCATTGCATTTCCAGTAAATGTTAATGATTCAACGCTTGCACCACCTTGTGTGATGTTAATGTTAACTGGGTCGCCAAGGGTGATGTTACCAGTTGCTGTTTGGTTTGCTGAAAAGAATGCAGCAGTTAAGCCCAAAATTAAACTTAATCCCAAAAGCACAGAAAGAGTTATGATTGCAACAGTTGATGCTCCACGATTTTTTCTAGAGTTAACTGCCACAACTTTTTTGTTTTCTCCGCCTTTTTTAACAGGATTTGGTTTGTTGTTGCTGTTATTGTCCATATTTTCCTCCTTTTTTATTTGTTAATTTTAGTTTTGCAAAATTAAAGGAATTTATACACAATTTTGTGGAATTTATTTTTTTGTTTTACGAATAATATTTTTAGAATGAAAAAATATTTATTTAACAAAAATAGTGAATATATTTTATTAATATCAATTATTATGGTTGCTATTTTTTCTGTTTTAATCTTGTCAATATCGGTCGCTTACTTTCAAACAAAAAAAGAAATTGGTGGCGAAATCACTCTTGGTGAACTTGACTATAAAATTAATGTTGACTATGATGAAAATTTGCTTATCATGCCAGGCGATGATGTTCCAATGAAAATTTTTGTTGAAAATAAAGTTTTGGGCAAAAACAATTTAATTCCATTTTATTTTAGGTTTAAAGTTTTAAACGGAATAGACGATTATGATAAAGATTTATTAAAAATTGAAACAAGTGATTATATTTTTGACAATTCATTTTTTTATTATAAGCACAAAGTTGGGGCTAATGAAACGGCGAAATTAATAAATTCAATTATTGTCCCAACCACTCTTACCGAAAGTCAAAGTGAACTATTTGACCTTAAAGTGCTTGTTGAAGCCGTGCAGAGTGAAAACGGGGCATATAAAGATGTGTTTTATGATGCTCCAAGCGAATGGGTTGAGTTTATAGAAAATAATTAAAATTGCTTTACAATTTTGCAAATTTTAATATATAATTATTATAATTAAACAAAAGATTAATCTAGGAGGGTGGGTTTAATGGAAAATATAGATGACAAAAAACCTATCAAAACGCCAGCCAAAACGGCAGAAACAAAAAAACCAAAAACAGTCCCTGCAAAATCGGGTGCTGACAAAACTGTGCCAAAGCCAAGCACAACACCAAAACCAAGCGTTACGCCAAAGCCAAGTGTTTCACCAAAGCCAAGTGTTTTACCAAATGTGGGTGCAAAAAAACCAACGGTTACAAAACCAACTGGTGTGGCAAAAAAGCCTGATGTTAACACAAGCAGTGCACCAGCAAAACCAAGTGGCACTTTAAAAGAACTTGCAAATGCAAATCGTCCAAACATAAAAGCGGTTGACACCAAAGGAGTTGGGCTTAAACAAGACGACACTGAAAACAAAAAGAAGAAAAAGAAATGGCTACTTCTTCTTTTGCTTTTGTTACTTATTTGTGCGGGCGTTGGAACGGCGATTTATTTTATAACCAAAATTCCCAAAACCGATATTCGCTTTTCTGTGCAAATAACCGACTATAATTTCACAACAACCAAAAAAGATACGCTTGGTCAGGATATGGACATAAAATATATTCCAGGCGACACAAATATTAAAGCACACTTGACATTTAAAATTAACAACGACAAAGGTGCAATAACTGAAAATGAAAAAGTTTATGTTCGGTTTAGAATAAGAATTTATACAAACGGCGATGAAGAAAATATGTATTCAGGATTTTTTGAGCCAAACTTTGAAAAAGAAGATGAATGGACAAAATTTAGTGATGGATACTATTATTACAATTATTTTTGTTATGGAAATGAAACTTTAACACCCTTTGAATCGGTAGATTTTGTTGGAACAAAAGACAATAATGTTTTGAACGGAAAAACAGGAACAGTTGTGTTTGAGGTTGAAATTTTGGAAGGCAACCCTTCTGCAATTTCTGCAATGTGGAAAACTGCACCACAAAACTGGAATCCAGTTAAAAAAGAAGTTTAATCATTATGGTTTATAAAAAAATTTAATTTAAGGATTTTTATGAAAAAAATATTAAAAGTTGTTTGTTGTTTAATATTTTTAATTAGTGGTTCACTAATTGTTTTTGCGTGCAAAACTGACCCTATTGTTTTGCAAACTCCGCAAAATGTTGGTTGGACAAATGCTGGCGACCGAAACGCCGAAACAGGTGAGTTTGAGAATGATAAATTTTTGTTAATCACCGAAGAAAATTCTTATGCAGATTCATATAAATTTTATTTAACCGATAACAACAATTATGAAAGTGCAAAATATGCCGAACTTACTTCAAAACAAAATTATGTTGATGTTACAAGTTATATCGACAGAAACAAAAAATATTATTTTTATGTTCAATATATTGGCAAGGGAAGATATAAAGATTCTAAATTTTCTGAAATTGTATCGTTAGAGCCAGAAAGAAGGCAACTTGCTTCACCTTATCTTCAAATGATTGACACAACAATTTATTGGGGGAATGTGCAAAATGCTTCAAGATATGAAGTTTATGAAACAATAACTGACAGCACGGGCACAGAAATTCAAAAAGCAAAACTTATTTCAACATTAAACTACACTTCACAAAGTTACGATTTTTCTGAAAGAGTACAGGGAGAAAGTGCTCCTTATCGAAAGTTTTATTATCAAGTTAAAGCAATCGGCGAAGGATATTTTGACAATTCAAATTTAAGTTTGAAAAGTGAGGCTTATGTTAAATCAATAAAACTTGGCACTCCAACAAACTTAAAAGTTGATTTTAACACAAACATTTTAAGTTTTAACAAAATTGATTATGCAACAAAATATCAAATAAAAGTAAATAGAGCGGGCTATGAAAAAATAATTTATAGCACGGCTGAAAATGTAAATCTTGCTGAAAATGGTGTTGACACAACAAAATTTGATGCTTATAGTTTTGTGGTAAAAGCCGTTGAAAGTGGAGTTATTGAATTTGAAGAAAGTGAAAATAGTGAAACTCTTAATCAAAACCACACAACAAATTTTGAAGCACCAACAAATTTGACTTGCGTGCCTACTGGAAAACAACTTTTAATTTCTTGGGATTCAACAAAAGTTTTGGAAGGCGAAAGTGAAATATTTGCTGAGTCTTACACTCTTGAAATTGTTTGGAATTTAGGACAAAGAGTTGTTAGCACAAATATAACTAACACACAATTTAATATTCCAGATTATTCTGAAATCGTGGGGGATATATC
The DNA here is from genome assembly GCA_934757845.1 of uncultured Clostridia bacterium. Lineage (GTDB taxonomy): Bacteria > Bacillota > Clostridia > Christensenellales > UBA1242 > UBA7868. The sequence continues at coordinate 6,100 of CAKVLQ010000001.1, forward strand.
CGAAAACTTAACAATAACAATAAAAGTTAAAGCCAACAAAAAGGGCGAATATATTTTAAATAGCAACTTTGCTGAATTAGAGCACACTATTGTTGTGGCTTAAATAAAAAAGAGAGTTAAACTCTCTTTTTTTTGTTTATATATTAAAAATAATTTTTAAAAATTTTTTATTTAAAATTACACATTAAATCTAAACAAAACAACATCGTTATCTTGAATAACATAATCTTTGCCTTCCATTCTAACTTTGCCTTTTTCTTTTGCTTTAACAAAGTTGCCTGCTTCCATAAGGTCATCAAAACTTACAATTTCGGCTTTAATAAAACCTTTTTCAAAATCGGTGTGAATTTTTCCAGCAGCCTGAGGGGCTTTTGTTCCTTTTTTAATTGTCCATGCTCTAACTTCTTTTTCGCCAGCGGTTAAATAACTGAACAAGCCAAGGGTGTCATAACTGGTTTTAACAAGTTTGTCAAGACCGCTTTCGGTTATTCCAAGTTCCTGTGAAAACAATTCTTTATCTTCATCACTTAAACTTGCAAGTTCTTCTTCAACTTTTGCACACAAAACAATCATTTTTGAATTTTCGTTTTTCGCAATTTGCTCTACGGCTTTAACATAACTATTATATTCTTTTCCAATATCATTTTCACTTATGTTTGCAACATAAATAACTGGTTTGTTTGTTAAAAGAAAAAATCCTTTAACAATTTCATTTTCTTCATCAGTAAAATTCAATAATCTTATTGGTTTTCCTTCATTCAAGCCTTGCTTAATTCGTCTTAACAAGTTAAGTTCAAGTTCAGTTCCAGGACCGCCCACTTTTGCGGTTTTTTCGGCCTTTTCTAACCTTTTTTCAACAGTTTCAAGGTCGGCATAAATAAGTTCATAATCAATAATTTCAATATCTCGTTTTGGGTCTACGCTGTTTTCAACATGCAAAATTTCTGCATTATCAAAACATCTAACAACATGACAAATTGCATCAACTTCACGAATATGACTTAAAAATTTATTTCCAAGACCATCGCCTTTGCTTGCACCTTTAACAAGCCCAGCGATGTCAACAAACTCAATAACTGCTGGTGTTATTTTTGTGCAGTTATAAAGTTTTGCCAAACTTTGAAGTCTATAATCTGGAACGCTAACCATTCCAACATTTGGTTCTATTGTGCAAAAAGGGTAGTTTGCACATTCTGCCACTGCTTTTGTTATTGCATTAAAAAGTGTGCTTTTTCCAACATTAGGAAGCCCTACAACGCCTAGTTTCATATAAATCTCCTTAATCTCGTGTGGTTTTTAAAACAAAATTATCATTTTGCAAAGTGTCAACAATAAAATTTGGTTTAAAATCAATATTTTTTAGTTCTTCAAGAGTGCACCATTTAAAATCAAGATGCTGAATTATTTCTTTGTCGAGTTCATCACGGGAATAATCTTCAAAAATAATGTCATTTTCATTTTTTGCTTCAACAATATAATAAAAGCCAAGTTCATGAAAAGGCAAATTATTTTCAGTTTTAAAAAAGTTTTGATTAATAGCAATAAGTTTTTTAATTTTAACTTCAAAATTAAGTTCTTCTCTCATTTCTCTTAACACAGCACAGTCTGTGTCTTCGTCAAGTTCAACATGACCACCTGGCAAACAATAAAATTTGTTATTGTTTATTTTAACAATCAAATATTTGTTTTGATGTTTTAAAATTCCGCAAACCCTAAACTTAAACTTGCCTTCATTTGAATCAATTTTTATATCCATATTTTCTCCTTTGTTAATTTTTTTTGATTGGTTGGAGTGGTAGGACTTGAACCCACGAAATGTCGGAATCAGAATCCGATGCCTTACCGCTTGGCTACACTCCAAAGTTAAGTTTTTTAATTTAAGAAATCTTTTGTTTTAATGCTTTTATATTTTAAACTTAAAAAATAATTTTGTCAATAAAAAACTTGCGTTAAAAATTTGCAAAAAATTATTTTGTAATATATAATTTATGTATGGAAATAAACGCCACAAATTTATTAATACTTTCTTCAAAAATTTCAAGCAAATTAGAAGGCTTTGATGCTATTTTTTTGAACAAAAAAATGAACTTAACTATAAAAGATAAGTTCCTTATTTTTTTGCTAGACGGTGAAAAATCTCCAAGTGAACTTATTGAACTTTTGGGCGTTGCAAAAACTAATCTTGCATTAATTTCAAGTGAACTTTTGATAAACAAATTAATTCAAAAGCAAAAGGATAATCTTGACAAAAGATTAATAAATTATTCTTTAACACCTTTTGGAAAACAAAAGGCAGATGAAATTATGAAAAATATAAATGCTAATATTCAAAACAGTATGGAGTATAAAAACAAAAACGAAGAAATTAATAATTTGGCTAAAGAACTTTTGTTATTGCTTTCTTAAAAATGAAGGAGTTTCCTTCATTTTTTTTATTAGAAAAACTTAAAAGATAAATATATTTTAAAAAGATAAAAAAGTTGATAAATAATTTTAAAGGCAAACATTAAAAAATATTGTTAAATTTATAATTTTTCTTTAAAAAATTTTTGTTCTTGCAAAGTGGTCATAAACTTTTTCAAAGTCGATGTTTAATGCCAGCAATTTTTCTCGAAGAGATTTTCCGTTAATTTTGGTTGAAGAAACAAATGCTTTATTGTTTTTTATAAATGCACCGAATGTGTTATAGTCAACAAAAATTTTAAAGCCAATTTCTTCAAGTTTGTTATAATAATCGTTGTTTTTGTTGCTTTCAAAAGGTGAAAAATAAATATTTATCATTCCAAAAATAGGAAGAATATTATTTTTTATAAACAAAATTTCTTCATCAAAATTTTCAATAGAATAAAAACTTTTGTCAAAATTTCCATAACCAAATTCATAACCAAGTGTTTTTAGTTTTGAAACAAGTTTTTTTAATGCCACAGCGTCTTGGCTTGCGTTTGGGTTGGTTTTGTTAATGTTATACCCTAGTATTCCATCATTTTTGTCAAAACAAATAACGGCTTTTGAGTTGTTTAATGAAAAATCTTGATGATTGTCAATAAAATTTTCTAATATAGGGATAAAATCGGAGCAATAAGAAATTTGATTTTTTTCAACTTGTTTGCTGTTATAACAAGCAATATTATCTTTTCCGTCTATAATAAATTTTTCAACAAAACAAGTTTCGTTTTCTGAATAATTTATATTGTTGAAAATCAAAATTATAGGTGTTTTGTTTTGCGGAACATACAAATCCTTTTTAAAAACTTTATTGTCTTGAATTTCAACTAAATCAGACATATTAATCAAAACATAATCGTTCAAATAAAGTTCGTCAAGCAAGTTTTGAAATTCTTTGCTTGTTAAGTATAGATTATCAAGTGTGTCGCAATTAACATTTTGGGGCGAAAAAGCAATTTCGGGGTAGGCGATTAGTTTGTTTAAACTTAAAATTTGTGGAGTTTTATCATAATAAAAAAGCCCGTCTTTAACAAAATATTTTGAATAGTGAGAAATAAGTGAATTTATGGTGGTTTTGTCTTTAAAAATTTCACTTTTGCTTTCCAAGAACTCAACAGCACCTTTAAAGTCATTGTTTCCAGCAAGTGAGCGTGCTTTCAAAATAATAAAACTTCGATAATCGTCCATAAGTTGTTCAATTTCTTTAATTTTGTAAGAAAAAAATTGGGTATTTTCATGGCAGATTAGGTCAAGATATTTATACATTTGCTCAATTTCTTTGTCAATGTTATTGTTTGAATTTTGAAGTTTGATTAAAAGTTTTTCTGCCAAAATTTCTTGATTTAGTGTTGTTTCAGGCGAAGCAAAAACTGTGCAAATATTTTTTGCACCAAAAAAAGGAAAAATACAAAAAATTAAAGCAATTATTATTGCAAAATATTTTTTCACAAAATTATTATTTGTTAAAACAAAAATTTAATTTAAAAATAACAAAAAAACTTATTTTTCTATTATTTTTTTTATTTTTTATATATAAATTAATGTTATTTTATTATTATGGAAAAAAAGATTAACAAAAAAATTCAAAATGTTATCATAAAAAAAGAAGCACTAAAACTTTTAAATTCTGAACTTGAAAAATATGTTTTGAACAGCAATGTTTTGGTGGTGGTTGATTTTTTGACATATAAAAATCATAAAGTTGAACTTGAAAATTTAAAATCTTGTGGGCTTAATAATTTGGTTATAAAAGTTTTGGTTAATAATTTTGATGATGAATTTTTAAAATTGATTGACGAAACTTTTTCGTTTGTGGTTGGAATTGGTGAAAATTGGCTTTTGGAAAAAACTAAAAATTTTGCCATAAAAAATAATATTAATTATGGTTTTGTTAATTTATTTTTGCCAAAAACCACTATTTTTTTGAAAAAAACAGTAAATTTTTGCTATTATCCACCTTGTTTTGTGCTGATTGAAGAAAAAAAGTTTTCAAAACAAGAGCAATTTTTTATGTTATGTGATTTGTTTAAATATTCTTTTTTAATTGTGGAAAGTAGCTTTGATTTTGAAAACAAAAATCTTTTTGAGTTTTCAAAAAGATATGAAGAAGCATTAACAAATATTTGTTCAAGCAATTTTAAAAATTTTTGTGAAAACAGTTTTGATAGATTTTTAATTGAAAATTTGGTTGGTGTGGGGCTTTTGCTTCAAAAATATGAAATTGAAAAAGGTTTAAGTTCTTTTGAAAATGAATTTAATAATTTAGCATCAAATTTTGTGCTTGGATATCAATATAAAAATATTTTTTTAAAATTAAATCCTTGCAATCTTTTTTTGGAAAGAATACAAAAATTAAATTTAAATTTGTTTGAATATGAAAAAATTGACATTAAGTTTTATCGAATTTTTTTGCTAAATTTTAAAAATAAATTTCTAAAAAATGTAGAATTATTTTTGGGGCTTTGTTTTGATTTGCTTTCTTTTTTAAAACAAAACTTTTTTGAAGTGTTTTATCAAAATTCGTTAACCTTTGATTTTGAAATTAATAAAATAGATTATGATAAAACATTTTTGAAAAAAATGAGTTTTTTTGAAATTTTTAAAGTGGATATTAATATTTAAAGTTTAAAAACAAACAAAAGCGTTAATGCTTTTAGTATGAAAAAATTTATATTGCTTGTTTTAACATTATTATTTATAGTTCTTACATATAGTTTTAAGCCTGTTTTTGCGGGCGTGGTTAATCTTCATGGATTGGTTTATAGTAATGCTGAATATTCGGTTTATTGCTTAAATTTGACCGAAAATTTGGCTAATTGCACAATAATAAAAAATGGTAATAGTAATATTATTAAAACTAACATTAACAATGCAAAATATGTTAAAAGCAAAGTTTCTATGGTTTTGGGAGAAAGTGTTAGTTTTAAGTCGTTTCAAACAAGTGTTGACAAACTTATTAACTATTTTGATTTAAAAGTTGCAAAAAGCGAAAAAGTTGGCAATATTTATTGTGTTTATGGCTTTTGTGAAAACAAAAATTTTGAAAATTTAGTTGAAATAGAAGGTCAAAAAGTTAACATTCAAATTGCTTTTAATAACAATCGAATTACTATTGGAACTCCAATTATTTTGGGTGATTATTAAAATTTAAAATTTTGTGTTTAAAATTTTTTAAGTTGTTAATAATTTGCCTAGGAGGGAAATATGAAAGAAAAATTTATTAGAGGATTAAAAAAATATCGAAGTTACTTATTTTCTGCTTTGGCAATAGTTTTGGTGGCAACTGTTATCACAATTTCGCTTGCAGTTAGTGGTAAAGACAATTCGGGAAGTGCGGTTGTTAATAATGACCCAATTAAATTTGTTTTGCCAGTTGCAAATGCAACAATTTCTATGGGATATGATGCAGAAGAACCGCAATACTATAAAGACCTAAATTGTTGGCAAATTCACAAAGGCATCGACTTGGTTGCAACTGCTGGCGATGAAGTTTTGGCTTGCTATGACGGAAAAGTTAGCGAAATAACTTCAAATTATCTTGACGGAACAACAATTACAATTACTCATGAAAATGGACTTAAAAGCGTATATCAAGGTTTAAGTGCTGACACAAAAGTTAAACTTAACGACACTGTTGTTACTAATCAAGTTTTGGGGACTGTTGCAAAAACTGATGACGGCGAAGAAGCTCATGTTCATTTTGAACTTATCAAAGACGGTGAAAAAGTTGACCCATTAAATTATATCGAAATTCGTGGCAAAGATTAATTGCTTAAATTTGCTTTACTTTTGATTTAAAAAGTGATAAAATGAACTTGTAAATTAATAGGAGGACACTTTATGACTTTTGAAAAAGTAAGAGATATAATTTGCAATCAACTTGGAAAAAATGCAGACAAAGTTACGCTTGAATCAACCATTGTTGAAGATTTGGGTGCAGATTCGCTTGATGTTGTTGAAATGCTTATGGCACTTGAAGAAGAATTTAATATGACACTTCCAGACGAAGCTTGTGCAAATTTAAAAACAGTTGGCGATATTGTAACTTTTATTGATTCTCATAAAAAATAAAAAAGTCCACCGAAAGGTGGTTTTTTTATTGTCCTATTTTGGTGGATAATATTCACTTTTTTTATTTAAAAATTTTATAAATTTAATTACTATTTCAAACTTAATTTTTTTATAAAACTTTTTATTTTTAGCATAGAAATATGCTTTTTTTTAATTACAAAAAATTTAAAAGTAATTTTATTGATTTTTTATAACAAAAAATAGATAAGTCAAATTTTGTAATAATTTGTCAAAACTGCTCATATTTTATACCACAAGGAGAAAATTATGAGTGAACAAGAAATTGAGTTTGTGGCAAATTTTATGCTTGACAATAATTTGACAATAAGAAAAGCGGGAAAGATATTTAACATTCCAAAAAGCACTCTTCACTATAACTTAACAAAAAAACTTGAAAGTTTTAATTATTCGTTGTTTAAATCTCTTCACGAATTTTTGCAAATAAATTTTAATGAAAAACATATAAGGGGTGGGGAATCGACCAAAAATAAATATTTAAAAATGCACCATAAAAAATAATAGTTTTTGTTGGACTTTTTTAAAAAACCATTAAAAACATATAAAAAACACCAAAAATTGTTTGTTTTTTTGGTGTTTTTTTGATTGTTTAGATAATTTAAGAATAATTAAAATATAAATTGTTAAAGAAAAATTTAATTATATTGAAATATTTAAAATAATTTTAAAAGAAAAAATTATAAAAAATTTTATTAAATTTAAAATAAACAACTTAAAAAATTTAAAAAGAATATTTAATATAGATTTTATAAAAAAATTAACAAAATAAAAGTCGGTCAACATTTATTTTTTAGTCGGTTGACTTTTATTTTTTATTGTTTTAAGTGCTTTTAGAGTTTTGAGCATTAAATTGTCTTTCTAAACTATCAAGAGATTGATTTAGAAGAAAAATATAATCTCGTTTTAAATTTTTCATATTTTTAAGATAACTTTCAAGCCCGAGTTTCTCAAATTCGGGGATATATTTAATATTGTTTAAAGCATCGTGAGCCGTGTTTTTTGTTTTGATAAATTTATAATTATTAATGTTTGTTAAAAACAATTTGTTTGCTTTTGGGCTTAACCTAAAAAACAAATTAAGTTCACCATAATTTGCAACGCTTATAAAAACAAAATCTTCGTTTATTTTTTCAACTTTATATTCGGTGCTGTCTTGGTTACATTTTTTGAAAAATTCTTTTATTGAGATAAAAGTTTTTGTGTTTATACTATCGTCAACCATTAGTTTGTCTTTTATAATTTTTTTGTTTTTTTCGCTATAAGCTTCAACAAAATCTTTTCCTGCATCAAGGATATAAACAGGTTCATTAAAACAAGAATTTTTAACAAATTTTGTGTTTATAACAAAGTTTTTTTTAAGTTTTGTGATGTTTTTCATATTAATTTTTATCCTTTTTTGTTGTGTATTTGTCATATAAATTATAACTTTCTGGGCTGATTATTGCCCGAAATGCTCTGTCTGGTGCAATGGGAATATCCTTTTTTATTTGTTTTATCAAATTTTTGATATATTCTCTTTGAGTTTTGTGATTTGCTGGGCAACAATTAAAAAATACGGGCATGGTTTTTGACTCATTGATTGTTTCGTGTTCATCAATAAAAATCATTGGGCGAATAACAGTTATTCCAATGTTTGACAAAAACATTTTTGGTGCAAAAGTGGAAAGTCTGCCTTCATAAAACAAACTTAAAAAGAATGTTTCAAGCAAATCGTCTTTTGTGTGCCCCAAAGCAACTTTGTTGCAACCAAGTTCTTTTGCTTTTGTGTTTAACATTCCACGCCTTAATTTTGCACATAATGAGCAAGGATTTTTTTCTTTTCTTTCAGTAAAAACAATGTCATATATTTGGCTTTTAACAACAACAAATTCAACACCCAAATTTTTGCAATAATCTTTAACTTTTTTATAATCACTGTTTCCGTTAAAAAGGTCAACAGAAATTGCAACAATATCAAATTTTTGTGGTGAAAAACGCTTGAAATTTGCAAGCAAAGTTAGCAAAACCAAACTGTCTTTTCCGCCCGAAAGACCAATGGCAATTTTGTCGCCATCTTCAATTAAATTATATGTGTCTATGCACTTTCTGAACTTGCTTAAAAGTTTTTGTAACATAAGCATTATTTTAAACAAATCTGCAAGTTTTGTAAAGGAATTTTGGCACTATTTTTTATTATTTTGGCGTCTTTTTTGTTTGACAAAAAAAGACCTTATTGTTTATAATTATATAAATTATAATATAAATAGAAAATTTGTGTTATAAATATCAAGTTATTTAGCAAAATAAAATTAGGAGAATTGTTTTATGAAACTAAAAAAGATTTTAACAATTTTGATATTTTCGGTTTTATCTTTAACAGGTGTGTTTTTTGGCTGTAAAGATAAATATAAAGATTTTAAAATTTCGGTTAATGGAGAAAGTGAAATAACACTTTATTCGGGTGGAAGTCAATCTGACGATTATCCAAAATCTCAAACCGTTAGCATAAACATTGAAAATGCGCCAAACAATAATTGTCGCATTCTTTCATATTCAGTTTCACAAAACAATATTGTTACTGTTGAAGAACTAAAATCAAGCAGTGAAAATGTTAAACAATATTTAATCACCGCTCTTGATAATATTTCGGTTAACAGACCAACAACAGTTATAACTTTTAGGTCGCTTGAAGGAAACAGAGAATGCTCTTTAAAAGTTAATGTTGAAATTCCTATTCAAAGTTTAACAGTTTCAAAAAACTATACTCCTTATGCGGTTAATGATAACAAACCTTATTACATAGATATTTCAAAGGCGTTTAATTTTATGCCTGCAAACACAACTCAACGAAATATTGAATTTGAACTTGTTGACGAAACACTTAAAGATTATGTTTCTGTTTCAAAAGAAGGTGCAATAACAATCAGCGAAAATTATTTTGACCAAGAAAAAGTTGAAAGCACTTTTCAAATTAAAGCCAAAAGTGCTGATAATGAAGCACTTCAATCAGTTACTCTTGATGTTAATGTTTTGAGAGATATAACTTTTGATGATATTACATTATCTTATGTGGTTGACGGGGTTAAAAATGCGTTTAGCGGAAAGGTTGAGAATGATAATAGCGAAATTAAATCTATTGACGAATTAATTTCTAACGGAATTAACCTTGCAAGCAACTGGGATAACAGAAGAAATAGTGAGTTTCTTGTTGAAATTAAACAAACTTTTGGTTTAACTTTACAGCAAATTAATGTTGGGTTTGAAAGATTTAGTTTGACCAATGCTTTGATTGAACAAATGAATAATGGCGATAATCGAACGGCTAAATTCAATATTTATTCAACAAACCCTGGCAAAGATGAAATGGTTTTGGAAATTTCATATAAGCAAGTTGCTGACTATTCAAAACAAATTAAAATACCACTTAATGTTTTGGAATATCCAATTTCACTTGTTGTTAACAACAATGTGTCAAAAATAAGTTATGATATTTTTGACTTTTACAAAACAAATTCTAAAGGCGAAGAATTTAATGTTGTTGTTGAAAAATCAGGTGCTTATGACAGAACCTTTAAAGTTGGTTTAACTCCAGAAGATTTTGATTTGATTGAAGTTTATTATTTAGACGAAATGTTAAGTTTTGAAGATTTAACTTCACGAACTTTTAATAGTGGAACAAGATTATTTATTAAAGCAAAAGATGTGACTGATGAAACCAAACCTATTAATATCAAATTCTATTCAAACATTCTTCAAAAAGATAATGAAGGAAACCTTGTTGTTATAAGTGAAAATTTGGTTAAAGAAATTTCGCTTAATTTAATTCCTGGCATTAAAAGTTTAAATTTTGATGCAAATTTTGATAATGACAAATATTATCTTGATAAAGATAGTAAGGTTGGGCTTGAAATTCCTTTTGTTGTTAATAATGGAGTAACATCACTTTCAAACTATGTTAGTCTTGAAATTGTTAAAGGTGCTAATCTTGTTGACATTGAAAAAGACGGCAATAGTTTTGTTTTGAAAGGCAAAGGCATTTGCGGAGATGTTGAGTTTTATTTGAAAAGCAATAACGGGCTTGAAACTTCAACAAAAAAATTGTTTGTTTATTCGGGCTATAAAAAAGATGGTGAAAAATTTGAATTGATATTAAATTCAAACAACATTAAAACTGTTCAACAACAAAATAATAATGGAACTGTTGAATTAAAATATTATATTGGCACAACATTTGGAAAAAACAATGCAAATTTCAAAATTTCAAATCCACAAAAAGCAAGCATATACAATGTTGTTGCTCAATCAAATAATGAAGCAATTAATGTTGCTGTTTTAAACAAAGATGAACTTACATTCAGTTTGGTTGCAACCCAAAATGTTGACGAACCTGTAACAATAAGTGTTATAATTCAAGTTTATAAAGATTTTGAAGAAATTAATAATTCAAACGAAATCTATGACGACATTGAAATCAATCCACTGTTTGAAATTAATACTTACAAACCATTAACAAGTGTAACTTTCAAAAATGGTGAATTGTCAGATAGTGTTTCTTTGATTGACGGCGAAGCCCTTGATATTGACAGTTTGGATAAAAAAATGAATATGCTTGATATTGAAAGCATGATTAATCTTGTGGGTGACACAAAAAACATTAAAGTTAAATATAATATGCCAAACTATTTGATTGAAGACGAATATGAAGCCATTTATGATAATGAAGGAAACAAAATTGGCATTAGCAACAAAGTTGTGGAAGAACATGATTATCACAGACAAAAAGCAAATGGCGTGTTTGACAAATTATATTTCCACACTGCAAAAAATCATAAGTTTGTGAACAATCAACTTGTGTTTGGAATAACCATTGAAATTTCCGATTTGGACGGAAGCAATGAAGCATATTTATTAACTCTTAAAGTTGTTTTAAACTTGCAAGTTGAGCCAGAAGAAGTTGTTATTAAAAATGAAAATGGATATATTTATATAAACAATACAGACCTTGATTTTGCAAAAATTGATGCTGAAGTTGTTGGCAAAAACGGAAAAGAAGCAACAAACAAAGCGTTAAGTTATGAAATTAAAGAAGGTTCAAGTGTTTCGGTTGACGAAAATGGTGTTTTAACTGCTGTTTCTGCGGGCATTACAAAAATAAGAGTTTATGCCAAAGCAAGCAAATATTCAGAAAATGGTGATTATTCAAAATATGCCGACATTTATGCGATTGTTGCTGACGGAAGCAAAAGTTATCCTTATTTGCTAACAAATGAAAATCAAATTTTAGATGACAAATATTATTGTCTTGCAAATAATATTGTTTTGAACCAAACAATCACTTGCTCTATTGAAGGGCTTAATGGAAAAAATGTTTATGCAAAATATTCAACTGCTTTAAGTGAAAATTCAGTTTATAATTTGATATTTAATGGCACTGGAAGCGTTTTTGATAAAGCAAACGAAGCCGATATAGAAAACTTAAACATTGTTTATAATCAAAATCAAATAACTATTAATTCTGATTTTGGATTAATTGCAAAAGAAAATAAAGGAACAATTAAAAATGTTAATTTGATTATTAATAACTTGCAAATTAATATTGAAGATACTAGCGATGAGAATTTTAATGTTGGTCTTATGTTTGCAACAAATTCGGGCACAATTCAAAATTGCAGTGTGGCAAGTGTGGCAAACGAAACAGCAAGTGTTGTTTTGAATAGTGTAGAAAGTGAAACAGCAAGTGTTGATTTGAAAGGAAAGAAAAAATCTTGCAACTTTGGTGGACTTGTAGCGGTTAACACGGGCGAAATTGTTGGAAACTTTAATTTCTTATCAAATAATATTTCGGGTGTTATTAACCTTAAAATTGTTGATAATATGATTGATAATATTGTTGATGATGCGGCACAAAAACACATTCTTGGCGGACTTGTTGCACAAAACAGTGGAACAATTTTGGGAATAAAAGTTGACGCAAACATAACTTCAACTGCAACTATTGTTGGTGGACTTGTTGGCAAGTTTGTTAGTGAGAATAACGAGAATAAAGAATATAAAAACCTATATTTCTCTGGAAATATAATTGCTAGTAATGCTGATTTTGTTGGCGGTATTGCGGGCGTTGTTGAAAGCAAAACATCATTTAATCTTGTGTTTGCTGAATTTGTTGACAGTGCGGACTATTTAGAAACTTCTAAAGCAGTTGGCGGATTGATTGGGGGAATTGCAGAAAACGCAGAAACTGATATTGCATTCTCTTATTCAAAAGGCTTTGCAACAAATGCTGAATATAATTTGAAAGGCAACATTGTTGGCGGGCTTGTTGGTGAAACCAAAGCAGTTTTGTCATTAATGGCTGTTTATAGTGATGTTAAACTTGCTCTATATAATGAAAATAGCGTGGGTGGGGCATTTGTTGGCAACATGAACAATGATATTGAAGTTGAAAATGCTTATTCTTATTCAACTGGCTCACAAAGTTTGATTGCAAAAAGAGAGAGTGGAAAACTTACTCTTAACAAAGTTTACTCAACAACTTGCAGTCAAAAAGAACAAAATGGCGATGAATTTAAATACTTCTATGATAAAACAAATTATATAAATGCTATTTCACAAAAATATGAAGAAAGTGGCAAAACTGACCAATTTGTGTTTAATGATGATAAGTATTTTAGATATTCAAGTTTGGAAAATGGCGGACGACCATATTTGGTTTATAATGAGGCTGACGGTTACAAAAAACTTATGACTATTGTTAGCACAAACATTAATGCAAATTTGATTGTTAAAAACAAAGTTGGCAGTAGTGGAAACTATATTTATGGGGCAACAAATGATATTATTGTTGTTGATGACGGAGTTTTAAACAAAGCGGTTATTTATTATAAAAATAACCTTGAATTTAATATCAGCGACATTATCAACATTAATGTTACTCCTAGTGATGCTATAAAAGACTTTATAATTTCAAGTTCTAATAACGAAGTTATATCTTTTGTTAAAAATGCTTTTGGACAAACACTTAAAATTAATGGCAAAGGAAATTGCGTTATTACAATTTCTGCAAGACATAACCAAAATATAAAAACCTATGTTTATTTTAGCGTAATTGACCAAATTGAAAAATTCACTTTTGAAGAAAATATTACAATTTCAAACAAATCAACAAAACAAATTGATTATGAATTAACTCAAAAAACAACTCAAAATGGTGTTATGTTTAAAATGACAGAGAATAATGATAAAATTCTTGTTAACAACATGGCATTTACTGAAAATCAAATTTTCTGCTTTGATTCAAGAATTTTAATAACTGGTCTTGATGTTTTTGAAAAAACCACCAGTATGACTGTTGCACCTTTTGTTGTGGTAAGGTTTGGAAATGAAGTTTATAATTTTGTTGACGAAACAAAACAAAAAGAAATTAAAATTAATGTTGTTAACAATGCAACAGTAATTTCAAGCACAGTAAATTATTTTGCTATTCCAGAAAATGAAACTGTAAGATTTGAAGTTTTTGTTGATAGCGGAAGTAGCAATCAAAGTCTTGAATTTGAAAGTTTAGACGGCGAAACCCTTTCGGAATATTTTGAATTTAAAGTTGAAAAACAAGAAATTGACAGCACAAAAAATCAAACTATTTTTGAAGTTACGGTTAAAGCAAACAATGTTAATCTTTCAAATGATAAATTATTTAACATAAAAATTTCGCATAAAATTGGCGAAAATATTAACGAAAATATTTATGAAACATTAAGAATTTTGTTAAAGAGTTCAAAACTTAAAGGCGTTGAACTTAACCATTATTCTTCAACTGTTTATTATTACAACAATTATGATTTTATAATTAACAAAGAAACAACCCCAAGTTTTGTTATCACAAAAGGCAACCTTGGTGTGCTTTCGATAAATTTATATCCAAGTTTTGCAAATATTAGAGACATTGAAATTTCAAGTTCGATAATAAACGGAAACAGGGTTAATTTTTCACAACTTGCTTTAACTGAAAACAATGCTTTAACAGTTGTTCCACACAAAGCAAATTTATATAACGGAATTAAACTTAAAATAAGCAAAGAAGAAATTGAAAAAAATGGTGGAAACATTTATGTTTCAACATTACTATCAAGCAATGTTTTAGATGACACAATTTTCACAATAACAGTTAGTTGCTATTATGGCTTTGGTCAAAAGTATGAACCAGTAACCCTTGACCTTAAAGCAAAAGCATTAACAACAATTATTCTTTCGAATCCAAACGGAAGCGATAACTACTATGTTCCAAAGGGCGCAACAACCAGTTTTAACATAAATGCAATTAATATGGACGAAGATTTTAAGGTTGATTTGAGTAACTTTGAATTTTATGTTGGCGAAAATCAATTAAAACTAACTGATTTGAAAGACGCAAGCGGACTTACATATTATGTTGACCCAGTTGGAAAATCTTTGTTTGGCTTTAAAATTGAAAATAACAAACTTGTTGTGTTTAGCGACCTAATGAACGCAAGAAACACAGCCCTTACAATTAAACCTGTTTATGAAACAAAAATAAACGGAAAAACAACCAAAAATGAAGGCGTTGAAATTGTTGTTAAAGTTGTTGATTTCGTGGTGAACGATGTGTTTGCTGAAAATTCAGAAAGTGGCATTTTGACTAATTTCCTTGGAAATTCAACAATGCTTAAAGCCGATTTTGATGCTGACTATTGTTTGGATATTTTCTATCGTAATGAAAATGATGTGGCTATTGAAAAATATAGTTATACAAATGAAAATGGTGAAGAAATAACTGTTTCGTTTGACACAACAAAACGACAACTTGAATTGTCAAATATAATGCTAAAAATAAAAGCACTTAAAGAGCAAATTTCAAAATCTAATTATTCTTGGAATATTATAACCAAAAATAGCACTGGAAATTTGATTTATAACAACATTAAAGACAGCACTAACTATTCAAATTTTGTTGTTAGTGTTGACGCTGATGGATATTATAATGTTTATGGAAAAGTAATTTCTGAAAACAGAATGATGCTTAAAGTTAATTTGAGTTATGAAAATGGACTAGTAACTTTGAAACAAAATGCTGATAACGAACTTACAAGCGAATTTGTTTTGAATATAAAATCTAATTCAAGTTTGGATAATCCAATTCCTATTTCAACAAGCGAAGAATTTTTAACAAAAATGGAAGACGGCGGAAATTATATTTTGTTAAACGACATAACTTTGCCTGCTTCATTTGGCGGAATTGATGCAAAAATTTTAAGTTTTGACGGAAACAACAAAACAATTAATATCGCTGGGTTTAGTTTAAGTAGTGCTAATCAAACAAGCCTTGGATTGTTTAACACTATAGACGAAAATGCTATTGTTAAAAATGTTACAATAAACATTTTGCCAACTTTGTTTTATGCAGATGAATATCATTATGGTTTGAATGTAAACGCACAAGCGTGTGAAAACCTAAATTTTGGTGTTCTTTGCGGAACAAACGAAGGTGTTATAACAAATTGTAAAATTATAAATAACAACTATAAACTTGTTAATAATGAAAATGTTTATAAAGAAATTTATATAAATGTTAACGCTGTTGAAGATAGCAACATAAATGTTGGTGCTTTGGTTGGTGAAAACAATGGTTATATCACTCATTCAAGTGTTGGTGATAATAATTCAAATAGCCGTATTGCAATAATGTCAAAAGCCGTTATTGGTGGGCTTTGTGCAGTTAACAACAACAAAATTGCTTCAAGTTTTGTTGTTAATATTGCAATTTATAACAACTCAAAAACCAAAATCACAGCAGGTTTTGTTGCCACAAACAGTAACAATTCTCAAATTACAACAAGTTATGTTCAAGGTTATGCAGACAAACCAAATGAAGTTAAAACAAGTTTAACTGATGGCGGAATTTTTGCAAATGGTTATGTTGGCGGATTTGTTGCAACAAATGACGGAAAAATTAAAGATTGTTATGCAAATTTGCAAATAACAACAAACAAGCGTTCAAGTGGGTTTGTTTATGACAATTCAAACGGAAATGTTGAAACTTCAATTTCGGCTTCAACCGCTTCAAACTCAACTCAAAGTTTTAGATATTTTATTGGAAACAATGAAGAAAACATTGTTTTAAACAATCAAGGAGTTAAATATTGCTATTATATTGCTGGCGAAGATAAAAACGGCGGAGAAGGCGAATATGATGAACCTGCAAACGCAATTTCATCATTTGATGATGCAAGTTTTTATGAAGGCTTTATTTGCGATGGGTCGTCAAGTTCGGTTTGGGAATTTAACAAAAATTCTATGCCAAAACCAGTTGACGCAAACCAAAAAATTGTTAGCGAACGAAAACTTTTGAATGCTGCGAACTCAAAAACAACTGAAAAATATGAATATATATATATTAATAATGATATAGGTAGTATAAATAATCCTATTATCGTTAGCACAACTGAACAATTTTTTGAAGCACTAACAAGTGAAAATAATTTGTATAGTTATTATTATGCTGGAAAAGTTCAAAAAACACAAATTAACTATAAACACATAAGCGTGGTTAAAGACCTTGATTTGTCAAAAATTATTGACAAAAATAATAACGAAATTAATACAACAAATGAAGTTCAAAAATTGCAAGACATTATTTTTGCGGGAAATTTGAACGGAAATGGAATGTTGTTTGAAAACATAACAATAACCGCCAAAAACGACAAAGTTAAATATTCGTCTTTTGGGCTATTCAAACAAATTGGTGTTGAAGCAACTTATAATTCTAGGGGCGAAATTAAAAATAGTTATCTTGATAGTGATAATTGCTCGGTTATTAAAAATGTTAATTTTGAAATTGACGGAATTTCGGCAACTATAACAAGAAATGTTGGAACATTGTCGGGCGAAGTTATAAATTCAAAACTTTATAATATTAACATTTACAGCAACAATAATGTTAGCGTTGAAGGCAACAACATTGTTGGTGGCGTTGCAGGAAGAATTAGCGGAAACAGTTTTGTTAAAGGTGTTTCAAGCAATTTGGGTGTTAAAGCAACATTTGAAAACAAAACAACTAATTATGAATATAATGCACCACAAAGTGCAAAAGTTTATGCTAACGCAAGTGGCATTATTCAAGACGATTTGAACCAAAATGTTAACATTGTTGGTGGATTGTTTGGCGTTGTTGATATTTACACAACCAAAATTGAAAATTTTGTTCAAAAAGCAGGAACAAATTCTTATTATGTTGATGCAAAAATTGTGAGAAGTAACGATTTTGTTGAAACAAATGCTAATATTCAATTTACAACTGCAAGTGGTGACATAAGAATTATTGGCGATGTTGTTGGTGGAATGTTTGGTTATGTTGAAAGTGGAAGCAAAATTTATGATGCAAGATTTGTTCTTAACGAATCAAACTCTCAAAACCTAATTGCAAATTATGCAGTTGGTGGTATTTGCGGAATTAATAAGGGCTTTATAACCTATTCAACTGTTGAAACTGGGCTTACTAGACAACGAGAAATTGACAAACTTGATTCTTACACAACAAGTTATTTGTTCTCAAACTCTGAAAACAAAGCAAAATTTGTTGGTGGTCTGGTTGGAATTTTGAAAGATGGTTATTTAAGTTATTCATATAACAAAGCAAACATTATTGCAACGAAAAGCCAATTTGTTGGCGCAGCAGTTGGCGCGTTTGAAAATGCAAAAATGAATTATGTTTATGCAAATGCTTATCTTGAAGCACAAAAAGAAGTTAGCGAAAATGGTCTTGTTACAACTCAAAAAGGTTATGCAGGTTTTGTTGGAACAATAACTTCATTTGAAAATCAAAGTTTTATTTCTCATGCGGTTTCTATTTTAAGAAATAAAGAAACAACTGCTGATGGCTTTGACATTGCAAGCATGGTTGGATATAATAACGCCGATGATGCTAGTATTGTGGGCGAATATTCAAATAATGTTAATAGCATCACGGGTGGCAAAGAAATCAGCGAAGCAAAAATAAATGGCTATGAATATCAAGATTATATAAATCAAAGTTCTAGCACATTCAGTGGATATTCTTCTTCATCTGATGAAAATGCTCATTGGGTTAGAACAAAAGATCTGGATACTTATTATAGATTAAGTTATAACAAAAAAGGTGCTATAAAAGAAATTGGCAGTGAAGATGACTTAAGAAATTTAACAAAAAATGGAACTTATACATTAACAAGTGATATTTACTTAACTCGTGTTTGGGACCCTATTTCGGAATTTAATGGTGAACTATCAAGTGCAAAACGAAAAGACAGGAAAGACGGACAAAGTGAATATTATATTATTTATAACTTAACAATAAACAACAAATCAAAAAATGTTGCAAACGATGTTGGCTTCTTTGCTTCACTTGGCGAAAAAGCACAAATAAACGACATAACCTTTGTTGTTGGTTCAAATTATAAAGACCCTGGTGATGGAAGCGACCCAACAGAAACTGACACAAATTGGGACAATGGAACAACAAGAGGAATTAAAATATTCAATAGCAACTCAACAGCGCATAATCTTGGTGTTTTAAGCGGAAAAGCAAATGGCTCAACTATAACAAACTTTACTTTAAAAATTGCTGATAGTGCCGAAGATGTTATCTATACAAATTTAGATGTTGTTGGCGGAGTTATTGGAGATGCAACAGATGTTAAGATAATCTCTAGTGCTGGGGCAGAGAATGGAAATGGTGTTTGTCTTGACAACATCAAAATGAAACGAGATTCAAACAAAAAAGTTTCGCAAAATGACGGCAAAGACATTTATTTTGGTGGCGTTATTGGCAAGGCTAATGGTTGTGAAATTAAAAATGTAAACTTTAATAATCAAGTTAAAATTTCAAATTTGCAAAACATTCCAAACAACAACACTTATATTGGTGCAGTTTGCGGATATTCAGAATTATGTGATATTTCAAATGTTTTGGTTGCAAATGAAGATAAAACGCAAATAACTCTTTCTCACACTACCGATTATAAAAGTTTTGGAGAATTAGAAAGTAAAATTTATTGTGCAGTTATTTCAGGCTATGCTAAAGGAACAAGTGCTAAAAATATTAATATTGAACACACAAATGTTTTGATTGAAAATAACTATACTAATCTATCAGAAATTTATGCGGGAACTATTTTTGGGGCAAACAACAAATTAAATAATTTCCCGAACGATATTCAAGATGTTGTTATAAAATCAACAACCAATTTGACGATTAATGATAGTTCAACTGATTTTAGAAACAATAATGGCTCTAAAATTAATTATATTGGCGGGCTTTGTGGTTATAGCGAAGAAGGAAATATTAAAAATGTTAATTCGGCTTTAAACTTAAATTTCACTTCGGCAGAAAAAACAGGTTCAACATTCTTTGGTGGAATTGTTGGAAAAAATGGCGAAATTGATGGTGGCACAACAGTTGCAGGTTCAAACATTTCAAATGTAATTTGCAAACGAACATTAACTTTAAGACACAAATCGCAAAAAGTTTATGCTGGCGGACTTTGTGGCTATAATTTAACAACAAAAGTAAAATCAAACAATGTTGAAAATTCATTGTTTATTGGTTCATTAAAATATTTCTGCAACAACCTTAACTTTGTTGGCGGAATAGTTGGAAATAATGGCGATTTAAAAAATGGAAATCAAGAAGATAAAGAGAATTATCAAGATTGCTATTTCATTGAAGATTTGTCATTAACTCCATCACGAAGTGTGGAATATGGAACAGCAATAAGTTATGCTAAATTTGTTAAAATGATAGAGAATAAAAGCATTTTAACAGATGATTTCTCGGCTTATAAAAATGACGAAGATATTGTGGAAAGTGCTGGTGAAACAATTAAATTTGTCGAAGGAAGCATTTATAATCCAATAGAGATTAATTCTAAAGCGGACTTTATTGCAAGCGATGAAGAAAATAGTTTAAAAAATGGAAAATATTATTTGCTAAATGATAACCTTGATTTAACAAATGAAAATACCATTTCGGAAATTAATGGAAACATTATTGGCAATGGTCATGAAATTAAAGTTTCAAAAGGCTTTGCTGATAAAGTAAATAGCGATGCAATTTTGGCGGATTTAATATTTAACCTTGCTGGAACTGGTGAAACATATAACAATAAAGAATTTGTTGAAACTAGTTTTATTGTTGCAAAAAACAATTCGGGCGTTATTTATAACTGTGTTGTTAAAGGCAATATTACGGAATCAAGCACAAAAATTGCCCCAGTTGCAATAGAAAATCACGGCTTTATTAATGTTGTAACAAGCCTTGCACTTATTATTGCAAAAGGTGCTAACGCAAGCGATGCTGGAGTTTCTGGCTTTGTTTGTGAAAATAGCGGGGTTATATATAATTCTCTTGCTGTTGGGACAATAGAAGTTATAAATATGGGCTCTAACTATTCGGTTTATGCAAAAATCAAAGAATCAAACAAGATTAGTGGTTTTGTTCTTTCAAACAAAGATATAATCACAAATTGTGCTTCAGGTGTTACACTTCCACTTATGATTAAAGATGCGGATGAAACTGATGCTTTAAATACAACATTTAAAAATTCAAGCTCTGGAACAATAAGCAACTGTGTTGTTGACTTTTACGCAAATGGGAATTATAAAGAACCATCGCCAAGCGAAGGAATTGTTTATACAGACAATTTAAATGTTGAAATTGTTGCTAAATTCTCAACAAATTTGTGGCAAAAAGAAGTAGCAGGCGTAATTTATGGATATAGATATCCAGTTCTTTCAATTTTCAAAGAAACAAGTGAAAACGGCGAAGAAAACGAATTTTTGAAAAAAATTGAAGAAGTTTTGAACACAACTGAAACAAAAAATAACAAAGTTTATCACAAAGTTAACAATTTCAGTTCATTAAGAAATGTTATTGATTTGTTGCAAAATGATGAAAATATTGAAAATGTTAACATTAAACTTGAAAATTCCTTTATTGGTTCAGTTCAAAAAGAAGAAGTTGACAAACAAATATACGACACTATTTACAATTCAACAATTTGCATAACAAAACCATTCACTCTTGATGGAAATAATTGTGTTATTTATAATTATAGCCTTCAAAATGAAAGTAAAGATGACGATGCTTATCTTGGCTTGTTCTGGTCAAATGTTGATGCAAAAGTTGCCACTTCTGGTAGTAATATTACTATTAACAGAAATATAATAATAGAAAATTTGGCACTAAAAAATGCTAATATAAAAATTAACCCTATCAAACAAACGGGCACTGATGGTGCTAATGATGAAGCCATTAAAAACATTTATGTTGGTGGCTTTGTTGCAAAAGCATCGTGCGGAGTTAGAATTTCGGGTTGTTATATTGACGGAAAAATTGAATGTAGCGAAAAAACTGCTTCCAAATATGACCCTGACAGCACAATCGTTATTGGCGGAATCGCTGGCGATTTGAGCGAAGGCGGAAGAATTGAAAATTGTGTTAGCAAGCTTAATATTGAGGCAGATTATTTAACTGCTTCAATGGAATGTAATGAAGGCATAGTTAACAAGTCTGGATATATTGCTTATGTTGGCGGAATTGCTGGAAATACTTCTTATGTTGAAATAAATAATAACTATGTTTTTGGCAATGTTTCAATTTCAAGTGTTAAAGAATTAAAAATGGGCGGAATTGCTGGAAAATGGGCAAATAAGTCGGGTTCTAACAATGTTATGCTTGGTCAAGTTTATTATAAAGGTGCTTATCTTGGTTATTTTGCAGATTCTGCATCAGACGATAAATTCTTCTATAACGTTAATGCAATAGTTGGTGAATGTGATGGCACAGGTTCTGGCAACCTTTATAATGAAGGAATAACATTAACCAAAGATAACAAAATTGCTTCAATTAGCAATGTTCAAACAATTATTGATAAAGCAAACAATATAACAAATAACAGTTTTGTTTCAAACACTAATATTTTTGAAAAACCTGTATATGAAATATTGGACGATACAAATCAACTTAAAGTTCTTAATGATAATACAACTTATATTATACCTTATAGTGGCACAAGTAATATTTTGTTTAATGAAAATCAAAAACGAGATTTAACAAATACAACAATCATATTTGCAAATCCAGCAAAAGTGAGCGTTACTAAAAACATATTTGACACATTAACAAATTGTGCAATTTCAAACCTAACAATTTGTGCAGATAATGGGCTTACAACAAGTGCACTTGCAAACAAAATTGAAACCACAAAACTTTATAACATTACTGTTGAAAATATCTATTTTTCAAGAACAACTGGAACTTCAACACAAGGTGAAAATTCAGCAAAAGATAATCATCTAACTATTGGTGGTGTTGTTGATTACGCAGTTTCTTCAATGTTGTTTAATGTTAAAGTTAACAAAGGAAGAATTGAAGCAAACTTTAAAGGAGAAACTTCAGATGCCAAAACTTTAAGCGTTGGTGGAATTGTTGGCTATGGCAAGCAAACTTTGTTAAGCAGTTGTGAAAACAGTGCAACAATAACCACAAGTTTTGATGGAATTACAAGAAATGACGACTTTATAATTTCAACCGCAGGCTTAATGGGGCAATCAACTGCAGGATATATCTTTGGCTCAACAAATAGTGGCCTTGTTTATGCAAAAAATTTGAAAGACCAAAAAATTGTTATCCAAACGGCGGGAATTACAAATACTTATAGTTCAGGCAATGTAATTTCTTTCTGCAAAAACTCTGAAAAAATTAAAGGTGTAAACACTTATAAAAATCAAAGTGTTAAAAACTATGTTGCGGGAATATCAGCCTATGATGGCTCTATTGATGGCTCTGTTGGTGATACGATAAGTTATTGCTATAATAGTAATAACATAACAGCAATTTCTAGCACAACGGGTTCAACCAATGATGTTGCAACAGGTATTGGCGGAGCATCAGTTTATTATTCATACTTTATGGGTGGTGTTGTAAGTTCTTCAAAAATCTATACGCTTACTTGTAGTAACGCATTCTACTCATATAGTTTGGGAAGTGGCTACACAGCAGGGCAAAAAGGTGGTTCTAACCTTAGTCTTGCAGGTGGGGATTATAGCACAAGCGTTGGAACAGACACAATTCTTGCAGGAATTTCAGATGCAGAGAAAGACCAAAGAAAAGAACATTGGTTTGTTACAATTTCAAAAAATAACACCGATTTGGTTGTTTTGCCTGTGGCAGACACTACAAGAACTGATGACAAAGGAAATAAAATCCCAGACTGGGCAGACACCACTCTTCAATCAAACTTTGTTCGACCTACAATAAGATATTTTGGAGAAGAACAATTTAAATTGCCAGAAAATAATGAAGAATATCAAATTTCAACAGCATTTGAATTGTGGTATTGGTCAAAATTTGTTTGTGGAAAAGAAAACGTTGACAAAGATGTTGCATTAACAAACGATATAGACATGACTGGTTACACATGGCAAACCCCTGCAAAATTTGATAAAACCTTTAATGGAAATTTCCACACAATAACAAACCTAGTTATTGAAAAACGAGAAGATGGAAACTCCCAATTATGGGGCTTTGTTGGACAAAATAACGGAACAATTCAAAGTATTAACTTTGAAAATGCTAGTATTAAGATAGAAACTGAAAGTGAACAAATTAAGATAGAAACTGAAAGTGAACAATCTGATTTTGCAGAAAATGTTTATGTTTCTATTGTTGCGGGCATAAATAACGGAACAATTCAAAGCATTTTGGTAGGTCAAGTTGGCGAAAGCAATCGCACAATTTCTATCTATAGTAAAACAGGAACTTTGCAAGGCGGATTGGAGCAACTAAATTTAAGAGTTGGAGTTATTGCCGCTAACAACAGTGGTGAAGGTAAAATTCAAGATGTTGAAGTTATAAATTTGAGTGATAGTGCAATTTATTCTGATATTCAAATAACCAAACCAGTCACACAATTCAGACCTAACAATGTTTTGGTTGAACTTGGTGGTATTGTTGGATTAAATGAAGGATCAATAGATTCAGCGTATTATTTGTCATCAGTAATTTCTAAATTGACAAATTCAAACATGTATGGACTTACTGGAATTTCAGATGACTTAGCTGGTGATGGTAGTGCGCAACTTGCGGGTGAGTTGCTTTATGGATTATATTCTCAAGCAAAACAACATGTTGGGCAAATTGTTGGACAAAATAATAAAGGAACGATTGATAACTGTTACTCTCCAACAGGTGACGAATTTAAATATATTGCAACCCAAAACTTATTGAGCTCAATTGCAATTGGGAAAGCTACGTCAATTGCACAAGGAAATGTTGATCAAATAAAACGAATAGCTAACTTTGCAAAATTTGGTCTTGTTGCCACTATAGATACGATTAAATGGATTAAACTTGCAAAGACGGCAAAAAACGCTTTGTCGCTTGGGAAAGCTGCGGGGGCTGGTGCTAAAGCTGCTTTGGGTCCGATTGGATGGATTATATTATGTGTTGATGTTGCTACCGCGGCGTCTCAATATTTCATTAATCAGGCAAGTTTTGAAAGTTCATTTAACCATCATGGAATAGGTGGTATGCCTGGCGATGCATTAAGTATTTCAAATTCGGACAATGAAATTTATATAAAACAATATTGGCAAGGCTTTGAGAATATTGAAATATGTTCCGCAGTTAGAAGTTTAGAAAAAATGCCTTATAATAAATCATTTAAAAACTTAAGTTCATCATTAGTCGCTCCAAAACAAGAAAATGGCATTTATTATGTTTATAATGTTAATGAACTTGCTTATGCATTAACTAAACTAAATGGTGCGACAATAGAACTTATGGACAACATTGATATGACAACAAAAGTTTGGGACGAAGAAGGCGAAAACGGACTAAAGACAATTAATAAATTAACTATTATTGATAATGGCTTTAAGATTGTTTATGGAAGCAATACAAATTTTGCAACAAAATTCACTACAGCAGAATATAGTTCTGATTTGTTAAAACAAAATTCAAAAGATGCAAATGAATACGGAAAATTTGAATCAGTTTCAAAAAATCAAAATCAAGTTGCAATGGAAAAATTTGAAGGAGTATTTGAAAAAGTATGGAAAAAAGAATTTGCAAATACACATTCAGAAGCCGAGGCTGAAAGTGAATATAAAAATCAAGGAATAATAACCACCTTATCGAGCGGACAAAAATTATACAAAGTTGATTATGCAGAGCAATTGGAAGTTATTGCTGATGCAATGGCAACATACACAATAAATAAACAGTCTTTGCATAAAGGCATAAATTTTAGCGGTTGCACTATAGAAATAAGGTCTGACTTAACAATGCCAGAAACTATGATTTCTTTAAATCAATTTATTTATGATAAAGACGGAACAACAAAAGCACCAAGTTTTGTAGTTTCAGATTCAAATTCAAATACGATTGAGCTTGATGATGAACAAAGCAGGTATGAAGCTTTTGCGGGAACTTTAAAAGGCTATAATCACACAATAACTATTAATAAAAATCAAAATTTAATCTATTCAAGTTTGGGAACAATTCAAGATATTGTGATTGATGCCACAAAAGTGAAAACAATTTCAACAAGTCAAAATCTTGGAAGTTTGGGTGTTATGATTAATTTTGGCACCATGAAAAACATTAAACTAAAAACTGCCGAAAAGCTAACCTTTGAGCAAAAGATTTCATTTGCGGATAGTCTTGAAACCCCGAGCGAAAAATTAATAGTTTCATCTAATACCAATGCCGTGACACAATTTGGTTTATTTAGTGCTATTAATGATGGAAAAATTATAAATTGTTCTTTTAATAATGAAATTATTAATATAAAATATTCTTTGGACATTGATTGGGAAAGTGGCTTAAAAGAAGCTATAGAAGACATGAAAAAACAAACAGATGATGAAACATATTCAAATCTAGATTATTATAATTACACAACAAGGCAACTTGCATGGAGTATTAATGCTGGAATAATTTCTGGTGCGAATATCGGTTCAATTAACAATGTTAATATTTATAAAACTGAAATGCGCTTTATTTTGCCTGAAGATCAAGAAATTAAATATAATATAAAAAATGGCGAAAATGACCAAGAAATAACTGCAAAAACCTTGTTTATGTTGAATGTTGGCTTTATTAGTGGAAGAAATGAGTATTCACATGAAATGGCAACTGATAAAGAAAGGCTTGATCTTATAAATATTAAGATTATTGGAAGTAAATTAATTACTAAAAATAAATTTTTTGGTGCTGTTGGTTTGATTTCGGGTTATAGCAGTCTAGGTTTTAAAAAATGCAAAGTTTTAGATTCAAATATAAATATAAATTCAAATGATGCAAGTAATGTTGCTAAAGGAAGTTTATGTGGAAGCATTTCACCTTCAATATTTTCTATAAATAAAGTGGTTATGCAGGATAATATTTATGAAAGACAAGTGGAAATTTTTTCAGCATATATTCCAACAGTTGCCGAGATTATTTCTTCTGAAACAAATTGGTTTGGTGAAACTATAGAAATTAAAGTCGGCGCTAAAAATCAAAAATTGCGCATTTGTGATGATAAAGGCAATGATGGAGATATCTATGTAAGCAAAATTTCTTATGGAGAAGGCGATGGAGCTCAAAGTATATTTGCGGAATTCTTCTATATATATAACAACTTGGGAAAGGCTGAAACTCAATATAATATTCCACTTGCTGGCTTTGGAACACGTGCAGTTGCAACTAATTATGACAATACAACAGAGTTAACAATTTCGCTTGATAATAGTTCAAAAAATTCAACCGTATTAACCCTAAAAGCATATATAGAAAACAATGTTAATGGAACGATAATTCCTGAGACTTGGTTTGAAGGAAAGCCAAATGTTAAACTTAAATTGACTTTATTGGACAATAGTGGCAAAATTTTAAAAGATGATGACGGAAACGAAATTTACTGCTATGCAACTGACGGAACTGAAGTTTATATCTCTGATGGCAAGTCTATTAAAGATTTTGTTAAACTTGCATTGGTGGATATTGACAGCGGAGAAGTGATTGAGAAGTTATCTGGACTTGAAAATCAAACCATTACAATTAATGGCGTAAAATTTGTTGGGGATATTAGTTATGCTACTAGTGCAACAGAAGTTATAAATGACGGCAAGGTTGTTGGGCTTAAACTTGTTGTGACCTATTCAAATCTTTCTTATAATGTTAATTATAATGAAAAGCAGACTCTAAAACAATTTTTCAGTGATAAACATGGTTTTACAATTACGGATAGTAGTGGAACAGCGTTAGTTGATGGCGATTTAGGAATGACCATTGATGAAAGTTTTAATGATAAAAGATATAAAGCAAACTATTCATTTACAAAAGACGGGAAAACTTATACGATTAATGGCATAAACTTAATTTTTAATCAACTTTAAAGCAAACAAAAAAAACAATTTGTGCCTTGCAAAAAGAAATTTTATGCAAGGCCACAAATGGTTTTAAAAAACTAAAAAAAATTGATATAATATTAAAAACCATGCAAATGGGCGTAAAACAAACTTACTTTTCTTGTTTTGAAAATTAAAAATGTATCAATTAATTACAAATATACTAAACAATAAAACTAAATGAAAAATAAAAAACATTAAAACAAAAATATACAAATTATATGCAAAAAAAGACAAAATTAGCAAAAACTAATAGGAGAAATTATGAAACTTAAAAAAGTTATTTTATCGGTTTTAATAATATTGCTTGGGCTAACGGGCTCTCTTTTTGGGTGTCAGGTTAAGCCCCTTGAATTATATACTGTGGTGGATAAACAAGAGGTTTCAAAAATTTCTCTTTATATTTTGTCTTCTAATTTGGGCGAAAGCCAAACTGGACAAGAACAAGAAGACAATCAAACAAGCGAAGAAGACCAAACAGATGAAAAAACAGACAAAAAAACAATTTTTGTTTGTGCAAAAAACGCAAACGATATGTTTAATAAAGGTTTAGATATTAGTTTTAGTGAAGCAAACATTGTGTCTTGCACGCTAAATAAAGCTGAAACCGAAAAAGCCGAAGATGCCTACGCTTTTGACATTGTGGCATATAGGGCAAAAAATGTTATAATTACTTTTGAAACAAAAGACAAAAAAACCAAAACTGTTTTGGAAGTTGAAGTTTTGCAAGATTGTGAAAAAATTGAAAAAAACATACATAGTGAAAACTTTGTAATTAAGGGTGAAAACAAGCAACTATCAAGCACTATTGTAAATTTTTATCCAACCACTACCACAAACAAAAATTTGAAGTTTAAATTAAGGCAAGATTATGAGGGCAAAGGAATAACTTTGTCAGAAGACGGATTTTTAAGTTTTGATGAAAATTTTGATGCTAGTTTAACAGAATTTTATGTTAACATCACTCATGAAAATCATGAAACTGCAGGCGATAATGCTGGAAATTTTGTTGTAGAAGATATTAAATTTGATATTTTAAGCCCAGTGGAAGACATTGTGGCAATAGATTCTCAAACTGACCCAAATGGCAATTTTGCAAAAATTTCAAGCCTAGAATTTGCAACAAATTTGGAAGGAACAAATTTTAATTTTAGAACCATTGCAATTAAAAAACTTCTTAAAGATAACAGCATAGAAAATATTGGTGATAGTTTTAAGATTGAATATTATTTGAAAAATGAAGCGGAAAAACTTGTTAGCATTGAAGAAGTTGAAAATTTTGAATTAACAATTTCGCAAAATGGACGGGACGGACAAGACACTCTTGTTGTGAAAGTTGTGAATTTGTTATATCCTTCATACTTTTCAAACGAATATGAAATTAACATTGTTGTAAAAACTTATCCAAACTATATAACAATTAATGGTCAAAAGAACTTTGACGAAGTTGCTTTGTATGACAATGGACTTTCAAAAGAACTTGAAATTAAAGTTAGTGAAAGTTACAATACAAACTTTAAAATTTTAAGCATACAAAGCGATAAAATTTCGCTTAAATATAAAAACGGAGTTAGCGTTCAATCTACTGACATTATCGAAAGTGGAACTACACTTGTGCTATCTTGTGCTGAATATATTGATTTTGGAACTCAAAATGAAATTTCTACGCAATTTCAAATAATCAGCGAGGGGAACGATAACTTAAATGTTTGGATTAAAGTTAGAATAATTAAAAACCTTGTTGATGCTGAAATTTATGATGCTGATGATAATAATCAAAATGATATTTCTGGCAATGACATTACATTATACAAAACCGATGTTTCTGGAAATAGCACTATTAAAAAATATGTTGTGAAATCAACTGGTAATGTTATTATTCCTGATTTTGATATTAATGTTGAAAATCCTAATGTTGTTAAACTTGAATCTATAAATAAACAGGAAAAAAGTTTTAGTTTAAAAGCCTTAACAACGGGCGAAAGTTTGATAACTGTTGTGTTTGACAATGGGCTTCAAAAATATTTTAATATCAATGTTTATACTGCAATAAAAGATGTTGAGGTTTTGTTTAGCGATTATTCAAAAACATATAATATTGGAAATATAGAACAAACAACTGTCGAAAATAAAACTTTAACCAAGTATTCAATAAAGAATGGAACAAACAGCCAACTTTTGTTTGAAGCAAAAGATATTAATGGCAATATTGTTTATGACAAATATGTTATTAGTGCAGAATATATATTAACCTATAGTGACAATCAGCAAGAAAATTATATTGCAGTTTCAAGTGCGGATAACAAACTTTATGCACTTAAAACAACGCCAAGCAACGAGTATGTTAAGGTTACTTGCAATATAACGGCTTATGTTTATAATGATGGAAATTATGAACTAAAAACAAAGACAAAAGAATTTTTGGTTGAAGTTTATGAACCAATTAAAAACATTATTTTGAGTGATGAATATATTACTCTTTACACACAAGATTCATTAGGATATGAAGACTATGACAAAGCAACCAAAGAAATAACTTTAACAATTTTGCCCGCAAGTGCAACAAAAATTGATTATAAAAATCTTATTGACAAAACTGGAAATGAATATAAAAATATTCGAAAGAACTTTAATGAGGCAAATGTTGAATTTACACCACAAATTAATGAAAAAGGTTTAAAATTAACAATTACAGCAACTAAATTTTCTGATAACAGCAATAAACAGACCGAAACAGGAACTATTACTTTTAGCATTCAAGAGTTTAATTTTGTTTACACAAAAAGAGTTACGGTTAAAGTAATGAAGGCTCAATCACCAGAAGGAATTTCGGTTGAAAATGTGTCACAACAAACAAATAATGAAGGAAAAATTGTTGATTATTTATATTTTAACCTTGGTTATGATAATGAAGGAATTAAGATCAATCCAAAAGTTTATCCAATTTCTTGTTTAAACACTGATTATATATTTAAAATTGTAAGCGAAAGTGAAAATCAAGATGATATTATTAGTTTTGACAGAAACGAAAACACTGTAAAACCATTAAAAGCGGGGAAATGCAAACTTATTTTAATGCCAAAAGGTTCAATAAAAAATCCTGATGAAATTTTAAGTTGGAAAGAGGGAAAGATAAAAGAGGAAAAGATAATTGAAATTGTTGTTGGTGATGGCGAAAGTGTTCCTTACAGAATTTCATCTAAAAACGAATTGATGAACTTGTGTGAAGAAACTGTTATTAATGAAGATGACGAAAATGATTTTGTTAATAGGCTTAACAAAAATTATGTTTTGACAAATGACATTGATTTAAGTTTTGAAACGGTAGTGCCAATCGGGGTTTATACTTTAAAAATCAAATCAGGAAACCTTGAAAGAAAAGTTAAAGAATTTACTGGAAGTTTGAACGGAAAATTTGAAATTGGTGGCATTTCAAACAACTATTCTATTAATGGAATAAGTTTGAAAATTAATTCTAGTTATAAATCAAGTTTGATAAATAATAATATGTATCTTGGCTTGGTTGCACAAAACAAAGGTAAAATTTTAAACTTGACACTAAATTATTCAAGTGTTCAAGCAATTGTTTCGAGATATGCAAATCCAGCCAATTATCAAAGTGAAAATCAAAAACTTGCTTTATATTTTGGTGGAATTAGTGCACAAAATAATGGATTAATTGAAAATTGTGAAGTTAACTTGAACAATTTTAATATTGAAACATATTTTGGAAACAACTTTGTTGGCGCAATTGCTGGATTAAATGAAAGCGAAATAAACGAAAAGAGCGAAGTTGTTAATAAAGCACAAATAAAAAATTGTTATGCTCTTGGAAATATGAATATTGTTGACGGATATGCAAATATTCTAAACAAAAATTCAGCAGTTAGTATTCTTTTTGGTGGACTTGCCGGTCAAAACGCAGAAAAAAGCGAAATTTTGGGCGATTTTAAAATTTATAATAACAATAGCGAAATATTTAACAAAAACATAATGAATGTTACACTAAATCTTTCTTCAATAGTTGACGGGAGTTTGGCAAAACTAGCAAACAATAGTGCTTTTGGGCTTGCTTGCGGACAAAATAACGGAATTATTAAAAATATTTCTTCTTATGGAAAGATTTTTGCAAGTTTAAATGCTGGCGGAATTTGTGGAATAAACAACGGCACTGTTGGTGGTGAAAAAGAAGACGGCTGTTTTAGTGCAAGTTTGATTTCTGGTGGCATAAATGTTGGCGGATTGATTGGACAAAATGGAGAAAACGGCATAACTAAATATAATGCGGTTATGCTTTTGGACGACAACGAGTTTTTGGAAGAAAATTCAAAAACATATAAAATTATTGGAAATGAATTTGTTGGCGGATTGATTGGAAAAATCAATGAGAAAAACACAGCAAATAATTTTGAAAACAACTTTGTAAGAAGTTATGTTAAAAAATATGATAAATATTTTGATATTGGCGTTAAAAAAGATAATTTTGGTCCACTTTGGACAGGAGATAATTTAAAAGATAGTCAAGACTGTGTTATTAATTCAAACTTTGCCGATAATCTTTTGATTGAATTTGGAGAAAGTCAAAGCAACAAATTGTTTAAAGGCAATATAAAAGGCGATATAGAAAATATTGGCATTGATGCACCAGACAAAATTGAAGTTAAAATTAATAACAGCACTTTAACTGGCGAAGAAATGCTTTATTCTTATAACAAATTTATAAAAGCAAATGATAACACTATTGTTTTGTATTATTATAAAAATAGTGACTATGCAAAATATAACTATTATTTGCAAAACTTATTATTTAAAATAAGTTATACTAAAAAAAATGGTAATAATTATGATGGTATTCCTTTCACAAAAATTGAAAGTTTAACGCCTGACATTTTGACAGTTGATGCAAAAGGAAATTTTGTGGTTAACAAAACAGGTGATGCAAAACTTTTGATTTATAGTGCATTAAACAAAGACGCAAGCCAAGAAATTGCTATAAAGGTTGTTGATTTGATTGAAAACTTTGGTGTTTTTGAAGACGGACTTTTAGACAAAAAAATTGAAACAATTTATGTTGAAAAAGGCACAAGCAAAAATGTTTATTTATCCGAAAGTGTGGTTCAAGAAGATTTGTTTGTTAAATATACAATAACTGGAAATAGTGGCAAAGTTATTGAAATTAACACAAATGATAGTGAATACTATTCGGTTTTGAATGGACAAGTGTTTAAAGGTTTTGAAAGAGGAAATGTTGTTGTTAAAGCCGAATTATTTGTAAAAATTAATGGAAAATATTACAAAATTTTGGGTGAATATTCATTTAATGTTGTGGTTATTGAAGGGTTGAAAGAATTTTCAACAAGCATTGAAAGAGCAGAACTTGCTTCAACATCATTTGTTAACTTTGAAGCGACTGCTGTTACAGATTTGGCTAGCAACACAAATATTGCAGTTAAGCAAAAAGTTGAGTTAGACGAAAAATGGGAAGACGGCGAATATTTGGATTTTGAATTTGAAAAAGTAATTGCGTCTTATGGCTTTAAACTTTTGTTTAAAGTAAAACCTTCTTTAAACAAAGAATTATTAAAACAAATTTATGGAAAAACTATTTTGTTTGATATTTATTTGTATGACGATTTGGTTAGTTTAAAAGATATTGAACAAAATCCTGAAAAATATGATAACTATAAAAAAACAATAGAATTTATTATTAATGAAAATGGCGTTATTAATGCTGAAATGCAATATTTTGCTGACGGCGAAGTTGTTAAAAACGAAGATGGTCAAGATGTTATTAACACAAACGAACTTGAAAGCGAATTTATAAAAATTGGCAAAATTGGAATTTTGAAAATAAATTTGTATCCAAAAGAAATTTTGGCAAAAGAAAATAGTGTGGTTTTGACTTATCAAAATAGTGATAACTATAATTTGAATTTCCAACAAGTTGAAAAAACAAGTGATGGTTATCAAGATGTTAACACATCAAAATTAACCACAAATGGAATTATTCTTGACAATCAATATTTAACTAGCGACCCAAATGAACAATATTTGTATGTTAAACTTTTAACTGATAGCCCAATAAAAGAAGACAGCAAGTTTGTGTTAAATTTGAATATTTCGGGTTTTGACTATGAGTTTGAAAAAGTTTTGACTAGCACACTTGCTTCAAATCTTGAAATTGCTTTTGATGGAGCGGTGCTAAATGCACAAGGCTCGCTTGAAGGAGTTTATGCAAAAGGAGCATCAACAAGCCAAATTATAACTCTTACTGTTAACAGATTAACAGATTATGTTCCAAATGTTGTTGTTGATGTTTCAAATCTAAATCAAGCAAACTTTGTTGAAATATTGCCTGTTGAAGACCCAGTTATGATAGGAAAAAACAGCAAACGATATAGTTATATTATTAATGGGCTTAACTATTCGGGTGAAAATGAAAGCGTTGAGTTATATTTCTTTATTGAAAAAACCGTTAATGGAAAAATTGAAAAATACAATTCAAACAAACTAAAACTTAATGTAACCGATTTTGTTGTGAAAGACATAAGCGTTGAAAAAGTTGAAAATGGATATTTAACCAAACCATTTGGAACAAGTTATCCACTTAAAGTTTCACTTGGCACAATTAATAACGGAAGTGTTGAAGTTTTGAATTTGATTAATGCGTTTGAAGAAGATTTAGCAAAGAGTTCAACTGTGGCAAACGGAAAAATTGTTTCTAATATTTTTGTTTATAACAATCAAAAATTGTATGCAGGAATGGAAACTACTAATTTCAAAATTGAAAAAAATAATTATTTTGAAATTAATCCAAATGTGGCAAGCCGAACTTCGGGTTTTGTTGCAGACTTTGCAATAAGTTATAATTATAGTGACGGAAATGATTATTATCCTGTTAAATTAATAAAAGATTATAAAAATCAAAACGACATTTTTATAAATGGAAACCTTTATAGCGTGCGTTTTGTTCAAAACTTTGGAACGGATTTCTATATTCAAAACGACATTAACAATCCAATTCCTGTTTATAGCAGTGAAGAATTTGTTAATATGGAACAAAATGGAAACTACATTTTGATGAATGATATTGTTTTGGCACAAAACACTGATGTTGAACTTCTTAAAAATGGCTACACTCCATTTGTTGCAAATTTTGATAGCCTTGACGGAAATGGATATAAAGTTATAATAAAAAATCTTAATGTTGATTTATCAAACACTTTGGAAGAATATAACTTTGGATTGTTTAGCGAAGTTAGCGAAAATTGTTTGATAAAAAATTTGACCGTTAAATTTGATCTTCAAAATATTTCAACCGAAAGTAACTTTGTTGAAGACTATAACATTTTGAATTTTGAAAATGTTTCAAGTTTAACTTTTGGTTCAATTTGTGCTGTTAACAAAGGTTTAATTTATAACTGTTTTGTTGAAAGTTTAAAAAATGGTTATCAAGAAGATTTGTTCTATGTTGTTGTTCAAAATATTGTGAATGATGCTCAAACAAGGGCAGTTATTGGTGGCTTTGTTGGAAAAAATGAAGGAATTATAACAAATTCAAGAACCGAACTTAAACTTTGTGCAAGCAAAGGATTTGTTGGCGGTTTTGCTGGTGAAAACAACGGAACAATAAGTTCATGTTATTTTAAAAATGTTATTGTTAAAAACTTGGGTGAAGATGAAAACACTTCAAGTTTGGCAGGTTTCGTTCACAACAACACAGGAACTATTAAATTTAGTTTTGTTGAGGGTGATTCAAGATTTGTTGACAGTGGCAGATATTTGTGTAACACAACGCTGTCAAATTATGCTTTAACTGCTCCAACTTCTGTTGGCGGATTTGTGTTTAATAACTCTGGAAATATTGAAGATTGCTACTCAAATTTAAGTTTAACAAGTCAAAGTTATTCTGGTGGATTTGCATTCACAAACTCTGGAAAAATTTTAAGATGTTATGCTGCAACGCTAAATGAAAAAGAAAACAATATTGCTCATGCACCTTTTATTGCAACAAAAGTTCAAATTGACGAAGAATTTATGAAAACAAATGTTAAAGATTGTTTCTATCTTAACATAAATAAAACTTTGGTTAACGATGCTTATTGCAAAGGTTTGAGCCTTGAGAATATGAATGATGAATATTATTTAACAAACTTCATATTTGACGGCAACGATAGTGTGTGGGCGTTTAGGGGGCAAAATTTGCTTCCAACTTTGGTTGAAGCAACAAATGTTGCCGTAAGCAAGCGTTCACTTTATAGCGTAACAGAAAGCCCTAACGGCGGAATTTTATATTCTTATGTTTATAACAATAATTGTTATGCGGGAAGCAAAATAAATCCAATTATTGTTTCAAATGAAGAAGAATTTATTGAATACTTTACTTCTCAAAACAAAACAAACAGTCAATATTATAGGTTAATAAACAACATTAATTTTAGTGATTATGCGGTTATTCCAACCTATAACTATACTTTTAGTGGAAGATTTGACGGAAATGGACTTGAAATTTCAAATGTTAGAATTTCAGCACCTTCAAATTATTCAGGTGATAGTTTTGGATTGTTTGCTAAAATTGAAAAATACAAAAATGGTGAAACTCCGATTGTTAAAAACATTAACATAAAACCTTTGGAAGTTTATGCAAACAACGCAAGTTTTGTTGGAACTTTGGCGGGAATTGTTAAAGACGCAAACATTGTTAATATTAATGTTGATGCGCAAGATGTTATTGTTCAAGGACGAAATATTGTTGGTGGTGTTGTTGGGCTACTTTGTGGAAACTCTAATATGGTTAATGTTTCAAGCAATGTTTCGGCAAACTCAAACTTTTCAAGTTCGGCTACTAGTGGATATTATTTGTATTATTCAAATAACGGGGAAGCACAAAATGCAAATAGCGTTTCTTATGCGGGCTCAATTTGCGGTGTTGTTGACACCGAAAAAACAAGCACCAACAATGAAACTTCACGAAATATTGAAGTAAAAGTAGGCACAAAATCTATTGCTTGGTTTGCAGGCCTTGCGTTTGGTCTTGTTTGTGAAGATTCGGGAATAGATAATGTTAAAGTTTATGTTAACAATTCAAGTTATATAAACTCAACTTATGCCGGTGGATATATTTGCGGTGAAAATCGTGGATATATTTCAAGAGCCGAAACGATAAACGAAGGCTACGGCGGGGCAAGTTTGTTCAAAAATAATTGCAAATTTGCAGGCGGAATAGTTGGATTTAATAACAACGGAACTATCGTAAATTCGTTAAGCAATGTTGCCGTTATTGGAAATTCAAAAACAATAGTGGCGGGCGGAATTGTTGGCGTTTCAGTTGGCGGAGCAATAAGCAGTTGCGTTGCAACAAACAGCGTTTATGCTTCAAGTGTTGTTGGCGGAATTTGCGGAATGACAGCAAGACGAGAAATGTTTACAACTTCAAATCAACAATTTAGAATTTTGAACTTATTTGAAAATGATAACGCACTTTCATCTTCGGCTATAAAAACAAACAATATAATGTATATTGCAAATTGTGTTGCAATAAATAACTTTAACGATGATGTTTTGAGTTATCTTGATAGTAATAATGAGGGACATTATGTTGGGGCAATTATTGGTGCTGTTCAAAACACACAAAATAACGAAAGTGGAACCATTGATGTTGCAAAAAAGATAAGTTATATAACTTATGAAAATTATTATAAAAAGCAATCTTATAAAAAAGATGGTGAAACTTTTGACCTTCAAGATTATGCAGTAAACAACATAAGTGATTTTGATGTGGGAACGCAATCTAAAAACACAAAATCAGAAAATTCTTGTGCGGAAGCATTTGACAGTTTAAAATCAAATATGTTTAGTAATTTTAGCAAGAGTGTGTTTGATTTTGATGGAGAAATCTCTGAAAGTAATCTTCCAAAACTTAAATCTGCAAACAACATTAACACCAAAAAACTTGAAGGAAGCGGAACTTATGCTGACCCTTACAGGATAAATTCTGTTAGAGCGATAAATGAACTTTCAAGCCTTGTTGAAAATGGTGCGACTGATGTTTATGTTAATGTAACCGAAAATATTGAAGCAACAGGAAAAGAATTTAATTCTATCGGTTCTTCTGTTCACAAATTTAATGGAACATTTAATGGAAACAATTATTTTATTAATGGTTTAACTTACTTTAATGTAGACAAATATAACACAAAAAATTATTTTGGACTTTTTGGCTATGTTTCAAATTTGTCAACAATAAGAAACCTTAATGTTGTGGCTAACTTTGTTATAAATTTTGTTCAGCCACAAAATAACAATTCAAGCATAACATCAACAGGAATAATTGCAGGCTATAACGAAGGATATATTGCAAATTGCAACACTTATGGTGGAATGATTTGCTCGTTAAAAGATTCGTCAAACAAAATGTCTATTGCTTATGTTGGTGCTATTTGTGGAATAAATGCGGGTCAAACCCAAGCGGGTCTATTGAATTGCAAAAACTATGCAACAATTTATATTTCAATTAGCGATGTTGAAAATAGCAATAGCCTTAAAGAAAATGTTAGTTTTTATGCAGGCTTTATAAGCGGGGCAAATTTGAATGGTGCAATTATAAACAAATGTGAAAACCTTGCAACAAAAAATATTGACCTAAACAAAGGGGCAATAAGTGGAAGCGAAAATTATACGCTTATTGTTATTAACAAAAAGAGTTCAACTTGCAAAAATTATGTTGGAACTCTTGCGGGATTTGTTTCTGATATTAACAATGTGTATGGCGATAATGCAAATCATGAAAATATTTATGAATTAAGCTATCACAGTATTGAGACACCCACAAATCCAACAGACCCTACTGATCCAACGGAACCTACCGAACCAACACAACCAACATTAACGTTGACATTTGATGTCGATTCTCAACAGCTTGTTAATGATGTGATTTATGGTAAAAAAGGTGATGTTGTTGCTTTGCCAACAATTAATGCTGGAGAATATGGGTTAACTGGGTATATTGTGGAATATTGGTATTTAGAACCAACTTTTAAAACAAAAGTAGAATTCCCATATAAACTTACAAGCGATACTATCCTTTATGGATATTGGACTTATAAGCCACACGATTCAATTGATGAAGGGTTTTATAAATATTTAGACAAATTTAATAAACATTCTTCATCAAATATTATTACAATAAACTCTCGTGAAGAATTGATTGGGTGGACTGAATATATAATGTTTAAAGATGTAACCGAATCAATTAGTGATGAGTATAAAATTAAAGTTACATATTTAAATAACCAAACAAAAGAGAATTGGTCTGCGGAATTTACCACTGTTTGGGATATTAAAAGAAATGCGGAAGACTTATTTCACAATTCTACATACTGGTATTGGTGTCAGGATTATGTAAAAATTTATGTTAAAGATAGTGATAGCTATATAAACAATTTGGCAAAAGTTAATGTAAGCACTGATGGCGATGATACAACTGTAACATCTACATATTCACAATTAAATTATGCCCTTGAGTATAAGGCAAGCAAATCAAGAGAAGATAACTATGATGATTTTAAAATAAACAATCTTCCAAGTTCAAAGGAAATAAGGGTTTCATCATCAACTCAATTAGTTTATGCTCTTGAACATGGTCTAAAACCAATTTGCGAAGCTGGAACCACTGCGGAAACAGTTTATAACAAAGCAAAAGCAATTTTAAGAAGCATTTGCAATGATACCATGTCCGATTATCAAAAACTTTATGCAATCTATGATTGGCTTGTTTCAAATGTTCAATATGAACATGGGGCTTTTGGTGATGACATTAATATAAGCGATTGGGGGAGATATCAAGAATGGTTTGCTGAAGGTGCTCTTATTAATGGCAAAGCGGTGTGTGACGGATATAGCAAAGCAGCTATAGTTTTGGCTAAAATTGAGGGGATTCCCATAATTCGAGCAATAGGAAATAAACATGCTTGGAATAAGGTTTATATTAATGGCAACTGGTATGTTTTTGACGCAACGCACGGAGATTTTGTTGCATCATATTCAAAAGATGGAACTAGTTATAAATCTGAAATGCTTTCACACACTGAATTTTTAACCACAGAAGAATATAAAATATCTTGTGGTTATACAGATGTGAGACATACAGAAATTGAATGTAAAACCAAATATGATTTTTATTCTAATGCAAAATTTAGTTATGGAACTTATAATTTTGATTTAAAAATTGACACAACAAATGATTTTAATGGATTAATTAATTATGTAAATTATTATTCACTAGTTAATAAACAATTTATTATTGAATTTGTTGTTGCGGGAAGTTACACTCTCCAAAATGTCACAGATAAAATAATTACGCTTGATGGCTATAGTTATTATATTTATTTTTCTAAAAAAGAAGTTAATGGCTATACAAGATATAGTTTATTATTGTTTTTTAGCTAATATTATAATAAATCAAATTTAATATTTAAGTTATTTTATAACAAATATAAAAATGCAAAAAATTATTTTGCATTTTTTTAAAATATTTTTTTAAAATAATTGACAAGTTGATTTTTATGTGTTATTATACTATGAACTACAAGTAGTGATTTTTTGTCGTGAACTAAAAAGAATGAATGTTTTTGGGCGAAAGAATGAATTGCTTAACTAAAAATTTAAGGAGTATAAATTTTACATGCTTGAAAAACCAAAAGTAAAAAAAGTAAACTATGGAAAAGCTGTTAGATACAGTTTTGCCAAAGTAGATGAAAAGGCACAGCTTCCTTATCTTCTACAAATTCAAAAAGACCCTTATAAAGAGTTTTTAACTAATGGTATCAAGGAGGTTTTGGAAGAAGTTTCTCCAATAGTTGACTATTCAGACAAAGCCGAATTGTATTTTTTGGAACATAGGTTAGAACCTGCAAAACATGATGAAGACTATTGCCGAAAAAGCAGGCTTTCATACACTATGCCATTAAAAGTTAAAGCGCGTCTTGTTATTAAAGAAACTGGCGAAGTTATTGAACAAGAAGTTTATTTGGGCGATATTCCTGTTATGAGTGATGAGGGATATTTTATTGCAAATGGTGTTGAAAAGGTTGTTATCAGCCAAATTGTTAAATCACCATCTGTATATTTTTCTAGCGAATTTGACAAAACAGGAAAACAAATAATTGAAGCAAATTTGTTTAGTCCAAGAGGAACAAGACTTTCAATAGAACTTGGAAATGCTGAAACACTAAAATTTATTATTAATGCGTCAAGCAAAGTTAGTGCTGGCGTGTTCTTGAAGGCTTGTGGGCTTTCAAAAGACGAAATTTGCAAAATTTTTGATAACAATCAACTTATTCTTAACACTCTTGAAAAAGAGCCACAAGAAACTGAAGAAGATTGTTTGATTGAAATTGCAAAGAAAACTCGTCCTGCCGAAGTTCCAAGTGCAGAAGCAACAAGACAATATTTGCATGATACATTTTTTAGCAATGCTTATTATAACTTTGCTCGTGTTGGAAGATACAAATATAACAAAAAATTGGGTCTAGCAGGCAGAATTGCTGGATTTGTGTCTGTTAATGATATTATTGTTAATGACGAAGTTGTTGTTTCAAAAGGCGAAATAATTTCAAAAGAAGTTGCCTTTAAAATTCAAGACAGCGGAATTAATGAAGTTTATATTTATAACGAAGGCAAACCACACAAAATTATTGGCAATGCTCGTGTTAAACTTTCAAATGTTTTTCCTTGCATTGAAGAAGATTTGGGAATTAACGAACTTGTTTACTATCCACTTTTAAAACAAATTCTTGCCGAAAACAAAACAAAAGAAAAACGAATGGCTGCAATTAAAGCAAATGCAAAAGAATTAATCACAACTCACTTAACTCTTGAAGATTTGCTTGCAACAATCAGTTATATTATTGACCTAACACAAGGTCTTGGCAATGTTGATAATATTGACCATTTGGAAAACCGAAGAATTGCAACCGTTGGCGAACTTATGTGCAACGAATTTAGAAAAGGTGTTAACAAACTTAAAGACAATGTTCGAGAAAGTATGCAAGCACATGACCTTTCTGAAATGACACCTAACACTTTGGTTGCTGCAAGATTTGTTAACAAATTTATTAAAGACTTTATTTCTTCAAGCCAATTATGTCAATTTGCAGAAGATTTTAATCCTGTAACAACCTTAACCAACAAGCGTAGAATTTCAGCAGTAGGTCCTGGCGGAATTAAAAAAGAGCGTGCAGGTGCTGAAGTGCGTGACGTTCACTATTCTCATTATGGAAGAATTTGTGCTATTGAAACCCCAGAAGGTAATGGTATTGGTTTGATTAACGGTCTAGCCGCTTATGCAAAAATAAATGAATATGGCTTTATTGAAACTGGATATAGAAAAGTTGATAAAGAAACTGGTTGTGTTGGAAACGATATAACATATATGATGGCTGGCGAAGAAGAAAAATATTATATTTGCCAAGCAGTTGAACCAACTGACGAAAACGGAAAACTTTTAAACGACAAAGTTCTTTGCCGTAAAAAAGGAATATTGTATGAATTAAAACCTACTCAAGTTGACTATATGGATATTTCTCCTCGTCAATTTATATCAGCAATCACTTCATTAATTCCGTTCCTAGAAAACGATGATACAGTTCGTGCACTTACTGGTTCAAATATGCAACGACAAGCAGTTCCACTTTTAAGAGCCGATAGCCCAATAGTTGCAACAGGTATTGAACACAAAATTGCTGTTGACAGCGGTGCGATGGTTATTTGTGCTGATGATGGCGTTGTTAGTTATGCTGACGGAAATAAAATTGTTGTTAAACAAAACAACGGAACAAACAAAGAATATATTTTAAAGAAATTTAGAAAAACAAACAAAGAAACTTGCTATAACCAAAAACCAATCGTAAAACATGGCGACATGGTTAAAAAGGGCGATGTTTTGGCTGATGGTTTTTCAACTCAAAATGGTGAACTTGCTCTTGGAAAAAATGTTACAATCGCATTTATGAACTGGGAAGGTTATAACTATGAAGATGCAATTTTGATTAGTGAAAAACTTGTTAAAGAAGATACTTTCACTTCTATTGCATTAAAAGAAGAAGAATGTGCTTGCCGAAGCACAAAACTTGGTGATGAAGAAATTACTCGTGATATTCCAAATGTTTCTGAAGAAATGTTAAGAAACTTGGACGAAAATGGTATTGTTCGTGTTGGAAGTGAAGTTAGAAGCGGTGATTACCTTGTTGGAAAAGTTACTCCAAAAGGTGAAACTGAACTTACACCAGAAGAAAGATTGCTTCGTGCAATTTTTGGAGAGAAAGCACGTGAAGTTAGAGATAACAGTTTGAAAGTTCCACATGGAAGTGGCGGAATTGTTGTTGATGTTCAAGTATTCTCACGAAAAAACAAAGACGAACTTGACCCAGGTGTTAACACTCTTGTAAAAGTGTTTATTGCAAAAAAACGAAAAATTTCTGTGGGCGATAAAATGGCAGGTCGTCACGGAAACAAAGGTGTTGTTTCTCGTGTTCTTCCAGAAGCAGATATGCCATTTATGGCAAATGGTCAACCAGTTGACATCGTTCTTAACCCACTAGGTGTTCCTTCGCGTATGAATATCGGGCAGGTTTTGGAAGTTCATCTTGGTTTAATTGCCAAAACTCTTGGCTGGAAAGTTGCAACTCCAAACTTTAACGGAGCAACTGAAAGAGATATTCAAGA
Organism: uncultured Clostridia bacterium; assembly: GCA_934757845.1. Taxonomy (GTDB): domain Bacteria; phylum Bacillota; class Clostridia; order Christensenellales; family UBA1242; genus UBA7868. The sequence continues at coordinate 49,780 of CAKVLQ010000001.1, forward strand.
AATGCTTGTTGAAAATAAATTGCCAGAAGACGGAAAATTCCAACTTTATGACGGCAGAACAGGCGAAGCATTTGAAAACAAAGTTACTGTTGGAACAATGTATATGATAAAACTTGAACACATGAGTGAAACCAAAGTTCACGCAAGAAGTATTGGAAGTTATGCAATGATAACTCGTCAACCACTTGGCGGAAAAGCAATGTTTGGTGGACAAAGATTTGGGGAAATGGAAGTTTGGGCACTAGAAGCCTATGGTGCAAGTCATTTGCTTCAAGAAATGTTAACCGTAAAATCAGATGATTATATTGGAAGAACAAAAACTTATGAAGCGATTGTTAAAGGTGAGCCAATTCCTGAACCAGGAATTCCAGAAGGCTTTAAAGTTTTGGTTAAAGAACTTCAATCTATTGGTCTTGATGTTAAAATCTTAACTGAAAATAATAAAGAAATTAATGTTAATGATATTGCTCCAAGCGACAGTTCTATGAGCGTTCAAAAGAATGTTGAAGAAGAATTGAAAGAACTTGACATTGACGAAGATGTGTTTAACTTATCTTCTCTTGAAGAAGGTGAACAAAACGCCGAAGAATCGCAAGACGAGTTTGATGAATCAAGTTTGTTTGACGATTTTGATGACGAAGAATAATATACACCACAAAAAAATTTATTAAGAGGTAATAATTAAATGTTTGAATTAAGCAACTTTTATGCAATGAAAATTGGTCTTGCTTCACCAGAAAAGATAAGAGAATGGTCTTATGGTGAAGTTACAAAAAGTGAAACCATAAATTATAGAACACAAAAACCAGAACGAGATGGGCTTTTTTGTGAAAGAATTTTTGGACCACGAAAAGACTATGAATGTCATTGCGGAAAATATAAAAGAATAAGATATAAAGGCGTTATTTGTGATAAATGTGGTGTAGAAGTTACTGTAAGTTCAGTAAGGCGTGAAAGAATGGGTCATATTGAACTTGCAACACCAGTTTCTCACATTTGGTTCTTTAAAATAAATCCTTCAAAAATTGGACAATGCCTTGATATTAGCACAAAAAATTTGGAAGCAGTGCTATATTATGTTAATTATATTGTAATTGACCCAGGCAACACCGATTTTGAGAAAAAACAAGTTATTAACGACCGTGAATATCGTGACGCTATTGAAAAATTTGGTGCAGGAAGTTTTAAGGCTGGCATGGGTGCAGAAGCAATTAAAACTTTGCTTAAAGAAATTAATCTTGAAGAAGAATGCCGAATTTTGAAAGCCGAAATGGAAAATTCAAAAGGTCAAAAACGATTAAAAATAATTAAAAGATATGAAATTATGGAAAGTTTCCTTGAAAGTGGAAACCGTCCAGAATGGATGATATTAGATTGCATTCCAGTTTTGCCACCAGATTTAAGACCAATGGTTCAACTTGATGGCGGAAGATTTGCGTCAACAGACCTTAACGATTTGTATAGACGAGTTATCAACCGTAATTTAAGACTTAAAAAACTTTTGGAAATTGGTGCTCCTGATGTTATTGTTAGAAACGAAAAAAGAATGCTTCAAGAAGCAGTTGATGCTTTGTTTGATAACGGAAAACGAGGAAAACCAGTTACTGGCGGAAGCAAAAACCGAGAACTTAAATCTATCACTTCAAGTTTGAAAGGAAAACAAGGTCGTTTCCGTTTGAACTTGTTAGGAAAACGTGTTGACTATTCAGGTCGTGCAGTTATTATTATTGGACCAGAACTAAAAATTTATCAATGCGGACTTCCAAAACACATGGCTCTTGAATTGTTTAAGCCTTTCATTATGAAACGACTTATCGATATGAACCAAACTTATAATATTAAAAGTGCAAAAAGAATGGTAGACCGTGAAAAACCTATCGTTTGGGACGTTTTGGACGAAGTTATCAAAGACCACCCAGTTTTGTTAAACCGTGCTCCAACACTACACAAACTTTCTATTCAAGCATTTGAACCAGTGCTTGTTGAAGGAAATGCTATTAAACTTCACCCACTTGTTTGTGCGGGATTTAACGCCGACTTCGATGGTGACCAAATGGCAGTTCACGTTCCATTAAGTGCTGAAGCGTGTGCAGAAGCAAGATTCTTGATGCTTGCATCAAACAATATCGTAAAACCAAGTGATGGAAAACCTATTGTTACTCCACAACAAGATATTGTTTTGGGAACTTATTTCTTAACAATGCTTAACCCAAATGCAAAAGGTGCAAACAAAACTTTTATCAGCGAAGACGAAGCAATTATGGCTTATAGCCTTGGATATTTGAACATTCAAGCCCCAATTTTTGTTAGAAGAAGTGGTGAACTTAATGGCAAAAAATATTCAAAACTAATTCCAACTTCTGTTGGTAAAATTATTTTGAACAATGTTATTCCACAAGATTTGGGATATGTTGACCGAACCGACCCTGAACAATTTTTGGATTATGAAATTAACCACAAAATTGTTAAAAATGCAGATGGAACAATAACAAAATCAAATTTAATGGTTGGAAAAGACCAACTTGGTGAAATTGTTGGTAAAGTTTATGCAAAACATGGAACAACTCCAACAGCCAAATTCCTTGATGATATTAAAGCACTTGGATATAAATATTCAACATTAAGTGGAATTACCATGAACTTGTTTGATATGAATATCCCAGCCGAAAGACAAACAATTATTGATGAAACTCAAAAATTGGTTGACCAAAACGAAAAAATGTATAATCGTGGCTTAATCACATTAAATGAAAAAGTTAACAAAAACATTGATTTGTGGGCAAAAGCAACAGAAGATGTTTCTCTTGCTGTTAGAAAAAATTTGGGAGAATTTAACCCACTTAACATTATTGCAACATCAAAAGCCCGTATGAGCCCAGACCAGTTGAAACAAGTTTGCGGAATGCGTGGAATTTTGGCAGCGGTTGGTGGTGCTAAAATTGAAATTCCAATTAGGTCTAACTATCGTTTGGGTCTAAAACCATTTGAATACTTCATGAGTTCTCGTGGTGGACGAAAAGGTCTTGCCGACGTTGCACTTAAAACAGCAGATGCGGGATATTTGACAAGAAAACTTGTTGATGTTTCTCAAAGCGTTATTGTTAATGAAGAAGATTGTTTCAAATCTAATGGTGAAAAAATTAAAGGTGCAGTTGTTTCTGCAATTACTATTGACGACACATTGGTTACAACTCTTAAAAAACGAATTGTTGGCCGTGTTGCTGTTAATGATATTATCAATCCAAACACACAAGAAGTTATTGTTAAATCAAATGAAATGATAACTGATGCACAGGCAGACGAAATTGAAGCGTGTGGAATCAAAGCCGTTGAAATCCGAACTGTTTTAACTTGCCGATGCAAAAATGGTGTTTGTGCAAAATGTTATGGAAAAGACATGAGCAGTTCAAAACTTATTGGTGTTGGTGAAGCTGTTGGTATTATTGCCGCTCAATCAGTTGGTGAACCAGGAACACAGTTAACCATGAAAAACTTCCACACAGGTGGTGTTGCAACAACAACCGATATCACAAGAGGTCTTCCTCGTGTTGAAGAATTGTTTGAAGCAAAAAAACCAAAAGGAATGGCCACTCTTGCCGAAGTTGCAGGAAAAGTTACTGTTAACAAAGTTGACAAACTTGACGAAGTTGTTGTTCATTCAAACGAAGGTGATGTTTCTTATCTTCTTCCTTATGGAAGCGTTGTTAAAGTTAAAACTGGCGACAGTGTAGTTCCAGGAACTCCATTAAGTGCTGGTTCTATCTATCCTAACGACATTTTAAGAACACAAGGTGTTAAAGCCGTTCAAGATTATTTGATAAGTCAAATCCTTTATGCTTATGCAAACAACAGCGTTGATATTAACACAAAACATTTGGAAGTTATAATCAGACAAATGTTAAGACGTGTTATGATTGAAGAACAAGGTGACACACAATTCCTTCCAAGTTCTTATGTTGACATTTTTGCTTATGAAGATGCAAACAATGAAATTTTGAAACAAGGCAAAGTTCCAGCAAGTGCAAAACGAACACTTCTTGGAATTACAAAAGCCGCCTTAAACTCTGAAAGTTTCTTGTCTGCTGCATCGTTCCAAGAAACCCCTATGGTTTTGACAGAAGCAGCAATCAAAGGCAAAGTTGACACACTTCAAGGCTTGAAAGAAAATGTTATTATCGGAAAACTTATTCCAGCAGGAACAGGCAATTTCAATCATATAAATGTTTATCCAAAACTAAACAATGAAGCCCAAAATTTTGGTTTAGAAACTACTCAAAGTGATGAAACCGAAATCAGTGAAACTGAAGGGTCAAGTGAAGAATAATATTAAAAAGCGTTTAAACTTTTGTTTAAGCGTTTTTTTGTGAAAAACAAGATAAAAGTTGAAAAAAATGAATTAAAATTGTGATTTAATAATAGAAAAAGAAATAAAAATAAAAAATTGTTCACCCAAAATTAAAAATAAATAAAACTAAAAAAAATTTAAAAAAGGGTATAGACAAACTTTAAATTTTGTGGTAATATATTAATGTTTAAGGAGTTAATATGATTAAAGAACAAAAAAAATTAGAAGAAATTATGTATTTATCTTTAATTGGTAAATTTGAAAATGTTATTTTGTTTGGAGATAATAAACATTTTTGCTTTACAAGCCAATATAACAACAAATTTTCAATGAAACCAACTTTTGTTACAAACGAAAAAATTGCAAGTGATAATGTTGCTCTTTTAAGACTAAAAGCATTTGAAAAGAAAATTTTTAATCCAGAATATTTTGAAAGCATTGTTAAAGCAACAAAAGAAAAACCAAACTATGGCAAACGAATAAAATTGTTTCTTGAAAATTTGAACAAGCAAGACTTAACAACAAGATATGAAACAAGGCTTTATTATGAAACAAACTTGCTTCATTTGTTTAACAATCAAATTATTGATGTTGATTCATATCACTTGGCAAAAGAATTTGGCGCAAGTCAAATTAAAGGCAAACAAGTTGAACTTCAAAAATAATAAAAACGAAACCTAGTGTTTCGTTTTTTTTAATTACCAATATTTAATGTTATTTTTTAACAATTCAAAAAATGTTATTTGAAATGTGGGTTATATTTTTCAAAATTATAAAATTTAAAAAGCGTTTTAAAGTAGTTTTGATGTATTTATGTTTTGGTATCAAAACTTTTTTTGAAAAGGGTATTTACAAAGCAGTTATTTTGTGTTATTATATAAGCAATTAAAGGAGATGCCATGATTAAAGGTGAAAGAAAACTTGAAGAATTAATTTATTTTTCTTTAATAAGTAATTTTGAAAGCAAACATATTAAAGACGGAGTTACTTACATTTCGTTTTGTTCAAAAGTTCAAGAACTTGGATTGAATCAAAACAACAAACCAGTTTGCAAGGTTGATTTAAGACCAATTTATTTAACAAGCGATGAAGAAACAAGCCCAAGAGTTTTGGAATTAAGAGTTAAAGCGTTTGAAAATAAGATTTTTGATGAAAATATGAAAGAGGCGATTAATCAATATCTTAAAAATGAAATTTATTTTTCAAGAAGAATTGCTCTTTATATGAATAATGTTTATTTTAAGAAATCTCAAAAAGAACAAAAACAAGAAATTGAAAATTTTGCAACTAATTTGTATGGTTTATATAACTTTAACATTATAGACAAACAACAATTTAAACTTTGCAAAAAGTATATGGAAGAATTTGTTGGAAAAAAAGAATTGGTTTTCTAATTAAAATTTTTAAAAATTAACATAATAATTTTACATTTTATATAAAATATGTTAAACTAATTTTAGTTAGGAGAGAAATATGAAACAACAATTCGTTTATCCAGCAGTGCTATATTTTGATGAAGAAAACAATAATTATGCGGTGGCATTTAATGACCTTGACATTTTCACCGAAGGCGACACCGTTGAAGATGCTTTTAAAAGTGCCAAAGAATATTTGATTGCTTATCTTGAATGTGCAAATCATATTAATAATGAAATTGAAAACCCAACAAGTTATATTGTTGTAAAAAACAGTCATCAAGCCGACATTGTTCTTTTGGTTGACGGAGAACTTGATTTGGATAATCCACAAAGCAAATTTATGCCAGATGATTTGGATAGCGATTTGTTTGAAGAATAAATATATAATTAAAAAAGTTGAACAAAGTTCAACTTTTTTTTAATTCATTTTTTAAATTTATTAATTATTAACTCTTTTTATTTACAAAAACTTATAAATAAATATGCGTGCATATAAATATTATTTTTTAAATTAGAGTTTTGTTTTGTAAATGCTTTTTTAAAAACTTTTTATTTTTTATCTTTTTTGCTTTTTATAACTTCATCAAAAATTTCCAAAATTTGTTTTGAAACATTGTTCCAACCAACATTTAAGGTTTTAAAAGCGTTTTCGCTCACTTTTGTTAATTTTTGTTTATCACTAAATATTTCAATTATCTTGTGTGCATAGTCTTCTTCATTCAGTTCACATGAATAGCCATTACAGTTGTCAACAACATTTTCACAACTTGCCGAATTTTTTATTGCAAGTATTGGAGTTTTTTGGCTGGCTGCTTCAAATTTAACAACTGGACAATTATCAACCGTTGAAGGGAAGCAGAACAAATCGGCAAAATAATAATATTTTGAAAGCAAGTTTTTGTCGGTTATTTTCCCCGCAAAAATAATATTTTGCTCTAAACCCAAGTTTTTGCTTAAAGTTTTAAGATTTTCTTCATCAGTTCCACCACCAACAATAAGCATTTTAAAATCAAAATTTTTTTCTTTTAAAATTTTTAACGAATTAAACAAAAAATCAAGGTTTTTGCATTTCATCTCAAGTCTGCCAACAAAAAGCAAAATTGGAATATTTTTTTCAATATTATATTTTGTTTTGAAATATTCAAAAATTTCATTTTCATTTGTGTTAAGTTCAAAATTGCTTGTGTTTGGAATTATGCTAATTTCAGGTTTTGTAACTTTATGGCTTAAATAATTTTGCTTTGTTCCGTTTGAAACGGCAATAATTTTGTCAGTGTTGTTTGCGAATTTATAATTTCTTTTTATAACAATGTTTGAAATTAATTTGCTTTTAATAATAGTTGGCATTTCTTCGCTAAACTTGCTGTGAGCGTGAAATACTATTGGGATATTATGCTTTTTTGCAAATTTTTTTGCAAAACTTGCAAGACCATAAACGGTGTGAACATGAAAAACATCAATGTTCATTTTTTCAAGAAGTTTTTTAAATTTTTTATCCAAATTTGGAACAGGTTGACTTTCGCCCCACTTTTTTGGAATTTTTATGCTTTTTGTTCTTATAATCAAAAAATCTTCTTTATCTTCATATCCTTTTGCATTGCCTGTTATTAAAGCAATGTTGCATAGCCCATTTTTGTTATAGGCGTTGCATAAATTTTGCGTAACATTTTCAACCCCGCCAACTGATGGTTCAAAAATGTCTGTGATTATTGCAACATTTGTTTTTTCATGGTTATAAAAATCTTCCAATTTTTGTGGATTATGAATTTTCATTTGTGCTCCTATTTAATATTGTTATACTTTTATCAATTATATTAATTATAAAACATAGTTGTCAAATCTTTTAATTAAAATTGATTTTTAAGTTAAGATTGTGTATAATTATTGTAATGAAAACTGAAATTGATAACAAAAAGAGATTAAAAATAGGAATTTTTAATGATTCGTTTTTTCCAATGATAGACGGTGTTGTTAATGTTATTGACAACTATGCAAAAAGATTAAGCGAATATGCCGATGTAACAGTTTTTGTGCCCGCAGGAAGAGAAGATTTTGACGATAGCAAATTTAATTATAAAGTTGTTAGATGTTCAAAAAAGATTAATGCAAACTTTTTGGACTATGACCTTCCAATGCCTGCGTGGGATAAAGAATTTTGCGATAAAATAAAAAATGCAAAACTTGATATTGTGCACATTCATTCGCCATTTTCTATTGGAAAAATTGGGCTAAAATATGCTCGAAAACACGACATTCCTGTTGTTGCAACACTTCACAGCCAATTTAAAAAAGATTTTTATCTTGCAACTAAATCAAAACTTTTAACTTCAATGCTTTTAAAAAATGTTATAAATGTTTTTGATAGTTGTGATGAGTGCTGGGCTGTTAACAAAGAAGTTGCAAAAATTTATTTTAAAGATTATGGTTTAAATCGCCTTGCAAAAGTTCAAAATAACGGAACAGACTTAATTTATTATGATAATGACGAAGAAATTGAAAAACTAAAAATACATTACAACATTCAAAAAGACTGCAAAATTTTGCTTTTTGTTGGAAGAATAAACAGATTAAAAAATATATTTTTTATTGCTGATTGCTTAAAAATTCTTAAAGAAAAAAACTTTAATTTTAAAATGTTTTTTGTTGGAACAGGACCTGATTTAGAAGAATTAAAAGAAAAAATAAAAGAATATAATCTTGAAGACTTTGTTATCTTTACGGGAAAGATTTGCGACAGGGAATTGCTTGTTAAGCATTTTAGAATGGCGGATTTATTTGTTTTTCCATCTCTTTATGATTGTTCAAGTTTGGTGCAAATTGAAGCCGCAAGCCAAAAAACTCCAACAATATTTATTCGTGGTTCGGTAACAAGTGGAACTTGCACAGAAGATATTGACGCATTTTTTGCTGAAAATAATGAACTAGATTTTGCAAACAAAATTATTGAAATTTTTGAAAATCCAGATGAATATGAAAAAATAAAAAATGGTGCGTTCACAAATCTTTATATGCCATGGGATAATGCCGTAAAAAAGGTTTATGACGATTATTTGTTTGTTATTCAAAAATATAAAAATGGATATTATAAAAAATTTCAAACAAACAACTTTAAAGTTCGCAAAAGGAAAGTTAAACGAGTTGTTAAAAAACAAAGTTTAAAAAACAAACATATCGCCGAAAAGAAAAACCGCAAACGAAAAAAACAATTAAAAAAAATAATTAAGAAAACGAAAAATCTAGAAAATGAATAAGTAAGCACAAATGTTTTTTGCTGAAAAAATTTTAAACTATTAAAAGAAAAATTTTCATTTTAGAATATACAAAAATTTTTTAAAAAGATGTAAAACAATGTTGACATCTTTTTTGTTTTTTGATAAAATATGGCTATCACTTGTGTGAAAATATTTTTTTTGTGCAATGTGACCACTTGCAAATCTATTTTAATCGGGTTTGTAAGAGTAAAAATTAAGATTTACCCGTTTTTAGAAATTGGTAAGTTCAAATTTTAAAGGAGGAAAATTATGCCAACAATTAACCAATTAATTAGGCACGGCAGAAAACAAGTTGAGAAAAAAAGCAAATCTCCAATCTTGGAAGAATGTCCACAAAAAAGAGGCGTTTGTTTGACTGTAACAACAACAACACCTAAAAAGCCTAACTCTGCGTTAAGAAAAATTGCTAAGGTTAAAGTTTCAAACGGCGAAGAAGGAACTTGTTATATCCCAGGAATTGGACATAACTTGCAAGAACACAGTGTTGTTCTTATTCGTGGTGGCCGTGTTAAAGACTTGCCAGGTGTTCGTTATCACATTGTTCGTGGTGCACTAGACACAGCAGGAGTAGCAAAAAGAAATCAAAGCAGAAGTAAATATGGTGCTAAAAAACCTAAATAAATTTAAACTTATTATATTCTAAAAAGGAGAGATAAATTATGCCAAGAAGAAATCAAGCAACAAAAAGAGAAATTTTGCCAGATCCAAAATTCAACAGCATTGTTGTTGCAAAACTTATCAACCAAGTTATGCAAGATGGCAAAAAATCACTAGCACAAAACATTGTTTACAGTGCTTTTGATGTTGCAAATGAAAAACTAGGCCTTGAAGGTGCAAACTGTTTGTCAGTTGCTCTTGAAAATGTTATGCCAGTTGTTGAATGTAAAGCACGACGAGTTGGTGGAACTAACTATCAAGTTCCTATTGAAGTTCGTCCTGAAAGAAGACAAACACTAGGCATTCGTTGGCTTGTTAACAGTGCAAGAAACCGTAGCGAAAGAGAAATGGTAAATCGTCTTGCAATGGAAATTGTTGACGCTAACAATCAAACAGGCGGGGCTGTTAAAAAGAAAGAAGAAATGCACAGAATGGCGGAAGCAAACAAAGCGTTTGCCCACTATAAATATTAAAATAAGGAGAAAAAATTTATGCCAAGAGAATATAGCCTTAAAGATACAAGAAACATTGGTATTATGGCGCATATTGATGCAGGAAAAACCACAACAACCGAAAGAATTTTGTATTATACAGGCATAAATCATAAAATTGGTGAAGTTCATGACGGCGGTGCAACAATGGACTGGATGGAGCAAGAACAAGAACGTGGTATCACTATCACTTCTGCTTGCACAACTTGTTCATGGAAAGGCAAAAGAATAAATATTATCGACACCCCAGGGCACGTGGACTTTACTGTTGAAGTTCAAAGAAGTTTGAAAGTTCTTGACGGCGCTATCACTGTTTTGAGTGCTCGTGAAGGTGCTCAACCTCAAAGTGAAACCGTTTGGCGTCAAGCAAATGATTATAAAGTTCCTCGTCTTGTGTTTGTTAATAAAATGGACCGTGATGCGGCAGACTTTTATAAAGCTTGCGACAGCGTTAAAACAAGACTTAAAGGCAACCCAGTTCCAATTCAAATTCCTATTGGACAAGAAGCAAACTTTAAAGGCTTAATTGACCTTGTTGAAATGAATGCAATTATGTATCATGAAGACGATGGAAAAATCTTTGAAGTTGTTGAAATCCCAGAAGAATACAAAGCAAAAGCCGAAGAATATCGTGCAAAAATGATTGAATCAGTTGCTGAAACTGATGATGCTTTGCTTGAAAAATTCTTTGCTGGTGAAGAATTCACAAAAGAAGAAATTAAAGCAGGTTTAAGAAAAGGAACTTTGGAACTTAAACTTAACCCAGTTCTTTGCGGAACTGCATTAAGAAACAAAGGTGTTCAACCACTACTTGACGCCATTGTTGATTATCTTCCAGCCCCAACTGATGTTGACCACATTGTTGGTGTTAACCCAGACACAGGCGCAGAAGAAATAAGAGAAAGTTCTGACGAAGCACCTTTTGCTGGTTTAGCGTTCAAAATTATGGACGATAAATTTGTTGGAAACCTAACTTTCTTCCGTGTTTATTCAGGCACATTAAAAGCGGGTTCTTATGTTTACAATCCTCGAACACAACGAAAAGAAAGAATTGGCCGTATTGTTAGAATGCACGCAAACGAAAGAAAAGAAATAGACGAAATTTTTGCAGGTGATATTGCTGCTCTTGTTGGTTTGAAAGACACAATCACAGCAGATACTTTGTGTGATGAAAATCACCCAATTATGCTTTCTGGTATGGAATTCCCAGCACCAGTTATTGAACAAAGTTTGGAACCAAAAACAAAAGCCGACCAAGAAAAAATGGTTCTTGCATTAATCAAACTTGCAAAAGAAGACCCAACTTTCAAAACTTGGACAGACAAAGATTCTGGTCAAACAATTATTGCAGGTGTTGGTGAACTTCACCTAGATATTATTGTTGACAGATTAAGAAGAGAATTTGGCGTTGAAGCCAATATTGGTCGTCCACAAGTTGCTTATAAAGAAACTATCCGAATGCCAGTTGAAGCCGAAGGAAAATATATTCGTCAATCAGGTGGTAAAGGTCAATATGGACATTGCTGGATTAAATTAGAGCCAAAAGAAGATGGTGGCTATGAATTTATTGACGAAATTGTTGGCGGTGTTATTCCAAAAGAATATATCCCTGCAATCGACAAAGGTATTCAAGAAGCGGCTGCAAACGGAATTTTGGCAGGCTATCCAGTTGTAGACTTTAAAGTTCATGTATTTGATGGTTCATATCACGATGTTGATAGTAGTGAAATGGCGTTCAAAATTGCTGGAAGTATGGCATTTAAAGAAGCGGCACGAAAAGCAAATCCAGTTTTGCTTGAACCTATTATGAAAGTTGAAGTTGAAACACCAGATGATTATCTTGGAGATGTTATTGGTGGTTTAACTGCTCGTCGTGGCATATTGCAAGGAACAGAAGCAACACTTGGCATTCAAAAAGTTGATGCACAAGTTCCACTTTCAGAAATGTTTGGATATGTTACAGATTTGAGAAGTGCAACACAAGGTCGTGGAACATTCACAATGGTATTCAGCCATTATGCCGAAGTTCCAAAATCAATCGCTGACAAAATTATTGGCGAAAGAGCAAAACGAAACACAGAAGAATAGTATTTTTATAGGGTTTTGAACAAAAATCCTATAAAAAATATTTTTAATTTAATATTTTTGTTTGCTTTATTTTGATTTATATGTTAAAATAAAAGCAAGTGAAATAAAAAAATCAATTTCATAAAAATTAGGAGGAATTTTTAAAAATGGCAAAAGCTAAATTTGAAAGAACAAAACCACATTGCAACATTGGAACAATTGGTCACGTAGACCATGGTAAAACAACTCTAACTGCTGCAATTTGTATGACTTTATCAAAAATTGGCCATGCACAAGGTATGGAATATGCTGATATTGATAAAGCCCCAGAAGAAAAAGCAAGAGGAATTACAATCAACACTGCACACGTTGAATATGAAACAGATAAAAGACACTATGCACACGTTGACTGTCCAGGACACGCAGACTATGTAAAAAACATGATTACTGGTGCTGCTCAAATGGACGGAGCAATCTTGGTTGTTTCTGCTGCTGATGGTCCAATGCCACAAACAAGAGAACACATTTTGCTTGCTCGTCAAGTTGGTGTTCCATACATTGTTGTTTTCATGAACAAATGTGATATGGTTGACGACCCAGAACTACTAGATTTAGTAGAAATGGAAATTAGAGAATTATTAAACAAATATGACTTCCCAGGAGACACAACTCCAATTATTCGTGGTTCAGCTGCAAAAGCTTTGGAAGCGGTAAACAGTGGTGCAGATGTTAGAACTGCTCCAGAATGCAAATGCATTTTTGAATTGATGGATACTATCGATAGTTATATCCCAGATCCAAAACGTGATGTTGATCAACCATTCCTAATGCCAGTTGAAGACGTATTTACAATCACTGGTCGTGGAACAGTTGCAACAGGCCGTGTAGAACGTGGTGTTGTTAAAGTTGGTGACACAGTTGAAATCGTTGGTATGGGCGCTAAAAAACAAACAGTTGTTACTGGTGTTGAAATGTTCAGAAAACTTCTTGACCAAGCAGAAGCTGGTGATAACATTGGTGCTTTGCTTCGTGGTATTGAAAGAAAAGATATCGAAAGAGGACAAGTTCTTGCAAAACCAGGCACAATTCACCCACACACAGAATTTACTGCTCAAGTATACGTTTTGAAAAAAGAAGAAGGTGGTCGACATACTCCATTCTTTAATGGTTACAGACCTCAATTCTATTTCCGAACAACTGACGTTACAGGAACAATCGAACTTCCACAAGGCGTTGAAATGGTTATGCCAGGGGATAACATCTCTATGGATATCAAACTAATCACTGATATCGCTATTGAAGAAGGTTTAAGATTTGCTATCCGTGAAGGTGGCAGAACTGTTGGTTCAGGCGTTGTTACAAAAATTATTAAATAGTTTTTGAAATCTTGTTATTAAATAAGCACACTTTTTGTGTGCTTATTTTTTATGTTTAAAAGATAAATTGCAATATAATTTAAGCAAATTTTAATGGCTTAATTAATTGTAAAATTAAAATTTTTGTGTTATACTAATTTTGTAAGGAAAAAATTATGGAATTAATGCTTGCTGATTTAGAAAAAGAAAATGGTCGTTATCTTCGAAAAGACATTGATGGCGGAATATTAACCGAAAAATATGAAATAGACCGCTATAAACTTGAACAATATGCTAGTGTTGTTGACAATTTGATGCTTGGGAACTATAACGAGTTTGGTGATTATGTTGTTGAAACTGATTTACTTGACGAACTTTTAAAGTGTAAAAAAGTTATCACGGATAATTATGAAAATATTTTGTTTGTTGAAAGTGTAAATAGTGTTAATGCGTTTGGTAAATTAAATTTTGCTATTAAAGTTGTTGATTGTGAACAAGCAGGTTATAAAACTGCTGTTCTTGAACTTTTAGAGCCAATTTATAAGTGCAAAGGCTATATTGAAAACACACAAGCAACAATTATTAAAAAAATCAATTTGCCTTTTAATGATGCTTTTAAAAGTGAAGTTTATAAAGAATTTAATATTATAAGCATTGAAGGACTGGGGGCTGAAAAAGAACTTGAAAACAAAGACGAATTTCAAAAGTTGATTGACCGAAAAATCAAACTTTTGTATGTAAAAAAACACATTGAAGCTCAAGATGATTTTATGATGTGTTATAAAAAGAATGTTGACGAGTTGAAGAAAACGGACGAAGGCAAAAAAGTTCTTGAAAACTATAAAAAAGAAGAAAAAATAGCAGAAAATTATTTAAAACTTGACAAAAATGACTACAAATCTAAAAACGAATTGTTAATCAAAAACATTGAAAGTGTTTTCAAAACAATTCCTATGCCAATAATAAACAACCTTGTTGAACTTCACAAAAAAACCGTTAATAAAATTCAAAAAGTTATGGTAAATGTAAAAAAGCAACAAGAAGAAAAAGCAAAACCAAAGAAAATTGTTATAGTAAAAAACACAGCCAAAGAAAAAGATAGATTAAGAAGCCTTGACGATGTGCTTGGAAGATAAGAAAAATAAAAAGATATATTATTATTTTATAAAAACCTAATATTTTTACAAAAACTCATAATATTTTAAATAATATTTAATTTTTTACAAAAATATCAACTATATGTTTAATATACGAAAATTTCTAAATTAGAATAATAAAAATGTAAATATTGAATAGGTGGGCAATAAGAAAATATAATTTAACCTATATTTTATTCTGAGACTTGCATTTTTCTATTAAGTATGTTAAACATATTTACGAAAAATTAGAGGAGGAAATATGAAAAGAACTTTAAAAATTATCGGCAGTTTTTTAGGAATAATAGGTTCAATGATGCTTATTTATAATTCATTAACAGGCATTATAAACTCCGCAAATCATAGCACTTGGGATATTTTTGACACAATTTTATTACCTTTTTCTGCAAAATAAATTTAAGACAAATAAAAATGTCATTAATATATTAACTATTATATTGTCGTTTGTTATTGGACTTTTGTTTATTTGGTTTGCAATAGTAAAATCAGATAATAACTTATTTTATAGTATAACCGGTATTATAAATACTCTAACGGCTATTTTGCTTTTATATAAATATTAAAAAAAGGAACTTGCAAGTTCTTTTTTTTTGCAAGTTTCAATTTTTTTAGACTTTAATGTTATTCTTTTTGTTTAATCAAAAGTTAACTCTAAATGTAATTTTGAGTTATAATTTTATGGGTAAAAATTTGGGTAATATTAAAAAATAATCGCCCACGATAATGAAACTGCTTCCATTATTGTGAGCGTATGTCATTTTGGCTCCCCGTGTTATTAAATATTTGAACATGGCTATCTTGCTCTTTTAAATCATTTAAAACATCGTCAAATGTTATATTTTTATTATCAAATAAATTGTAGTAAATTAATATTTTGTCATCAAAAACATAAACACAATTAACAAAATTGAATATTATTTCACGTTGAAAATTTATGTCGTTAACATTTCCATTTAAAAATTTATGCAATAAATTTTTAACATCGTTCTTTGATTTCGTCAACTCTTGCGTGAATTTTAGTTTTTCGATTTCGTTTTGTAAATCTTTTTTGTGAATTGTAAGACTTTCAGCCCTTTCGTTTAATCTTTTTTGTAAATCTTCGTTTGTCGCCAAAACAAAACTATTAAAACATTTATCAATTTCATTTTCAATTTCAACAATTTGCTTTTGCAATTTATCAATTTTTATTTTTACATCGCTTTTATTCCAAACATCTAAAAATGCGGTTGATATTTTCTCAATGTTCTCATCGGTCAAAATATAATTTAATGTTTGACCTACAACATATTTTTCTAAAAAATCTTTTTTTTCATTATTCTTTTTGCAAGAATGTTTTTTCCAACGATTAGAACAAGTATAGTAATAATGCTTTGTTCCATCTCTACTAGTTCCGCTCACTCCAACTAACGAAGCCCCACAATGTCCGCAAAATGCTTTGCCTGTCAATAAAAATTCGGCTTTTGCTTTTTGTTTCGCTCCCAATCGTTTATGAAATTTTAAAATTTCTTGCACTCTGTCAAAAGTTTTTCTGTCTATAATTTGTGGGTAATAATCATTTTTTTGAATTGTTCCGTTGTCGTAAACGCCTACATATTTGATATTTGACAAATTGTTTTGAAAATTACTTATAGTTAATAATTTCCCCTTTCGAGTTCTGAAACCTTTCTCGTTTAATTCTTTTATAATTTGCTTTTTAGGTTTGCCTTTTGCATACTCTTCAAATAAATATTTAATGGCTGGTGCGGTTTGTTCGTCAACCATTATTTTTTTATCAACCACTTTATAACCATAAAGCATGTGTCCGCCAATTGTATTGCCTTTTAAAATGCTTTCTTTCATTCCGCGTTTAACTTTTTGTGATAATTCCGCCGAATAATATTCTGCATAACCTTCAAGCATGGCTTCCATAATAATTCCTTCGGGCTTTTCGCTTATGTATTCCGTTGCTGAAATAGTTTTAATTCCGCGTTTTTTCAATAATTCTTTATAAATAATGCTATCATATCGATTTCGAGCAAATCTATCAAATTTATAAACCAAAACACAATCAAATTTTTGATTTTTGCTATCACTAATTAATTTTTGAAAATTTTCTCGATTGTCATATTTGCCCGACAATTCTTTGTCGATGTAATAGTCAATTATTTTTAAATCATTATTTTTAGCATATTCTTCACAAATTCGAAGTTGTCCCTCAATGCTTTGCTCCGTTTGTTTATGGCTTGAATATCTTGCATAAATAACAGTTTTAATCATTGTTTTCATCCTTTATTTTTTGATTTTCGTCGCCTATTAGTCCCAAAATATAATATTTCAAACTTTCACACTGTATATTGTTTAAATTTTTTATTAAATCACAACATTCCTGTTGTTCTTTGCTTAAACTTTTAAAATTTTCTTCATATCCAAGCAAAAATGACGGTGTAACATTAAAATATTTTGCCAATTTAACAATTGAACTACGTTTCATGTTTTCAACCATACCGCTTTCATATTTCCTTATGGCTGATTTTTGCACACCTATAATTTTGCCTAATTCTTCTTGAGTTAACCCCCGTTGTGTTCTTAAATTTTTTATTATTTCGCTCATTTCCATATTTTATCATTTCCTTTATTTTTTAAATTATATATCAAAATGTCTTAAAAATCAACTTTTTTTTATATTTCTTAAAATTTGATTGACAAAGCATAAAAATTTATGATAAAGTAAAGTGTCTTAAAAAGACACAAACTAAAAAAGGGGGAGTAAATTACATGAATAAACGTCTTTTTGAAAGCAAGATGAAACTATTTGGCGATACAAATAAAACTCTTGCTAATTACTTAGGATTGTCTATTGCTTCGGTTTCCGCAAAGAAAAATGAAAACGGAACAGAGTTTACTAAAAGTGAAATTGATAAAATCAAGCAACGTTATAAATTAACCGCTGATGAAATTAATGAAATTTTTTTTGCTTAAAAAGTGTCTTATGAAGACACGAAAGGAACAAAATGCAAATCGGAACCATAGCATACAAAGACAAAGAAAAAATTTTAAAAACTATGCCAATTTTGGCAAAAGGAGAAGCAATGGAAGTAACAAACCAAATAGCAAAATTTTTTTGCGAAAAATTAAAAGAGTTTGACAAAGCCCCAACAAAAGAACCTACAAACCAAGAAAAGGGACAAAAGGAGTAAAAACAATGTCAGAAGAGAAACAAGTCTATGACAAATTGCGGGTTGATGTTATATCTCTTCGAAAGCCTTACGAAGATATTAAAGGGTTAATAAACGACCTTGAAGAGATAGCAAACGACCAATTTTTGAACCTGGACGAAATTAAAACAATTGAAATACATTACAACAAAGAAACATTAAATAAATTTATAAAAGATTTAAAAGGGATATAAAAACCCTACACAAAAGGAGTTAACATGACTACTATCGAAATTATAAAAAATATCAGATTAACAAACAAAACAAGTCTAGAAAAAATAAAAACCATATTTGAAATAATCGGCGGACTATGTTCATATAATTGCGGTGCACTTGCTTATGAAGCAGTAAAAAAAGAAGAGTTAAAAAGTAAATTTAAAGTTATAGGTGGTCAAAATGAATAAAGAAGAATTAAATAAAATCATTGAAGAAACTAGTTTTAAAATATCCCAACTTGCGGGGAATTTAATTTATTACATAGAAAAATATCAAAAACAATTTGAAAACAATCAAATTATAACAATCAATATAGAAAACAAAGGAGCAAAAAAACAATGTTAATAATTAAAATAAGCGGAAAAGCAACAGAAGTTGCACAGATATTAAAAAAACTAGCATTAAGAAAATTAACCTTGAAAGATTTAATCTCTTAGGGGTGTAACATGGAACAAGAAGAATATAAAACTTTATGTTGGAAATGTGAAAATGCTTGCAACATACATAAATGCAAATGGGTCAAATTTTGTTATGTTTTTGGCAATTTAAATTTTTTTAACAATCTAACCAAAGACGAAATTTTGAAACATATGCCAGACGGAACAGAACTAGACGAAAAGGAAAACATAATCAGTTGCCCAAATTTTGTCCATGATAAATTGTTATACGGCACAGAGGAACGGGCAAAAAGCCATAATTTATCAGTTAGAAAATACAACACACGAAGAAGCAAAATCAAAAAAATAATTGTTGATATGTTTGAAATTAATGCCATTGATTTTGACAAATATTTTGACCAAAACATACTTGAATATTATTTTAATATAATTTTTTCAAAGCATAATGAAATATTTAAAAGCATTGTAACTGATTATTTGAATGGTGAAATGCACTTAACAACCAAATACAATAAAGGCAGATTTGAAATCAAGAGAATCATATTTGATTTTTTAAACGAATTAAAAGAGTTGATTTTAAATGATTATGATAATCACGAACTCGAAGACCATGACAAATTGATTGAAGATTGGCACAAACGAAATCGTATTAAATTAAAAGAAAATAAAAATAATTGCTTGCATATTTTCGATTTAAGAAATAAAAACATTGATATTTTAAAGCAAAGAAAGAACACAAACAAAAGCAATTAATCTTTTTAGCAAGAGAAAACAAGCAAAATTTTTAAAAATATCACTTTCGGCACAAATAATTTAAAAAAGGGTTTTTTAAATTATGACGAAATGATATTAAAAATTTTGCAGTTTACATTACTAAAAATATTCTATTGAATAATAAATATAAAGAAAAATCCCGACCGCATACAAAAAATAAAATAATTTTCAAAATATTTATTATTCAAAAACGAAATCATTTTTGACTTGTCAAAAATAGAGCAAAATTTGCTTACAAATTTTGCGAATTTTGTTGCGGATTAGCAACACGATTTTAAACCAAAAATTAAACAAAAAAGGGGGATAAAATGCTACTTAAAGAGATTTTGAAAAATAAAAACATAGAGCAACAGGAATTGTCAGACAAAACAAACATAGATAAATGGCAAATATCAAAAATATGCAACTATAAATGTTTACCAACTCCCGAACAAGCATATAAAATTTGCGATGTGTTAGATTGTAATATTTTAGATATTTATAACAAAAGTGAAATTGACTTAATAAACGGGGTAAAAAAAGCGAGTAGGAATAAAACCGATAATTTGTATTATAGGTTGTCAGTTCGTTTAAACAAAGCCAGTTGCAACTGCTTAAAATTAGATAATATTAAGTTATTAGGGTATAAAACCATAAAAGATTGGGTTTTGGACTGCATGAAAGACCTAAAACAAAAGCAAAAACAAGCCCGCAGAGAAAAAGAACAAAATCAAAGGACTAATGGATGAACAAAAAGGAACGGGCAAAAGAACTTGAAAAAGAGTTTTTGAAAAAATACCCTAAAAAAGCCGTGCGGGGTTATCATGTTCCACAATATATTGACCTAAAACCCATTATGCAAGCCATGACAGAAAGTCATTTTTTAAGGCACGCAAATAATTTAACTATAAAATGGCTAATAAAAAACCGTGAGAAAGTTTGCTCGGGAATGTATAAAGACTATGAAAAGCCTTATTACACACAAACCGACCAAGGCGAACGGAATTATTCAGAAGAAGAGTTAAACAAGTTATTTGATAATAATAAAACAATATAAAAAAACCCGCTACCACTCATTAGCGGGTTTTTTGTGATATTCTTTTATCCCCGAAAAATATCATTTTCATTATTAATCAAAATAACTACATTGTCAATGCTATATCAAAATTTTTAAAAAAATTTATACCATAAAAAATAATAAAGAAAAAAAGAAACAAAAAAAGAAATATTTCTCACACTAATAATATAAAAAAATATTAATTATATTATATATATTAAAATAATAAAATTAATTTATATAAAAGAATTAAGAGAGAGAAGTATATTTTTTATTTATAAAAAATATACTAAGAGAGAGAAAAAGAAACACCTAAAAGAGATTGACCAGCAACCCGCAAAAGAGCAATAAAAAAAGCAACGATTTTCGTCACTTTCTTTCTAAAAGCAAATAGAACAAATTATTCAAAACAACTATTTTAAATATGTTCTTATTTCCTATGATTTGGCTCCCCAGGTAGGATTCGAACCTACGACCTATCGGTTAACAGCCGAGTGCTCCACCACTGAGCTACTGAGGAATATTGTTTTAAACTCTTTTATTTTATCATTATTATATGTTGTTGTCAACTATTTTTTGTAAATTTTTTTAATTTTATTTAAAAACTTTTTTCAGGATTATTTTATGTTAAAGAAACAAAAAATAACCACTAATAATCTGCGATAAATGGGGATTTTGATTTTTATTAATGTTTGAGTGCTTAATAAGAAAGTTTTGAGATTATGATTTTTTGTGTGGTTTTTGAAATAAAAGATTAAACATAAAATTTTTTGTGCAATGGTATAAGATTTATTTTTGAAATTGTTTTTTAAGTTATGTCAAAAAATATTTATCTTTGCTTATTTGATAGATTTTGCTTATTGCATAAATTTTTTTTAATTACGCAAAATATCAAAAAGGAGAGAGAAATGACTTATAATCAAAAGAAAATTCTGCTTAATATTACATATTACACATTGATAGGTCTTGCCATTATTGCAAGTGCGTTGTTTATTTTAAAAGTGGTTTTTAGCACAAATTTGCCACTTTATATTCAAATTATTTATTATGTTTGGTCGGGATTATTAATTTCATATTTGATTTTTGATATCGTTTGCACAAACAAAAAACAAATGAAATTTGTTTCGGGAATTGTGTTGTTTGTTCTTTCGCTTTTATGCGTTATTTTGGCGGTTGATGTTTTCTTTATGCAAGGAGTTACATTTAGGCAAGTTAGAAATTTGGAAGTAACTTATTTTATTAACATGAGTTTAAGTTTTCTTCCAGTTTATTTAGCGTTTTTCGCTTTTATATTTGGTGAAAAAATAGTTAATTTTAAAAAAGAAGAAATTTAATTTCTTCTTTTTTAATGACTTTTATGATTAACAAATAATTAAAATGTTTTTTCATCATTTTGTTTTAATGTTTTTGCATGGGCAATTATTTTGTTGCATTGGTTTATGCAACCATTGTCTTCAAATTGAGTGGCAATTTCAAGAGCGTATTCATATCTAGACAATGCTCCATCGAAATTTCCTTCACGCTCTAGATAATATCCTTTTTTTAAATTGTCCATATACAAAGTTCTAACACCGTGGTCTGTTATCATAATTTATCTCCTTAATAATATTATTTTAATCTATTTAATATAAATTGTCAATATTATTTTGAAATATTATTAAGTGAGGTATTGGGAAAGAAATGTGAAGGAATATTTGCCAACAAGTTATGTTTATTAATTTGTGATACCACAAATTTATTTTGTGGGTTTTATTTGCTAAAAAAAAGTTTAATATGTTTAAATTTTTAAATTATATAGTTTATTTAATATAAAATTTTAAGTTTAAAGTTTTGTTTGGTGTTAATAATTAAATTATGAAAAAATTTGGAATTATTATAAGTTTAGTGTTAATATCTTTTTCGTTTATGTTTTTTTGTGGTTGCACGCATGAAATGGTTAGTTTGTATATCTACAAAATGCCGAACAAACTTGTTTATGAAATTGGGGAAGAACTTGATTTGACGGGTCTAGAGTTAAAAAATATCAAAACTGATAGTGCGCTACTCAAAATATACAACAACAAAGCCAATTTTAGTGGTTTTGACAGTCAAACAAGTGGCAAAAAAGAAGTTAGGATTAGTTATGGAGAGTTTACAACTTCGTTTACGGTTTATGTTGCAAGCAAAATTGTATCAACAAATGAAGAACTTAAAACTGCGATTGAAAACGCAAACGATAACGACATTATTTTGATAAAAGAAGGAAATTACAAATTAAATAGTCCGCTTGAAATTCAAAATTCTAATATAGTTATAGGTGGCGAAGGAAAAGACAAAACTATTATTGATTCATTTGTTATTTTGGGTGGTTATTTAGATGCGGGAAGCATAAATTATTCAGGGACTATTGAAAATATCTCTTTTATTTCGGTTGGGTTTGAAACAAGAAACAGCACTGAAAATAACATTATTAAGTTTGAAAATGAAAACCTTAATCAAGATTTTGCTTGCATAAATGCAAAAGATATTTCAAACTTAAATGTTTTATCTTGTGGTTTTAAAGGCTATTCTTTGGCAATTAAAGCACAAAATTTGCAGAATGCTTTTATTTCTTCTAACACGATGAATTCGCTTTTGATTGGAGGAATTGAAACCACAAACAGTACTCAAAATGTTAGCATAAGCAAAAATATTATCAATATGATTGGAACAAATGTTGTTAATGTTTCAAAACAATCCTATCAAGACTATATTTTTGGAATAAAACTTGCTCTTAACAGTGAAGATAATTTGGGAATATCAATTTATAAAAATTCTATTAGCAAAATTGCGGGAAAAACGGGCAGTTTAAAATATTTTAATGAAAAAATTGAAGGCGATTTGAATGGCTTAAATTATATGAATAAAAGCGGTGCTATAATAATTTATAGCACTCTAAAAAACAATTTGCAAACCAAAGGAGTTTCAATTTTCTTTAATTCGATTGGTGCAACTTTAAATAATATTTTGTATAACACAACAACTTCCAACAGAGTTAATTCAAGCAGTGTTATGTATATGTCTCTTTAACAAGCTTCAATTTTGCCACAAGCAATTTTTGTGCCACTATTTCCGCTTGGGTCGGTTCTAAAATCATCAGCAAGTTCATGAATCATAACTGTTCTTCCAATAATGTCTTGAGCTTTAAATCGATTTGTTAGCACCACCATAAATGCTTTTCCATTGTTTGATAACAATACTGGAAGGTCGCCCGCATGATTTGGGTGAGAATAAGATTGTGGATTATAGTGTGGTGTGTCGGCAAAATTACCATTTTCGTCTTGTCTGCAACTGTCACCGCTGTGAATATGCATTGCAAAAAAGTTTCCAGTTGCATTTGCTGGAAGATTATCAATTTCGGTTAAAACTAAAACTCCGTTACTTGTTTGAAAGAACTCAACTTTTCCGTTTATGCTTGCATTTGCTGCGTTGCCGGAAATTTTTGCCACGGCAGATGGAAAGTGGTTTTGAATATAATTTAGATAACTATTAAATGAAAGTGTTTTTTTTGCACCAAATATTTTTAACATATAGACTCCTAAAATCAAAAATTTATAACATTTTATATGTTTTTTTGTTAAAAAATGTTTAAAGTCTTTACAAATTTTGTATTTTTTTGTAAAATAGTTGAATATGAAAAAGAATACTAAACTTCTTGTGTCTATAATTTCATCGTTAATATTTGTTATATTAGCATTCATTCCAATTTATTTTGTATGCTTTAAAAATAAAGAAACAGTTGTTGAAGATTTAATTTTGACAAGAAATAATTTAACATTAAATGTTGGCGACAAAGTTGAATTGAAAAATTTTTATAATTTAAAACCACTTGGCGCTAAAACTAATGTTTTGTGTTTAATTGAAAATTCAAATTTCGCAACAATAAGTGGTGATAATGTGTTAACAGCAAAAGGCGTTGGAAACACAAAAATATATTTTCGTGTAAGTGCGGGCGATGAGTTTATTGAAAAGAACATTGATTTGTCGGTTAATCAAAAACTTTCAATTCCAAGTTCAATTTCTTTTGAGTTTGATAGTGTTACTCTTGACATTTTTGAAACAAAAACAAACAAGTTAACAACCAGTCAAACAAATTGTGAAGCATCTATTACTTATTCTTCGCCAAATGTTTGCGAATATAACCATAAAACTGGTGTGATAACTCCAATAGGTGTTGGCTCAACCATTGTTACAATTAAGTTTTCCGACAAAGAAAATGAAATTTCAAAAAGTTTTGAAGTTTGCGTTGTGAAAAATATTACAAAAGAAATTGTGATAGAAAACTTGTCAAAAGAAAGCGATTTTTATGAATGTAGTGTTGAAGTGGGCAGAAGCAAAACTTTAAATTTGAATTATTATGAAGACGGCAATGTCGTTGATGCTTATGATTTTGAATATAAACTTTTAGATGAAAATTTGTTAGAAATTAATGCTACAAATTTAATCACAACTCCAACACTTGGTGCAAATAAACTTCAATTCAAAGCAAAAGCCACGGGCGAAATCTTTATTAAGATTTTTGTTAATAATTCTGTTAAAACTGAAATTATTTTGAAAGTAAAGGTGATATAATGAACGATTGTATTTTTTGTAAAATAATAAAAGGCGAAATTAAAAGTGATATTTTGTTTGAAACCGAAAATTTTGTTATTATAAATGATATTTCTCACATGGCAAAAAAACATTATTTAATTATTCCAAAAACTCATTTTGCCTATCTTAACCAAGTTGACAAACCAAAAGCCGAAATTTTAAGTGAAATTATGCTAAAAATGAAAGATATAGAAAAAGCATTGGGGCTTGAAGACGGTTATAGACTTGTTATTAACCAGCGAGAAATTGCAGGTCAAACAGTAAATCATTTGCATATCCACATTTTGGGTGGGGAAAAACTTGGTGATAAGTTTAATTAAAATTAACTTAGCAAAAAAATTTTGACATAAAAGTTATCAAACAAAAATTATTAAAAACAATAATTTTGCAAATATAATAAAATTTTTGTTTAAATCATTGACTTTAAAAAAAATATGTGATATTATTTTAAAGTTAATTATGCGAGTGTAGTTCAATGGTAGAATTCCAGCCTTCCAAGCTGGCTGCGTGGGTTCGATTCCCATCACTCGCTCCAAAAAACACAAAGAAAAGCCTTATAAGGGCTTTTTTTATAGTAAAATTGAACATCTTTGGAAATCGAACCATGGTTCGGTCCTGTCGGACCCAGACCGCAACAAGTTGCTCCCGGCTTTGGCTAAAAAAGCACATTTTGGTGCTTTTTCTTAACGCGTCGCCCCCATCACTCGCTCCAAAATACAATATGTTGTGGTGCAAAATCAATTAAAACACAATATCTAGTGTTAATTTAGGGTTTCCAGAGCGGAAATCTTTTTTTTATAATTTTTTTGTGTATACCTTTGTGTATACTAATATAAATGATTTAAAAGTCTTTTTTGAAAGACTTTTTTTTATAAAATAAATTGTCAAATGTTTTTAAAAGGGTATTGACAAAGTGGTTTTTTGTTGGTAAAATTTTTGTATGAAAAAAATATCAATAGATTTTGTTTCACCAAAATCACAAGAATCAGAAATTTATAAATTTTTAACAGGCAAACTTTCAAGCGAAATTTGTTCGTTTGATGGCTTTGTAAATGACAATGGTTTGCCACAAGGCTCGTGTGCTATTGGGCTTGGAAAAACAAAAAATGGCTTTTTGATGTTTAATTTAAGTTTTAATGACGGCAAACTTAATGGGTATGGCTCACTTTTAGAACTGGCCGATGACGATACATCAAATGAAATTGCAGGCTACAATTTTTTAACCGAAAATTATGGCGAAATATACTTTCCAAATGGGAATGTCTATGAGGGCGAAATTGTAGGTGCAAGGCAAGAAGGCAAAGGAAAAATTACTGAACCAAATGGTGATTTTTCGATTGGATTTTATCAAAACGGAAAACGACATGGCTTGATGCTTCATTATGACAAAGACAGCAATTTGGTTTATAAAAGTGTTTATTATGATGGACAATTAATTATTTCTTCTGATGATGATAATGAGATTTTGAGTAGTTTGAAGAAATATGATTTTAATTATTCCGAAGTTTTAAATTCTTTAACAAAATTAAAAAAGCAAAATAAAGAAGATAACCTAAAAAACATAAAAAATGGGCTTAAAAACATTGAAAAAAACATGATTGGTCAAAAAAAGTTTTAAAGGTTGTTAACAATCATCTTTTATTATCGCTTTTGTGCGCAAGAAAAGAAGACAAGCCAATCACTTCAATGGTTTTCACTGGTCCAACTGGTGTTGGAAAAACTGAACTTGCAAAACAAATTTCAATAAACTTATTTAATAAAAAACCTTTCACTGTTGATTTTGCAAATTTCCATGATGATTTTATGCTTTCAAGTTTAATAGGCTCTCCTGATGGATATGTTGGAAGTGATAAAGAACCTGAATTTTTAAAATATATTCGTGAAAATTCCGAAACCGGTGGAGTGCTATTATTTGAAGAAATTGATAAATGCGACCCAGATTGCTTGAATTTCTTTATGCGAATTCTTGACGAAGGTGAAGTTCTTGATTCGCACAATGTTGCTTATTCGGTTAAAAACTTTATTATTGTTGCTACAACAAATTTCAGTGCAAACACAACACGAAAACTTGGTTTTTCTGGTGCTGATGACGATGTTAAAATGCAACTTGCAAAAACCGAAACCACAGGCATGAAACGAGAACAACTTGCTAGGTTTGGTCTTGTTATTGAATTTGAAAACTTTAACAAAGAAGAAAAACGAGAATTAACCTTGATGGCTTTAAATAAAGCGGTTGAAAGAATAAAAACTATTGACGGATTTAATTTTAAAATTAAATTTTCTGAAAATTTTATTGATGAACTAACTGATAAAATAAATGCTACATTTGGTGTTCGTGATATTCAAGCAAGGGCATCTAACACAATTAACGATAAACTTGCTGAATTTATTAGGCATCATGATTGCAAAAATATTTCGGTTAAATTTAATTCGCTTGATGATGTTATAATTAAAGAAATTAAAGCAAAAAAAATAGACGCTAACGAAAAAACACGATAATACAATATATAGTTTTTAAAGGAGGAGTTTGTTATGAGTTATAATCTAGACGATATTAAGCCAATTATTGTAAGCATTGATGAACTTGTTGGAACAGAAGATGAATCTTATGACCCTTGGGACGAAATTATTGACAAAATTGATAACGGCGAAGAACTTTAATAAAAAACCACCATTTTGGTGGTTTTTTATTGCAAAATGACTTAATATTAAATTTAATTTTTGCGAGCATAAAACTTTTATATAATTTTTTATGATTTAACATTTAAGCACGCTGTGCATAATCATAAATTTTTGTGGTGTCTATAATTGGCAAAAGTTGCTTTCGATATTTAAGCATTGTTCCACCGTCTAAAACATGGCGTTTAAGATAAAGCATATCACCAACAAACCATTCTTGTTTGCTTGTTCCAACACACAAAAAGATAGAAAATCCAGCAGATTTTAAAATATTTAGTTTTGCTTCATTTGTTGTAAATTTTCCACAAGGATAACTTAAAATGTTGGTTTCGCCAATGATTGGTATTATTTCGTTTGAATATCTATCAGTATCTTTTTTCAAAGTGTTTATATCAACATTTCCAACTTGAATGTGTCCAAAAGTGTGGCTTGCAAACCTATAACCAAGATTTTTTAGTTTTTCAACAAGTGGTTTTACTTTTTCAATTTCTGATTTATAGTTTGGATTATCATGATTAATTCTATAACCCAAAATTCCATTATAACCAGTTGGGCAAATTATTCCTCTTGCTCCATTAAAACTAAATTCTGGGTGAATAGTCAAAAAGTTTTCAAGAATAGGTATTGCTTCTTTGTTATATTCAATTTGAATTTCATTGTTTTGGGTAAAAGTTGCTATATTTCCGCTTTTATCCAAAATCAATTTATCACTCATACCTTTGTTTTTGGTGTCGAAACTCATGTCGTCAAAACTTAAAATAAATGGCTTTTTGCCTTTTGGAAGATATAAATCTTTTTTATAAACTTTTCCGTCAATAGTTTTGTAACAATCATAAATATCAACCAAAACATAATTATTGTTATACATCTCGGTTAAAAATCTTTCAAATTCAGTGTAGGTTACGCAATCTCGATAAAAATTGAAACGATATTTGTTTTGTGCATTAAATGCTAGGTCTGGGCGGTTGATAATTTGATGCGTAAAAAAATTTTCAATGTTGCCTTCAAACTTATAAAAATTAAAATCGCTTAATGGCAAATCGGTTTTTTTTGAAAACCCACTCAAAATGCAAAAAAATGTTAAAAAAAATAATAAAATTACTACGTTTTTTTTCATAATTTTATTATTTCTTATTATTAATTATTTATGTATTATTTTAGTTTAAAAACTATTTTTACAATTAAAAATTGAAATAGAATTTTTATTTTAAATTATCAAAATATTCTTCAATATTAAAATAACTAATTTCAAATGTTTTTCCATTCAAATATTGAAGACAATTCTCAAAGCCATTCAAACAAAGTTTATAACACATCAAAATTTGATTTTTTAAATTAAACTTTTTGTTTGTTTTAAAATCACCATATTTTTCATCTCCCAAAACGGGGAGATTGTGAAACGCAAGGTGAGCCCTTATTTGGTGCGTCCTTCCAGTTAGCAAATTAACGGATAAAAGACAAAATCCGTTATGTTTTTTTAGGCACTTAATTTGAGTTTTGACAATTTTTGAACCATGCATTTGATTTGGATAGATTTTTACAATATTTTCATTTTTTACAAGATAGTCTTCAAAAGTCATTTCGTCTTTTGTTGGATAGTTTTTGCAAATGGTTATATAGGTTTTTTGAATTTTGGAGTTTTTAAAACTATTGTCAAGTTCGGTTTTTGCCTGCAAATTTTTTGCCAAAACAACCAAACCTTCGGTGTTAAAATCAATTCGGTGAACAGCAAAATAATTTGGGTTTATTAAATTTATTAAACTTATATTTTTTGTTTGGCTTATAACTTCAAGTTTTTTGGGTTTGAAAACAATAATAATATTTTCGTCTTCAAAAATAGTTTTAATATTAAAAAAATAATCGTTTTTGCAATAAATTTCAATTTTATCGTTAATATCAAGTTCAAAGTTGTTATCAACTCTTTTTCCGTTAACTTTTATATCTTTTTTTCGAAATAAGGCTTGAATTTTGTTAAATCCAAGCCCTTCAAAGTTAGTTAAATATTTTTCTATATTTTGTTTTTTCTTTGAATAAATTGTTATCATTACCAACCTTCTGGTGCAAAAGTAATTTCTTTGTCAATTCCGCTTATTGCATAAGTGAATGAATAGTTTGCTGGGGCAGTTAAAGAAACTGTGCCAGTAACATCAATTTCCGCCGTGTCATTGCTTCTTAACCCAAACAAATTGCCTTGGGCATCAATCATTGCAGTTAGTGTGCATTTTGAATATCTTGGAACGCCAAAATTGAAAGTTGTTATTCTAAATGATGTTGCTTTTGCAAAGTTTATAGGTGCTTTTTGTGGGTCAAGTTCGGCTTGAACATAATAATATTTTGGTTTGCCGTTTTTATATTTAATTTCAAAATAAGAAATTTCTTTTATGGTTTCTTCATTAACAATCAAAAGATTGTTTGCAACCAAATTTTTTTCTTCGCCAGGAGTTTCAATGTTGCCATATTCATAGCCAGTTAGTTTGCCACTTTCGTTCTTAACACGCAAGGTTTCACGATGTTTGATTTCGTTGTTTCTTAAAAAAATTTGTTCGCCATATTGAACTTCTTTTTCCATCATGTCTTGCATAGAAGAAGCGTCAAGATATTTCACCAAAAGTTCGTTATAAACTTTTGAAGTGTTTTCATATCTAACGGCGGTGTCTTGAAAACTTATTTTAATGTTAATTCCCATTGCAACGGTGGTTATTGTGCCACTTGCTGAAATATAAAAACTATTAGCATTATAAAATTTATCATAAGCAGTTAAAAGTGCAGTTTTGCCATCACTAAAAATAGGTTCAACTGGGTCGTCTTCTGCAGGAGTGTCATCTTTTCGAAATAAGTTTGAATTTTCAACCTGTTTGTTTAGTGCATTAATTCGGTCAAGAGTTTCATTCAAATACCTTTCTTGTTGCCTAGAATCCATTACGCTTGCAGTTGCAAACAAAAGTGCAAACAAAAAGTATATTCCACAAAACACATAGCAGAATATGTCAATAAACTTTTTGCTTTTTAAAAATTTCATCAAATTAAATCTCATACTTTAAAATTCTACCAAATATTATATTTTTTGTCAATATACATTTTTTTGCAAAATGTCCAAAATGTGCGAACTTGCACCAATCAAATCTTTTCTTTCACATATTGACGATTGATAACTCAAAAAGATTTCAAAAGTTTTTTCGTCCATTTTGTTTAAAGCGGGGCGGATATAATCAGTTGCTCCGTCAACGCCAATAATTTTTTTGCGTTTAAGCCCGGCTTTTTTGTTTAGTGCATTTATTTGTTTTATATTAGAATATGAATATAAATTTTTTATATTGTCTTTAATCAAAAAGTTTTTTGTAATTTCACCATTTTTAATTGCACTGTTAATAAATCCGTCAACAAACCCATGTTTTATTATTGCATAATCGTTCAAAACATAAGCCACAAAAATATAACCACCATTTTTGCAAACTCGTTTTGCTTCCAAAAGTGCTTGAAGTTTGTCTTGATTGTTAAATAAATGATACATTGGTCCTAAAAGCAAAACAATATCAAAACTTTCATCTTCAAACTTTTTAAGGTTTAAAGCATTTCCCAAAAAGGCTTTAACATTCTTCCCATTTTGCTCCAAAACACGCAAATTGTGTTTTACAAGTTCAACTGCACTCACATCATATCCCATATTTGCAAGTGGAATGCTATAAGCACCAGTGCCAGCACCAATATCCAAAACTTTTGGATTTTCAAAATCTTTCAAATATTTTGTTATATATTTATTAGTTATAAAAAATTCAACTTGACCATGACGGGTTTTTAACCTTTTGTCTTCATTAAATTTGTTATAATATTTTTCTATTTCATTCATGATTATATTATATAAATAAAAAACATATCAAGCAAACAAAATTTGTAAATACAAAAAAATAATACAAAATTACAAATTAAAACCAATTTGATTGCAACCTTTTTTGGCAAATTTGTTGCGCAAAAATTCCTTGCAAAGGGCAAGGGGAACTTTATTAAATTTAATAATTTTGAAAAACGGAAAGGTTATAAAACAATCTTTCCGTTTTCAATTTTAATAATATTTGCACTTTGTTGTGGCATATCAAACTTTGTGGTTGTGATTATGGTTTGAATGTTTTGAACACGCTCAAAAAGTTTTTGTTTTCGGCTTTCGTCAAGTTCACTAAAAACATCATCTAAAAGCAAAATTGGATATTCACCAAAAACTTCTTTAAAAATTTCAAGTTCGGCAAGTTTTATTGAAAGCAAACTTGTTCGTTGTTGACCTTGGCTTCCAAAGGCTTTAACTTCCATATTGTTCAAAAAAATTTTAATGTCATCACGATGCGGACCAACAGTGGTGTATTTAAGTTTCATATCCTTTTCATGATTTTTTGCAAGTTCTTCAAGCAAAATTTGCTCAATTTGGCTTGCATTTTTGTTTTTAAAGTTAAAGCAAGAAGAATATTCAAGTTCAAGGTTTTCTTTTCCGCCCGACAAATTAAAATGCTCGGGGCAGGCTTTTTTGCCCAAATTTTCAACAAATTCAAGCCTAAAACAAATAATTTGGCTTGCAGTGGTTGCCAGTTGATAGTCCCAAATAGGGAGTGTTTCTTTTATAGTTTCAGGGCTTCCACCTTCTTTCAAAAGTTTATTTCGCTGTTTCAAAATTTTGTTATATTTGATAAGGTGATTATAATATTCTTTGCTTAATTGTGAAATGTCAATGTCCAAAAATCGCCGTCTGTCTTCGGGGGCTTCTTTAACAAGTTTAAGTTCGCTTGGGGAAAAAAACACGCACGCCAAATTTCCAAGCATAGAACTTGTTTTTGTTATGTTAATTTCGTTAAGTTTAACAAATTTTTGATTATCCACAAATTCAATCATAATTGAATTTGTGCCATTATTTTTTTCAAAATCAATCAAAATTTTTGCATTTTTGCTTTCGGTTTTTATCATTTCTTTTTCGTTTTTGGTTTTAAAACTCTTTCCAATGCACGAAAAATATATGCTCTCAAGTAAATTTGTTTTTCCTTGTGCGTTGTCGCCAAGCAAAATGTTAATATTTGGCGACAAAACAAATTTTTCAAAAGCATAATTTCGATAGTTTCTTAATTCCACAAATTTTATTTGCATATATATTTTATTATATCAAAATAAAAAGTTTTTTCAAATAATATTTAGTTTTAAATTTTGTTGTTTTAAATTGAAAAAAACTAAACTTTAATTTAATTGACAAAAGTTGTTTGTTGCGTTAAAATAAAACTACTTAAAAGGACAAAATATGATAAAGTTATGTGAAAATTGGAACAATGTTTTAAGTTTGCTTGAAAAGGAAGTTACAGCAGTAAGTTTCGACCTTTGGCTTAAACCATTAAAACCTTTAGCAGTTAAAGATGATGAAATTATAATTTATGCTCAAAGCGAAGCGTGCAAAAATCAGTGTGAGCGTAATTTTTTGAGTTTAATTAGATTTGCATTAGATTCAACCTTTGGAAATGAGTATAAGGGCTTTAAAATAATCACTGGCGAAGAAGAAAAAAATAAATATGCTGAAAATGAACTTGTTGGGGAAGTTCCCGAGGTTCAAAAAAAATCTTCAAATAATTTTAGAACAAACCTAAACAGCAAATATACATTTTCAAACTTTGTTGTTGGCAAAAGCAATCAAATTGTTTATGCCGCCGCAAAAAATGTGGCAGACTATCCAGCAGCAAGGTTCAATCCGCTTTTCATATACGGCGGAGTTGGTCTTGGCAAAACGCACTTGCTTCATGCCATTGGAAATCAAATAACTCAAGACAATCCAGACATGAAAGTTTTGTATGTTACTTGTGAACAATTTACAAACGATTATATTGACGCAATAAGAAGCAATTTCAAAGACAATGCAATTTCGGTGTTTAGGGATAAATATCGAAATGTTGATGTTTTGCTTATTGATGATATTCAATTTATTTCAAAAAAGATTGAAACGCAAGAAAATTTCTTTCACACATTTAATGATTTGTATGGACAAAACAAACAAATTGTTATTGCTTCCGACCGCCCACCCAAAGAAATTGAAACTTTAAGTGATAGGCTTCGAAGCAGGTTGCTTTCTGGCATGATTCAAGATATTGGTCAACCAGATTTTGAAACAAGAGTTGCTATTTTAATGAAAAAAGCACAACTTGAAAACCTTAATGTTCAAAGTGAAGTTATTGACTATCTTGCTGAAAAATATGACACAAATGTTAGAGAGTTAGAAGGTTGTTTGAGCAAGGTTGTGTTTTATGCAAACTTAATTGGTCATCATTTTGCGGGAATTGAAGATGCAAAAGTTGCTTTAAAAAACTTTGAAGAAGACAATTCACCAAAAATTACAATCGACCGAATTATTGATGTTTGTTGTGAATATTATGATGTTGACAAAGACGATTTAACGGGCAAAAAGAAAAGCAAAGAAATTGTTGACCCAAGGCAAATTTGTATGTATTTGATAACTGAAATTTTGAACACGCCACTAAAAACCATTGGCGGAGTGTTTGGGCGAGATCACACAACAGTTATGCACGCAAGGGATAAAGTTCAACGAATGATAAAAGATGACGCAAACCTTAAAAGTGAAATTAGTGAACTTAAAGAAATTATAAGGCAAAAAGAAAACAACTAGAAAAATTGCGAAAAATATAATAAAAATGTTTATAAGTTGCTTTGACAAAACAAAAATAAATTTGATAAAATAAAGTATATAATTATTAAGGAGATAAAATATGGGATTATTTAAAAAAATTAAACGACAACTTTTGGAAGTAATTGAATATAAAAATGAAGACCGAAACCAAATGGTTTGGCGTTATCCATTAACTGACAGAGATGAAATTATGAATCAATCAACTTTGGTTGTTCGTGAAAGCCAAGTTGCAATTTTTGTTCATAAAGGAATTATTTGTGATGTTTTTGAAGCAGGAACTTACAAATTAACAACCGAGAATATTCCATTTTTAACAAAAGCATTAAGTTTGCCAACAGGTTTTAACAGCCCAATTAAGGCAGAAGTTTATTTTGTTAACACAAGACAATTCACTGGTTTAAAATGGGGAACTCAAAATCCAGTTATGCTTCGTGATGCCGATTTTGGAAATGTTCGTGTTAGGGGATATGGTATTTATTCAATAAAAGTTGATGATGCAAAAACATTCTTAAAAGAAATGTTTGGCACTCATTCAAGTTTTTCTGTTGACGATGTTGCTGGGCAAATAAGACCTATGCTTCTTTCAAGTTTGACTGATGCGATTGGTGAAAGCAAAATTAGTGCCCTAGACCTTGCAAGCAAATATCAAGAACTTGGCGATTTGGTTAAAAACGCATCTACTGATAGTTTTGCAAAACTAGGTTTAATGCTTTGCTCTTTTGTTATTGAAAACATTTCACTTCCAGAAGAAGTTGAAAAAGCCCTTGATGAACGAACAAAACTTGGCGTTATGGAAGACAAGATTGGAACATACACAAGATTAAAAGCGGCAGATGCTTTGAAAGACGCAGCAAACAATCCAAGTGGCAACAATTTGGCAGGGCTTGGCGTTGGTCTTTCTGCTGGGGCTTCTATGGG
The DNA here is from genome assembly GCA_934757845.1 of uncultured Clostridia bacterium. Lineage (GTDB taxonomy): Bacteria > Bacillota > Clostridia > Christensenellales > UBA1242 > UBA7868. Next base: position 85,032 of record CAKVLQ010000001.1, read on the forward strand.
CAACATTTTTGCTCAAAATTTAAGTGGCGAAAATCCAACAAAAGAAAATGTTACAGTTTGCACAAATTGTGGTGCTAAAATAAAAAAGGGTGCAAAATTTTGCAGTGAATGTGGTGAAAAACAAGGTTTTAGTTGCCCTAATTGCGGAACAGAAGTAAGAAAAAATGCAAAATTCTGTCCAGAATGCGGAACAAAACTAACAAAAGATGAAAAAGTTTGCGAATGTGGCGAAAAACTTGGTGCTCAAGAAAAATTTTGTCCAAAATGCGGAAAAGAAGTTAAATAATGGGTGTTAAAAAAACAAATATAAAATGTTTAGGCTGTGGCGGAGAACTAAAATTTTCTCCGCAAAACCAGGCACTAATTTGTGCTAATTGTGGCAGAATTCATAAGTTTGAAACAAAAAACAATGTTTTAAAATTTGATTATAACAATGAAAATTTAAAGCAATCAAATCAATCAAAAGTTGCCAAAACCACAAATTGTTCAAATTGTGGAGCAAGCCTTAATGTTTTGGAAAAAGAAATAACCAAAACTTGTCCATATTGCAGTAGCAACTTTGTTTTGGATAAATCAGAAATTATTGGGCTTAAACCAAATAATATTATTCCATTTACTTTTTCAAAGGAAAAAGCGATTGAATATTACAAAAAAAATGTTAAGCACAAATGGTTTTTGCCAAACAAATTCAAAAAAAATCCTAATGTAGATAATGTTACGGGAACATATATTTCGTGTTTTTCGTTTGATAGCAACACATTTTCTAATTATAATGGCGCTTTGTCAATCGACCACACGCATTATCGTGATGGAAAATCTTACACAACAACCGAAACAAAATATATTCAAGGAACAAAAAGTCTTAATTTTGAAGATTTTTTGGTTGAAAGCAGTAGTTTAACAAATCAAGGTTCGTTTGAAGAAATAAAACCGTATGTTGTTAGTCCTGACACTTGCTTTGAATATGATGAAAACTTTTTGCGTGGTTATAGCGTTGAAAGTTATGATAATGATATTGAGAATTGCAAAAAAATAAGTGAAGAACTTATGAAAGTGCAAATAAAAAATAATATTTTGTCGGGTTATCACTATTCTAGGGTGCAATATTTCAATTTAACAACAACATTTGATAACAACAAATATTCATATATTTTGCTTCCAATTTATTTTATTAACTTTAATTATAAAAACAAAACTTACCGAACATATCTTAACGGGCAAACAGGAAAGATAGGAAACGACCTTCCAAAAAGCAAAGTTAAAATTGCTTTTGCTGTTTTGCTTGGAATTTTGTTCGTTATTGGAATGATTTTGCTGTTTATGTTTATGCCAGAAGGCTAAAATTAAATTTATTTTAAAATTGTAGTATTAAAAATAAAAAACAAAAAAAACTCTTAAAAAAGAGTTTTTTTTATTCATTATCACCAAAAATTGGCTGAATATAAGCATAAAAATTATATTATGAAACGGTGAACAAAAATTTTTTGAGTATTTGAACGCCCAGCATAATATTAACTTAAATTCTATTATTGGAAGTTAAGGGTAATGTGAGCATTAATTTTTTAATTTCTTTCTTCAAATTCTTTCATGCCTTTTTCAACTTGGGTTTTAAAATTTGGGTCTAGCATGAACAAAAGCGATAATAATTCGCCAACGTGCACTTCTTCTTCGTGTTTAATAGAAAGCCATGTGTTTTTTGCAGTTTGCGAAGTGGCTTCACGGGCGTGCTCGTCATATTGAATTATTGCTTCAAGTTCACCGGTTAAGTCAAGTGCTGCTTTGTTAAAATCATCACTCGTGTTAAGTTTAAAACTTTTATAAAACATTTTTTGCATAATTTCTCCTTTTTAATCTATATGAAACAATCTTTTTGTTTGACACAATAAAAAATTTATTTTTTAAATGTTTAAAACATTATTAAATTTATTTTTAAAAATGATAATAATTTAATATAATATAATTATGAAAAACCAAAATAATAAAAAAGAAGAAAAATTGAAGAAAAAAAATATTCAAAAAAAAGAGGACAAAAAAGAAAATAAAAAAGTTTTGGAAAATGAAAGGGCATTAGATGTTAATGCAAACCTTGAAAATGCACAAAATATTCAAGAACTAGCCTTTCAAGAGAGCAAAATTGAAGACACAAAAACTGATACAAAAAAAGATAACAAAATTGTTGTTTGTTCAAAACTTTCAAAAGCCGATATAAAACGAATAAAAAAACTGAAAAAAAGCAAAAGTTATAACATATTGCACGCCGAAAGATATAATCCAAGTTTAAGTGAAGGGTTAACTCATGAGCAAGTTTGTGAAAGAATTGAAAACGGATATATTAATTATTACGAAACAAATAACACAAAAACATACAGAAGTATATTCTTTTCAAACATTTTCACATTTTTCAATTTGTTATGCTTTTTAATTGCAACAGCATTAATTTTGGTTGGTTCGTTTAACAATTTGTTTTTTGCAATAATTTTTATTTGCAATATGTTTATTGGAATTATTCAAGAGATAAAAGCAAAAAAAACTGTTGAAAAAATAAGTTTGGTAACTTCACCCACTGCAAAAGTTATAAGAGAAGGGAAAAAGCAAGAGATAAAAACCAATGAAGTTGTGCTTGACGACATTTTAGTTTATGAATTTGGAAATCAAATTTGCACCGACAGCATAGTTATGAAAGGTGAAATTGAAGTGAACGAAAGTTTGCTTACAGGCGAAAGTGATTCAATCAAAAAGAAAAAAGGCGATATGCTTTTGGCTGGAAGTTTTGTTACAAGTGGAAGTTGCATTGCAAAAGCCGAAAAAGTTGCCGAAGAAAACTTTACAAGCAAATTAACATTAAAAGCAAAAAAATATACAAAACCAAAAAGTGAATTGTTGTCAAGTTTAAGGTTGATAATTAAAGTTGTTGGAGTTCTTATAATTCCACTAGGGGTGGCAATATTTTTTAACAACAAGGCTCTAATTGGAAATGACCTTAAACTTTTGGTTACAAAATCGGCAGGTTCGGTTATTGGAATGATTCCTGCGGGGTTATTCTTGCTTACAAGTTTGGCATTAGCGGTTGGAGTTATTAAACTTGCCAAAAAGAAAACTTTGGTGCAAGATTTGTATGGAATAGAAATGCTTTCAAGGGCAAGCGTTTTGTGTCTTGACAAAACTGGAACAATCACTGACGGAACAATGGTTGTTAAGCAAATAAAAATGCTTCAAAAGCAAGATGACCTTAAACAAATTTTAAGTTCACTTCTTGCCAGCATGAAAACACCAAATCAAACCTTTAATGCTTTAAAAAATTATTTTGGGGAAGAAAAAGTTTTTGAAAGCGACAAAGTTATTGAATTTAATTCGGCAAAAAAGTTTAGTGCTGTAAGTTTTAAAAACGAAAAAACTTATGTTTTGGGTGCGCCAGAATTTGTTTACAGAAACAAAGACAAAAAAGTTACAAATTATGTTAATGCTTATGCAAAAGAAGGATATAGAGTTTTGATATTGTGTGAAACAAGTGAAAAACTTGACAAAAACCTTCCAAAAAACTTAACTCCAATTTGTTTGATTATGCTTGATGAAAAAATACGAAAAGAAGCAAAAGACACAATCGCTTGGTTTAATGCAAACGGAGTTCAAGTTAAAATTATAAGTGGAGATAATCCGCTAACTGTTAGCGAAATAAGCAAAAAAGTTGGTGTTGTTGGTGCTGATAAATATATAAGTTTGGAAGGCATGACAAATCAACAAGTTATGGAAATTGCAGGTGAATATAACATTTTTGGCCGTGTAAGCCCTGAACAAAAACAAATTTTGGTTAAAGCCCTAAAAAATATGGGGCATAATGTTGCAATGACCGGCGATGGAGTTAACGATATTTTGGCTTTAAAAGAAGCCGATTGTTCAATTTCGGTTGCGTCTGGAAGTGAAGCTGCCCGAAATGTTAGCCACCTAGTTTTGTTAGATTCTAACTTTTTAAATCTTCCTGCCGTTGTGGGTGAAGGAAGACGAGTGGTTAACAATATTGTTAATTCTGCAAGTTTGTTTTTGATGAAAACATTTTTCACTTTGGTTTTAACCATTTTCTGTTTAATTATAAACATAAACTATCCCTTCACGCCAAATCAAATTATTCTTCTAGAATTTTTCACAATAGGCGTTCCGTCATTTATGCTGGCACTTCAACCAAATCAAGACAAAATAAAAGGCAAATTCATCAACAAAGTTGCATTAAAAAGTGTTTGTTATGGTCTTGTTTTGTTCATAACTTTCATTGCGTGCTTCTTGTTTGACAAATATTTGGGAACAAATTGCTATGAAACATTAGCCTCACTATCAATAACTTTTGTTGGTCTTGTTATCTTGCTAAAAATTTGCACCCCACTTAATATGTATCGTGCAGTTTTGGTTGTTGGCATGATTGCCTTAACGGCTTTAGCACTTTTGATTTTGCCATACGAAAGTTTCTTTGGATATGTCCCACTAACAATCACACACAAAATTTTTATTGCAATGCTAACATTTATTAGTTTTGCAGTGCTTTATAGTCCATTATTATTCAAACAAAAAAAATCTTAAAAAACCCTTTATTTTTTCATTTTGTTGTGATATAATTTAAGGTTTTTAAAAGGAAGAAAAGATATGATAAACGAAAAATTAAGAAATGTTGCCATTATTGCGCACGTTGACCACGGCAAAACAAGTTTGGTTAACGAAATGTTAAAGCAAGGTGGCGTTTTTAGAGAAAATCAAGAAGTTCAAGACAGAGTTATGGATAGCAACGCATTAGAGCGAGAAAGGGGAATTACTATTCTTGCAAAAAATGCGGCTTGCAAATTTAGAGATTATAAAATTAACATAATTGACACCCCAGGGCACGCAGATTTTGGTGGCGAAGTTGAAAGAATTTTGAAAATGGTTGACGGCGTTTTGCTTGTTGTTGACAGTTTTGAAGGTCCAATGCCACAAACAAGATTTGTGCTTCAAAAAGCACTTGAACTTAACCACAAAGTTATTGTTGTTATAAACAAAATTGACAGACCAGATGCAAGAGTGAAAGAAGTTATTGACGAAGTTTTGGAATTGCTTCTTGACCTTGATGCAAACGAAGAACAACTTGACAGTCCATTTGTTTTTTGCAGTGCAAGATATGGTTATGCAAGTTTGAACCCAGACGAACAAGGCACAAACTTTTTGCCACTTCTTCAAAAAATTATTGACTATATTCCAGCACCTTCTGGTGATGCTGACAAACCTTTCCAAATGCTTGTTTCTTCAACCGAAAGTTCCGACTATGTTGGAAAAATGGCTATTGGAAAAGTAACAGCAGGAAGTGTTAAATTAAATCAAGCCATAACAATAACAAACTATCACAATGAAAAACCAAACGAAAATGCAAAAGTAACTGCAATTTATCAGTTTGAAGGGCTAAAAAAAGTTCCAGTGCAAGAAGCAACTGTTGGTGATATCGTTTGTATTGCAGGAAGTCCAAATGTCCGAATTGGCGACACTTTGTGCGATAGTTCACGAGTTGAAGCACTTCCATTTGTAAAAATTAGTGAACCAAGTGTTGAAATGACTTTTTCTGTTAACGACAGTCCTTTTGCTGGACGAGAAGGCAAGTTTGTAACAAGCCGTCATTTGCGTGAAAGATTGTTTAAAGAAGCCGACCGTGATTTGAGTTTGCGTGTTAAAGAAACAGCAACCACTGAAGCATTTGATGTTTGTGGTCGTGGCGAAATGCATCTTTCAATTTTGATTGAAAATATGCGTCGTGAAGGCTATGAATTTCAAGTTTCAATGCCAAAAGTTCTTTACAAAACTGGCGAAAACGGCGAAAAATTAGAGCCTATCGACAAACTAATTGTTGACGTGCCAGAAGAATGTATGGGCGTTGTTATGGAAAAAATGGGCAAACGAAAAGGCGAATTCGTTAATATGACAAGCCATAATTCACGAATTAAAATGGAATTTTTAATTCCTTCAAGGGGATTGTTTGGGTATAAAAGCGAATTTTTGACCGACACAAAAGGCGAAGGCGTTTTGAGCAGTATTTTTGAAAAATATGACACTTATAAAGGCGATATTGATAGGCGTGATATGGGAAGTTTGATTGCGTTTGAATCTGGCGATAGCATTGTTTATGGACTTTATAACGCACAAGAACGAGGAACTTTGTTTATTGGGGCGGGTGTTCCAGTTTATGGCGGAATGGTTGTTGGTGAAAACCCTCGTGGGGGCGACCTTGTTGTTAATGTTTGCAAACGAAAAAACCTTACAAATGTTCGTTCAAGTGCAAGTGATGAAGCATTAAGACTAATTCCACCAAAAAATTTAAGTTTGGAAGAATGTCTTGAATTTTTGAATGATGATGAACTTTTGGAAGTAACTCCAAAATCAATTCGAATAAGAAAGAAAATTCTTGACCACACAATTAGGGGACGAGTTAACTTCCATAACAAAAATGATTAATTATTTTAATATTTTGAATGTAAATTTTTTAAAAATTAGTGGATTGCGATTTTTCAAAAAAGTTTATAATTGTGTTAATTAAATGCAAAAAGTGATAATATGCTCTTTGCAAAACTAGTGCCGTTAGGCACTTTGTAATTATAATTTAAAAAAGTATGCCAAAAATGTTTGAGTGCCGTTAGGCACTTTGCACTTATCATTTATTTAAAAAATATAGAAAAATTTTAAAAATATGCCAGAAATGTTTGACACGAGATAACAAAATATGGCATATTTTTTAATGGATAAAAAGCATGGTTGACCGCATGGTTGACCGCATGGTTGACCGCATGGTTGACCGCATGATTTAAGCAGAAGAATAAACTTTCAAAAAAAGGTCAACCTAATAAATAAGGGTTGACCTTTTTTAATATAATTAAAAAGATTTGCCCAAAATAAAAAATAAAACACATCACTTAATTAAATTGCTTGCAAAAAAGTTTTAAAAAAACAAAAAATAAAGGAAAAATATATGGAAAAAAAGAAATTTAAAACAAAGGTAAGTTTTATAATTTTAATCTTATCATTAATAATATTTTCATGTTTGTCAGTAATCACCTTTGCGTGGTTCACCGACAAAGAAAGTTATTCAGGAACACTAGATTTTGGAACTATAGAACTTGATGTGAGCGGAACAGGCATAGATAACACAAACAAAACACTTAAATTTGATGTAACCCGAACAAATGGAACATACACCGCAGGTGGCAAGGTTATGCCAGGGGATACAGTAAATATTCCAATAAAAGTGAGTTTGACAAGTGAAAGTGAAGCAGCATACTATATGATATTTTTAAGTGATCCAAAAGGGATATTTGAAAGCGGGGCATATTTTAGTGATGACGGAACGAATGTTTATGTAAGTGATGGAACAAAGATATACAATCAAAGCACAAAAGCAACAGTTACCGATAAAATAGTAGGCAAACTATCAAAAGGGACAACAGGGCATGATATAACAATAAGCGCAACAATATCAACCGATTTTGAAGAGCAGAACGCAACCACTCAAATCAACTGCACAGTTTGTGCAATTCAACAAGCAAACCTTGATGAAAGCACAGCAAAAAATTTGCTTAACCAAGAATTTGGCTTTGATTTGTTTAATGTAGGTTCAAGAGCGGTTGCAAGCGTAACTTCAAGTGAAGGAGTTAACACTGCAACAAGAACAATCACAGGCAAGCAAATTATGGTTGGTATTACTGGAAGCAATTATTGGTATCCAAGCCAATTAAGTTCCGACTATGAAGTAACTGCTGATAAAATAAGATTTACAACAAATTCTAACATTAACTATGGGCTTGGTTTAGATGCACTTTGCACTGCGGGCGATAAATATATTTTAACTTATGAAAGCACTCAAAAAACAAGTGTAACAGTAACATATTATAAAGCAGACGGTTCATCACTTTCGCAAGTAGCACCAGGTTCAGGAACAGTTTTCACAGTGCCAGCAAACGCAACAGGTATGATTGTTGTTTTCAAATCAACAACGGCTGGAACTGAAATGGTTTATACAAATTTTAGGCTTGTAAAAGTTTATTAAAAACAAAACTCACTTTTTTGTGAGTTTTTTTATGCCCAATAATATAAACTATGTGATATAAAATTTTAAGCAAGTTAAAATTTTGATTTGCTAACGCAACTTCAGTGATAAACCAAGCCATCATGGTTTGAATAAACATTAGTTGCTGGCAAATATACCTGCGGGCTGCTTGCCGACAACTTCAAATAATATAAATTTCATAATTTTAAAAAAATTGCTATTCACTTGAAAAACTAAAAAAATATTGATATAATAGATTTATGACTCAAAAAGAAGTTATAAAATTATTTAAAAGATTTTTAATTATATTTTTAATAGTTGGCGTGCCATGTGTGTGTGTTTTCACACTTGCCGTAAAATTAAAATCTATTTTTGTTATTTTGATAACAGTTGGTATTGTTGGAATTGTATTTTTAATTGAAGAATACATTTTGGCAAAACGAAACAAAAAACGACAAGAGAGAAGAAAAAAAGAAGGTAGAGAATAATGGAAGCAAAAATGTTGCCACATAATTTAGATGCAGAACAAGCTTTGCTTGGGTGTATGCTTATTGACGAAAAAGTTCCACTAACAGTTTTTAGCGAAATTCACAGTGAAGATTTTTATTCAAATGCTCACAAGCAAATTTTTGATGCAATGCTTGATATTTACAAAAAAAATATGCCCATTGATTTTGTAACAATAACTGACGAACTTGATAATCTTGGAATATTGAACGAAGTTGGTGGTGTAACATATATAACAAGTTTAACAAACAGCGTTCCAAGTGCGGCAAATTTCAAACATTATGAAGAACTAATTAAGCGTGATGCTATGCTTCGAAAATTAATTTCTTCTGGACAAAGTATCGTTGAACACACTTTTAATAGTTCCGACCAAACCGAAGCACTAACTTTTGCCGAAAAAACTATTTTTGATTTGAGCCAAAAGAAAGAAAGTTCTCATTTGGTTTCGGCTGAAACGGCAATTAATGAAGTTATTGCAAAACTTGAACTTATTGAAAAAGACAAAACAGCGCTTGCCGGCTTAAAAACTGGTTTTTATGGGCTTGATTTGTTAACAAATGGCTTTCAAAAATCTGACCTTATTTTGCTTGCTGCTCGTCCAGGTGTTGGAAAAACATCTTTTGCAATGAATGTAATAAACAATATTGCACTAAATGGCGGAAGTTGTGCTGTTTTTTCACTTGAAATGAGTGCTGCTCAACTTATGCAAAGGGCAATATTTTCAACCGCAATGGTTTCTATGAGCAAAGGTCTTAAAGGTGAACTTTCAACCAAAGATTGGAAACTTTTGCTTGAAGCAAAAGAAAAACTTTCAAAAGCAAAAATTTTTATTGACGACAGTGCGCTAAACACCCCAGTTGATATTTTAAGCAAATGCAGAAGAATTCAACGAGAGCATGGTCTTGATATTGTTATGGTCGACTATTTGCAACTTATGAGCAGTGGCAAGAAAACCGACAATCGTCAAACCGAAGTTAGCGAAATTTCCCGAAGTTTAAAAATTGCCGCCAAAGAACTTAATGTTCCAATTTTGTGCTTGTCGCAATTATCTCGTGCCGTAGAAGGCAGAAAAGGCAACAAGCCAGTGCTATCCGATTTGCGTGAAAGTGGTGCGATTGAACAAGACGCAGATATTGTTATGTTTATTCACAATCCAGATATGTATTTGCAAGATGACGGGGCTATAAAACAAGGAATTGTTGACCTAATTTTAGCAAAACACCGAAATGGTGCTCTTGACACAATAAAACTTAAATTTATTTCTGAACACACAACTTTTGTTAATCTTGACAAAGATAGCAATGCTCAAAGTTTAGAAAGTCAAATTCCACCAGAAAGAAAATCAAACAAAACCGAAGTTAGAAATGAAGAAGCAAGTGTTCAACTTGAAAAGTTTGAACCAACAGAAGAAGAACTTAACGGTCTTGATGATATATTTTAAACAAAAACAGCCATATTCGGCTGTTTTTTATATAAAAATTTTTTGACATAATTTGTTGACATTGTGTATATATTGTGTTACAATACATATAATAATTAAAAAGGAGATATAGAAAATGGCTAGTATTAATATTAGAACAGAAGAATCAACCAAGATTGAAGCGGATGAACTATTTAATAAATTGGGTCTTAATATGTCAACAGCAATAAATATGTTTTTGATTAAGGCAATAAATGTTCAAGGGCTTCCTTTTGATGTTAAACTTGATACGCCAAACAAAGAAACTCTTCAAGCAATTGAAGAAGGTGATAAAATTGCAAAAGATAAAACAAAAAGGGGATATAGGGACATAAAAAGTCTTAAAGATGCACTTGAAGTATGAAATTTGAAATAAAATTTACAAATCAATTTAAAAAAGACATTAAACTTGCAAAAAAACAAGGGAAAAATTTGGATAAATTATTTAAGGTTGTAGAAAAATTGGCAAATAATGTTGCACTTGATGCCAAATATCGTGATCATAATTTGTCGGGTAATTTTGAAAATTTGCGAGAATGTCATATAGAGCCAGATTGGCTTTTAATTTATAAAGTTCATGAAGATATTTTGGTTTTAATGCTTTATAGGCTTGGAAGCCATGCAAATTTATATTAAAAAAGCAAAATTTATTTTGCTTTTTTGTGTTATAGGAGAAAAAATGGAAAATAAAATTATTTTAAATGTTCCGCATTCATCTACAAAATTAACAAAAGAATTTAAAAAGCAAAAAAAATTTTTAACTATGCAAGAAATTAATTCTTTTAATTTGCAAATGACGGATTTGTTCACAAAGCAATTATTTTCAGCATCAAAATTTAATCATGTTTGTGCCAAATATTCAAGAATTTGTTGTGATGCGGAAAAATTTGCTGATGACGAAATTGAAATTATGGCAAAGTATGGACTTGGAGTAATTTATAAAAATGATATTGATGGTAAAAAACTTTTAGATGATGACGAGAATTATAGGCAAAAAGTTTTAAAAAAATATTATTATCCTTATCACAAAAAGTTAGATAAAATTTCCACTAAACTTTTAAAAAATAACAAAGTTATTTTGGTTGATTGCCATTCTTTTTCAAAAGATATTATAAAAACAGAACTTTCAAAACCTTTGCCAGATATTTGCATAGGTGTTGAACAAAATTTGTATAGCAACAAAAAACTTGAAGATTTTTTGGTCAATTACTTTCAAAGTTTAGGGCTTAAAGTGGAAATAAATTATCCTTATCAAGGCACAATGATTCCAAACATTTTGTTTAAAAAAAATAACAAAAACTTTTTAAGTTTTATGATAGAAGTTAACAGAGAGTTATATTTAACAAACAACAAAAAATCATCAAATTTTAAAAATCTTCAAAAACAAATTTTGGGGTTATTAACAAAGTTAAAAACATTAAACTTATTTGATTAAAAAAAAGCAAATTAATTTTTGCTTTTTTTAATTAATTTTCTAGCCCCACCAAATAATCTATGGAAACTTTAAAAAAGTTGGCAAGAGCAATTAATCCAAACATATTAGGAGTTCTTTCGCCAGTTTCATATCTTGTGATTGTTGATTGATTAAGATTTGTAAGTTTTGCAAGTTCGCCTTGAGATAAATTTTGTTCAATTCTTAATTCTTTAAGTCTTTCTTTAAATATTTTTTCATTAACCATAAAAATATTTTATGACATTTGCCATTAATTTCTCTTATTAATGACGATTGGCATTGTAAAAAATGAGACATACAAATTAAAGAAATATTTAAAAAATAACAAATTTTAACAATTTTTGAATATAAAAATTTTATTTTCTTATAATAAAACTAATTGGAGAAGGAAATGAAAGCAACAGGAATTGTTAGAAGAATTGATGAACTTGGAAGAATTGTTATTCCAAAAGAAATAAGGCGAACACATAAAATTAGGGAAGGAACTCCGCTGGAAATTTTTTCAGGGGAAAATGGTGAACTTGTTTTGAAAAAATATTCGCCAGTTTTGGAACTTGAAGACATTGCACAAGACTGCACAAAAAGCGTGTTTGAAGTGCTTGAACTTGACACATTTGTTTGCGACAAAGATTCAATTATAAGTGTTGAAGGCAATTCTAATTTTAAAAAATCTTATTTACATAAATTTATAACTCTAGACCTTGAAAAAACGATTGAAAATCGAAAACCTGTTATGTTAAATTCACAAAATGGTGCAAACCTAATTTGTCTTGTTAAAGATGAAAAACCATTGTTTACTTCGCTTGCCATTGTTCCCATTTTGTCTCAAGGCGACACTTATGGGGCGATTGGAATAGTTTCAAACAACTTGCTTACAAACAACGAAATAAAAATTCTTCAAACCTTTGCAAATTTTATGTCGCTTCAAATTGGATAAAATATAGATAATTTAAATTTTATTTTAAAAAGGCAAATATATTGCCTTTTTTTTGATAAAAAAAGTTTTAAAACACAAACTAATTTTGTGAAGAAAAAATCATTTGTGCATGGAGCAATAATTTTAGGGCTGGCATCAATTATTTGCAAAATTTTGGGTGCTATTTTTCGTATTCCTTTAACAAGTTTGCTTGGAGCGGAAGGTGTTGGATTATATCAACTTGTTTATCCAATTTTTGCGCTATGTTTGGTGGCAAGTTCAAGTGGTATTCCTATTGCAATTTCAAAAATTATAAGCCGAGAATATTCAAACAAAAATTATAAAAATATTAAAAAAATATTTAATAATTCAATAAAAATAATGCTAATTTTGGGCATATTTTTTGCTTTGATTGTGGTTGTTTTGTGTGTTCAAATTGCAAAAGTGCAAAATAATGAAAGTTTGTGGATATGTTATGTTTGTTTATCGCCATCAATTTTGTTGGGAGCAATAATTTCGTGTTATAGGGGATATTTTCAAGGCTTTCAAATTATGAAGCATTCGGCAATAAGCCAAGTTATTGAGCAACTTTTTAAACTTTTGTTTGGCTTGTTGTTTGCATTTTTGTTTTTAAAATATGGTTTAGTTTATGGCGTTTTGGGTGCGTTTGTTGGAATTTTTATCAGTGAATTTTTTGCTTTTTTATATTTGTTTATTGTTTATAAATCTCGAAAAATTAAAATAGATTTTAATTTTAATAGTAGTGAAGAATATACAAACAAACAAGCACTAAATATTGTTATAAAAGAGTCTGTTCCAATCACATTTGCGTCAATTATAATTCCTATAACTGGTGTTATTGACAGTTTGATTATAGTAAAACTTTTAAGTCTAAATGGCTTTGATGCTTCAATTTCAACAAGTTTGTATGGTCTTGATAGCGGTGTTTGTGCAAGTTTAATAAATTTGCCAAGTGTTGTGGCAGTTTCGATTGGGGCAAGTTTGATGCCGTCAATCAGTTCAAGTTTTGCACTAAAAAAAGACGATGAAATTTCTTTTAAAAGCAAACTGGCCATAAAAATTGTGTGGTATTTCACAATTCCTTGCGTAATTTTGTTTTTCTTTTTAAGCAAAGAAATATGTTTCTTTTTGTATGGAAACCTTAATTCCACTTTGTTTGATCAATTAAGTGTTGTGTCGACAATGTTAAAATTAAGTAGTTTTTCAATCATTTATATTGCTCTAAATCAAATTTTAACCACAATTTTGCAAGCGGTTAATGAAAGTTATTATGCGTTTTTTTCTCTTTTGCTTGCAAGCGTTATAAAAATTGTGTTAACTATAATTTTGGTTTCAAACCCAAATCTTAATGTTTATGGCTTGGTTATTAGTGATGTTGTAAGTTTTGCACTCGCTTGCATAATTAATATGATAAAAGTTAAAGACAAAATTAAAATTAAATTCAATTTTTATGAAATTTTGTTTGTTCCACTTGCAGGCACTATTGTTATGACGGGCTCAATTTTGCTTTTCAAACTTTTAATTTTTTCTAGTTTAAACAGACTTTTGATTATGCTTTGCGTTCTTTCAAGTTTTGTTTTATATGTGCTTTGTATTTTGCTTTTGAAAGGTTTTAATAGCAAAGAAATTAAAAACACAAAGTTTTTAAATTTTGTAAAGAATAAAAAATATTAAAATTTTGTTTACAAAATTATAAAAAAAATATATATTTTTATTGTGATTAAACTTGAAAACGATTTAATTTTAGCCCCGATGGCAGGGTATAGCGACCTTGCTTTTAGGTGTTTGTGTGAAAAATATGGCGTGGGGCTTACAGTTAGCGAAATGATAAGTGCGAAGGCTCTTTTTTATGGAAGCGAAAAAACTGAAAATATGCTAAAAACAAATGGGCTTAATAAACAAAAATCAGTTCAACTTTTTGGAAATGAACCAAAAATTTTTGAAAGCGTTATTAAAAGTGGCAAACTTGATGATTTTGATATAATTGATATTAACATGGGTTGCCCAGCACCCAAAATTATAAAAAACAAAGAAGGCTCATATCTTTTGAAAGATATAGTTTTGGCAAGCAAAATTGTATCCTCTTGTGTAAAAAGCACAAATAAGCCAGTTTCAGTAAAATTTAGGGCGGGTTTTGATAGTGAACATATTTGTGCAAAAGAATTTGCAAAAATGTGTGAAGATAATGGGGCAAGTTTTGTTACAATCCACGCCCGAACAACCCAGCAAAAATATTCTGGCAAAGCAAATCTCGATATAATTAACCAAGTGAAAAACAGCGTTAAAATTCCTGTTTGTGGAAATGGTGATGTTTGCGACAAACAAAGTTATGATGTTATGAAACAAACAGGTGTTGACTTTGTTATGATTGGAAGGGGAGCGATTGGAAATCCTTATGTTTTTGCGGACATTTTGGGAAAAGATTATCAAAAAAATTTGTTTGAAGACATAAAATTCCACTATCAAAAAATGCGAGAAATTTATTCTGAACACATTGTTGTTAACAACATGAAAAAACATTTGGCATTTTATTTGAAGGGAATAAGTGGCTATAAAGAGTTTTTTAAAGAAATTTGTGCTGTTACCACAATAAATAAGGCTTTAAAACTGCTTGATGAATTTTTGAAAATAAAAAGTTAATAAAAAATTAATAATCAACAAAAAAATTAATATTTTTTATGGTAAAACCTTTAAAATGTTTTTAAATTGAAATATTTTATATTATAATTGTTATATAAAAATAAGTATATAACAATTTTTTTGCAAAATTTTTGTTTGCAAAGGGAGATTTTATGAAGAAAAATATCAACGATTTTAATTTTTTTGACAAAAAGGTTCTTTTAAGGCTTGACCTTAATGTTCCGCTATCAGATAATGGAGAAATTGAAAGCACCAAACGAATTGATGAAGCAATTCCAACAATAAAAGCACTAATTGACAAAAACGCACGAATAGTTATTGTTTCTCATCTTGGAAAACCAGACGGAAAGTTTGACGAAAAATTGAGTTTGAAACCTGTTTATGAATATCTTAAACAAAAACTTCCAACAAAAGTTTATTTTTCAACCAATGTTGCAAATCAAAAAATGAACAAAGAAATTAATGCTTTAAAAAATAGTGAAGTTTTGTTGCTTGAAAACATAAGATTTTTTAAGGAAGAAGAAGCGTGCGATGATGATTTTTCAAAAAGGCTTGCATCTCCTTTTGATATTTTTATTTTAGATGCCTTTGGCACAAGCCATCGAAAACACGCCTCAACTTTTGGCGTTGCAAAATATTTGGATAGCGGAATTGGAATGCTTATAGAAAAAGAACTTGCGTTTTTAGAAAATATTTTTGATAACGGCAAGCATCCAATAGTTGCAATTTTGGGCGGGGCTAAAATTAAAGATAAACTTAAAGTTATTGACAATCTTCTTGAAAAAGTTGATGTTATGCTTATTGGTGGCGGAATGAGTTATACATTTTTGAAAGCTTTAAACGCCGAAGTTGGAAAATCTATTGTTGATGACGAGCAAATTGAATATTGCTATAAGATGATAAAAAAAGCCGTTGATAAAAAAGTTAAACTATTGCTTCCAACCGATAATGTTTGTGCAAAGAGTTTGAATGATAACAACATAAAAAATTTTGTTATAACAAAAATGGATAAAGATTATGGTGCGTTTGATATTGGACCAAAAACTATAAAACAATATAAAAAGCAAATTAAAAGAGCAAAAACAATTATAATAAACGGACCAATGGGCGTGTTTGAAAACTCTAACTTTGAAAATGGAACAAAAGAAATTTTAAAGGCTATTGCAAAAAACAAAAAAGCAACAAAAGTTGCTGGCGGTGGAGATACAATTTTTGCTATTGAAAAATTTGGGCTTGAAAGCGGATTTTCACATCTGTCAACAGGTGGCGGAGCAAGTTTGAAACTTTTGGAAGGAAATGGACTTGTTGCAATTAACAACATTAAAGATAAAGAATAAAAAATGTTTTAAAGATATTAAATTTTGTTATGCAAATGAATTTTAATTTGATATACTTATAAAAGTTAGAGAAACAGGAGAAAAAAATGAAACTTATTGTTGCAAATTTTAAGATGAACAAAAACTCAATAGAAATGAGTGAATATTTAAAAAGGGTTACAAGCGAAGAATATTCAAACCAAATTGTTTTGCTTCCAAGCATACCAAATTTGTTTTTGGGAACAATTTATGAAAACAAAAACATAAGTTATGGCGTGCAAAATTTCTTTTTTAAAGAAGAAGGAAGTTATACTGGCGAATATAATCTTTCAATGCTTGACGGTATGAATGTTAAATATGCTTTGGTTGGGCACAGTGAAAGACGAAAACAATTTAAAGAAAGCAATGCTCAAATAAACAAAAAAATTTTGTATGCATTAGAGCAAGGCGTAACACCAATATTGTGCATTGGTGAAAGTTTGGGTCAAACCAAAAACAATCTTTTTAAAGCACATTTAAAAAGACAATTAAGTTTGGCACTAAAAGGCGTTAAAATTGCTGACCTTGAAAAAGTTATAATTGCCTATGAACCTACTTTTGCAGTTGGGCAAGATAACCCTGCTGATTTGTTGTATGTTGAAAGCAATATTGCATTAATTAAACAAATAATCAATGCAAAAAGTGCAAAAACAGAAATTAATCCAACAGTTTTGTATGGCGGAAGCATTAATGTTAACAATTATCAACAATATCTTAACAGTGAATATATTGACGGTTTGTTAATTGGAAGAACAATTTTGGACGCCGAAAATTTAATAGAAATAGGAAAGTAAAATGGAAATAAAAACAGCATTAATTATTTTAGATGGTTTTGGAATTAGAAACAATAGTTATTTTAATGCCGTTAAAAATGCAAAAACACCATATTTTGATTATTTGTGGAAAAACTATTCTCACACCAAAATAAAAACCTGCGGGCAATATGTGGGGCTCAAAAAAGGGCAGTTTGGCAACTCGGAAGTTGGGCATTTGAATTTGGGAAGTGGAAGAATTGTTAAACAAAACAGCACTAAAATTTGGGATAGCATTTTGTGTGGGGAATTTTTTGAAAACAAAAAACTAATATCGCTTTTAAATAACCTTAAAAAAACAAATAATGCACTTCATTTGTTTGGGCTTTGCTCAAACGGCGGAGTGCACAGCGAAATTGAACATTTGTTTAGTGTTTTAACACTTTGCAAAAATCAAAATTTTGATAATGTATTTATTCACTTTGTGTCGGACGGGCGAGATACTGATGTTCATAGTGGAATTAAATTTTTGCAAAAATTAAATAATTTTGTCAAAAAAGTTGGTGTTGGAAAAGTTGTTTCGGTTTGTGGAAGATATTATGCTATGGACCGAGAAAAAAATTATGACCGAACAAATGAGTTTTTAAAAGTTATTACAAATTATGAAAGCGATAATAAGTTTAATTCTATTAAAGAGGCATTTGAAAAAAGTTATGAAGCGGGCATAACTGACGAATTTATTAAACCAAGCATTTTAAATTCGGGCAAGTTTTGTGTGAATAAAAATGATGCAATTTTGTGTTTTAATTTTAGAAGTGATAGAGCAAGACAAATTTTTGAAAAATTAATTGAAAGTGGTTATAAAAATTTATATTCGTTTATTTGTTATGACGAAAAATTTGGTTCAAAAGTGAACGTTATTTTTGAAGAAGATGAAGGAAAAAATTGTTTGAGCGAAGTTTTGTCAAAAAACAAAAAAACGCAATTAAGAATAAGCGAAACAACAAAATATGCTCATGTAACTTATTTTTTTAATCTTTTAAACGAAATTCCTTTTGCGGGTGAAAACCGAATTATTATTGAAGGTGATAAAGTTGCAAATTTTGCACAAAAGCCTTTGATGAAAACAAAAGAAATCACGCAAACAGTAATTGGTGAAACAAACAAAACAAAATATGATTTTGTGCTTGTAAACTTTCCAAATGCTGATATGCTGGGTCATACTGGAAATTATGAACAAACAATAAAAAGTTTAGAGTTTTTGGACAAAAATCTTAAAATTTTGGTTGAAGATTTAAGACAAAAAGATTATATTGTTTTGATAACTGCTGATCATGGGAATGCTGATATAATGAAATATCCGTCAGGCGAAATTTGCACCACCCACACAACCAGTGATGCACCATTTATTATTGTTGATAGCAAAAAATATAAACTTTCCAAAAATGGAAAACTTGCAAATGTTAGCCCAACTATTCTTGATTTGATGAAAATAAAACCACCGAAAGAATTTTTGGAAAAAAGCCTGATTGAGCATAATGAATATTAAAATATATTGACAAAAATTTAATTTTAGTTTAAAATATATTTTGTTAGGGGGCTGTATGCTAATTTTAGGCACTTTTATAAACAATATTGTTAACAAACTGATAAGAAACCTTGACTATGGCGTTAGAATCACAATTTCGGTAATTTTTATTTGCATAACAATAGGTTCACTATATTTTGCAATCAAAAATCAACCAAAAGACAAACCTGGCTTTAAAGTTGGCTGGTTTATTTTAATGATTGTGTCAGCAATAATATCAGTTTTATACTTAACACTATAAAGAAATAAGACCAAACAAAAGTTTGGTGAAAAATTTAAGGAGAAAAATTATGTTAAAATTATTATTAGACGGCGAAACAATAGCACCTTGGATAACAACCACAATGCCAATTTTAAGAAGCATTTTTGTTATTTTAATGCTTGTGTGTGCAATAACAGTTATTATTATTTGCATGGCAACTGAAAGCAACCCAGAAGGAGGCTCAAATGTTATTACAGGAAATTCTTATGAAAGTTTTTATTCACAAAACAAAGGTTCAACTCGTGAAGGCAGATTAAAACGACTTTTGATAATTTCTTCAATTATAACTGGTGTTTGTGCTGTTTTATATTTTGTTACAATTTTGCTATATTCAGGCAATTAGTATTTTGGAGAAAAAATGGATTTATTAAATCAAATTGACAAAAATAACTTTAATTTTTTAAGTTACAATCAAGTTATAAAAGCATTGAGTGAACTTAACGGAGAAAGCGTTAATAAAATTAAAAACGAAATTGATAATCTTCTTGCAAGTGGAAAGTTAGTTAACACAAGCAAAAAGAAGATTGCAACCAGCAAAAAAGTTGGAATTTTAGAAGGAAAAATCACCATAACCAAAGCAGGTTATGGCTTTTTCATTCCTAACGATAGTGATGAAAAAGATATTTTTATACCCGTTTCGCATTTGAATGGTGCAATGCAAAACGACAAAGTTTGGGTTCAAAAAAATTTTAATTCTTCACCTGAAAAACCAGATGGAAAAGTTGTTAAGATTTTAGAGCGAGGACTAAATGTTGTTGTTGGAAAAGTTACAAGTTTAACCAAAAATTTTGCAATGGTTAGCCCAGACAGCAAAAGAACAAATAATATAACTATAAAGCGAACAACTGAAAATAGTTTGCTTGGTGCAAAAAAAGGCGACAAAGTTGTTGTTAAACTTACAAAACATGATAACAAACGCCCAGAAGGAAAAATTATTGAAGTTTTGCTTTCTGACAACCCTGTGAATATTGATGTTTTGTCTATTGTTCGAGATTTTGAACTTTATGAAGAATTCCCAAAAGAAGTTTTAATTTCTGCTGATAAAGTTAAAGATAAAATTGATGAAGAAGATTTGAAAAACCGAACCGATTTAAGACACTTAAACACTTTCACAATAGACGGTGAAGATGCTCGTGATTTTGATGATGCAATTTCTATTGAGACGCTCGGCGGTGGCGAAGTTTTGCTTGGTGTGCATATTGCCGATGTTGGTCAATATGTCCCTTACGGAAGCGTTCTTGATGCCGAGGCATATAAGCGTGGAACTAGCACTTATTTCCCAAATGCTGTTTTCCCAATGCTTCCAAAACAACTTTCAAACGAAATTTGTTCGCTAAAAGAAGGTGTAGACCGTTTAACACTATCTTGTTTAATGAAAATTAACAAAGACGGAATTGTTGTTTCACACAAGATTTGTGAAAGCGTTATAAAAAGCAAAGCAAGAATGACCTATAAAAAAGTTGCAAAAATGCTTGATGGCGACAAAGAACTTTGCAAGCAATATAACTTTTTGGTTGATGACCTTTTAAAAATGAAAGATTTGGCACTTAAACTTGAAAAAGTTCGTGAAAAACGGGGAAGTCTTAATTTTGAAATTCCTGAACCAAAAATTATTTTGAACGACAAACTTGAAATTGAAAGATTTGAAAAACGACCAAACACTATGGCAGACAGAATTATAGAGAGTTTTATGCTTATTGCCAATGAAACTGTTGCAAAAGAATTTGAAACAAAACATCTTCCATTTGTTTATCGTGTGCATGAAAAACCTGATGTTGAAAAACTTGAAGGTTTCAAAGAATTTGCACAAAGTTTGGGATTTAATTTGAGTGGAGATTTGGAAAACTTATCTCCAAAAAAACTTCAACAATTTATCGAGTCAGTTCCTGAAGACAAACGGCTTGCAATAAACAAAGTTTTGCTTCGTTCAATGCAAAAAGCAAAATACAGTTCAGTTTGTATGGGGCATTATGGATTGGGTGCACAATATTATTGTCATTTCACTTCGCCAATTCGAAGATATCCTGACCTTACAATTCATCGAATAATAAAAGAGAGTTTGCACAAAAACTTAACACCTGAAAAACTTAAAGAACTTAAAGTTTTTGTTAACAAAAGTGCACAACAATCAAGTGAACGAGAAACTATAAGCGACAAAGCCGAAATTCAAGTTGACGAATATTTTAAGGCACGATTTATGAAACAGCATGAAGGTGAAATTTTTGACGGAGTGGTATCGGGTGTTACTGAACGGGGAATTTATGTTGAACTTGACAACACTTGCGAAGGATTTATTTTTGCCGAAAATCTTCCAGACAAATTTTATAACTTTATTGACAAAAAATTGTGTTTGGTTGGTTCTTCAACCAAGTTTACGATTGGCGATAGCATAAAAATTAAGGTTGCAAGCGTTGATGTGGAAGACCGAAAAGTTAACTTTAATTTTGTTAGTTGCAAAAATTGTAAAAATACATTATCAAAGGAAGAAACTTTGTAATGGAACTAATTGTGGCAAACAAAAAAGCAAGATTTGAATATTTTGTTGAAGACACTTTTGAAGCGGGAATTGTTTTGCAAGGCTGTGAAGCAAAATCGGCAAAAAGCGGACACATAAGCATAGCAGAGAGTTTTGTTTCGCTTAAAAACAACGAATTATTTTTGAAAAATTGCTATATAAAAAGTTATGAAAAGGCAAGTTCGGCATTAAGCCCAGATGAACGGCGAACTCGAAAACTTTTATTGAACAAAACCGAAATTGAAAAAATCCGAAAAAAAACTGAAGTAAAAGGCTACACAATTATTCCATTGAAAGTTTATGAAAAAAATAATCTTATAAAACTTGAAATTGGCATTTGTAAAGGCAAAAAACTTTATGACAAACGAGAAACAATAAAAAATCGGGAAATTTCACGCAAAATAAAAGAAGATTATTAATAAAATTTATTATTTTTTAACAAACAATAAAAAATTAAAAAAAACACTTGCAAAAGGTGTTTTTTTTGTGTATAATATATTCGTTTAAAATAAAAGTCATAATCTAGGAACCAAAAGATTTATTTTAAACTTATCATCAAACTTTTAGTGGCGAATAATCGCCCAAAAATATTTGCGGAGTTGGCTGAGTGGTCGAAAGCGGCGGTCTTGAAAACCGTTATAGTGAGAGCTATCTGGGGTTCGAATCCCTAACTCCGCGCCACAAGAGAACTGTACGCACCCTCGTGAAAATGAGAAAGGCGTGCAGTTTTTTATTTTACATGACTGTTTTGGAATAGTTATCCCTTTTGAAGTTCCTAAGATAGATAATCCATCACATCTAAACTGGTTAAAGCAAAAAAGGGATGAGTTTGGAAACTTTTGTAAATAGCAAAAATTATTAAAGTGGAGATTTCCACTTTTTTTATTTTAATAATTTCATAGTTACTCCTTATCTATTTGATTATGTTTTATCAGACATATCTTCAAGTTTTTTTGCCAGTTCATAAGCCTTTGCATAAAATTCATCTATTGTCATATTTAAATATGGCTTATCATAATGCAACTCAAGAGTTACTGGACCTTGATAGTTGCAATTTTTCAAATTTTTTAATATATTATTCCAATCTACATTTCCATCAAACGGAAACAAATGTTCATCTCTATCTTCGCCATTTGGACCATTTTCAAATTTGCCATGATTATCATGTAAATGTACCGCAAGGATTTTGTCTTTAAACAATGAAAAATTCATTTTTGTGCCATAAGGATTACAATTGGCATGGCCAGAGTCATAACAAATTCCAAAGTTTTTGCATGTCAAATTAGTTATTGCACTTTCTAAATATCCACCAGGTAATGAGTTAGCGTTTTCCATTGCAATGGTAATGCCTTTATTGTTCGCATAATATATCATATCTTGTAATCTATTTAATCCCACATCGGTAATATGTGATTCTGTTTCCCAACCACCATTAATATGCATGACAGCAAGATGTATTCCACATCTTTGACAATCGTCTATATCCTTTTTGAAAACTTCAAATTTTTTATCAAATTCTAATGTTGTATTCTCATCCCATACTTCAAACATTCTGGGACAAAGTAAATGTACAAAAATTACATTTAGCCCCTTGTTTTTTGCATACATAAATTGTTCTTCACCAGTTATTATAGTTCCGTCTTTTCCAACATAATTTTTCCAGTTAATAAAAATATTGGTAAATCCAGCTTTTTTTATAGAGTTTATTGTATCAAATGGTGAAGTATTGTAATTGTTTATGTTCACATTTATTGCAACATTTTTCATAATTAAATCGCCCTCCTCAATTAAACAAATATTTTTTTATTGTCTATATCGTATCACAATTAAATATGTTTCGTCAACACAAAACAAAATATTGCTGTTTGATGGGAGTAAAAGAAAGAACATAAAAATTTTTTAAAAACTTTTCTAAAACTTATAATAAAAATCCACCAGTGTACCTGGTGGTTTTCTTATACAACTAAAAATCATCTAAGGAATTATAATCTTTAGATGATTTTTTTATAAAATTGTTTTAGTTAATTCATTATTATATATCCCTATTCTTCATATACTCCTTATCTATCCTTATCTATTTGCTTTTGTTGTGTTATTCTATCACAGTTTTCGTAGGAGTAAACGGAAGAAAATATCGCTTATACAATTAAATATAAATATTTTTATTTTACAAGACTGGGTTTAGATTCCCGGTCTTTTTTTGTAGTCTAAAACCACCAGATAGTCTGGTGGTTCGGTTTAGGTTTACCGATGAGCAGAAAAAATCCCCCTTTGTGATATAATTGTTTTTGTAGTCTAACAAAGTATATCAAAGGGGGATTTTTGTCATGAAAAACGACATAAGTAGTTTAGCACATACTTCGTGGAATTGCAAGTATCATATAGTTTTTGCACCGAAGTACAGAAGAAAAATATTTTACGGAGAAAAGAGATTAGAATCCCTAACTCCGCGCCAAAAACACCATGTTTGGTGTTTTTTTTATTGCTCCGTTAGGTATTCTCACCCCTTGGGGTTTGGGTCTCGCTAGTTATAGAAATTAATCAAAAAGAGTTGGATAGTTTTTTATAAAAAAAGAACGATAATATTAAGACAAATTGTTAAAATAAAATTTTGTCGAATTTTTGAAAGATATGAAATTTGATAAAAAAGTTAGGACGAAAACATTTATATTTATTTGACTTGCTTCCTGCGTTGTGTATATAATATATTTTGAAAATTAAAAGGAGAAAATATGAAAAAATTAAAAATTGTTTTATGTGGAATTTTGCTATCATTTGCTAGTCTTGCATTTTTTGCTTGTGGTCCACAAGATTTTAAAGAAGAAGACCTTGTGTTTAGTCAAACCACATTCACTTATGACGGAAATTCTCATATCTTTAACATTTCTTATAAAGATGTAGAATTAACAACTGAATATTCTCTTGACGGAGAAATTTTTGTTGACAAGGATAGCATAACTATTAGAGATGCTGGAAATTACACAGTTTATTTCAAAATTAATGCAGACGGCTTTAACGAATATGTTGGGCAAAAAGAAGTTGTGATTAATAATGCAAATTTTGATGCCGATATGTTTGTTATTAGCAATCAAACTGTAACTTATAACGGCTATGTAAATATATTTAGTGTTACTTATCCAAATATTGAAATTAATAATGTTTTGTATTCTTGCGACCAAGGTGCAGACAAAACTTGGAAAACAAAACAAGAATTAAATTTGATAAATCCAGGCGAATATCAAGTTTACTTTAAAGTTAGTTTTGCAAATTATAACGATTATATCAGTGAAAATCCTGTTACTTTAACAATAAATTCACTTGAATGGGGTGATAAGGTTGAAGCCTTTAATACAGATCCTGTAACTTATGACGGGAAAAGTCATATGTTCAATTTAAGAGTAAATGGAACATCAAATTTTAATGCAAAATATCGTTTGAAAGGCGAAGAAAATTGGAGAGATAAAACTGAACTAAATCTTGTTGATGCTGGCACATATCAAGTTGAATATAAAGTTAGTGCTAAAGGCTATTCACAAGATTTTGTTGGAGAACAAACTTTTGTTATTAACAAAGCAACTTTGCAATCAAAATATGTTTCTTTAACAAATTCAAACACGGTTTCTTTTGACGCAAACGCACATATGTTTAATGTTAATGTTGATCCTTCTATTGCAGGAGCAAAGGTTTTATATTCAATCGATAATGGTGCAACATGGAAAGAAAGAAATCAAATTAGTTTTGTTGATGCTGGAAGCTATGTTGTTAAATTTAAAATTCAATCAAAAAACTATCAAGATTTTGAAGCGCAACAAACATACACTATTGCTCCAATTTCTTTTGATCTATTAAAAATACAAGCAACAAATCCAATTTTTACTTATGACGGAAATGCAAAAACGTTTACTGCAAACTACACAGGTAATATTCTTGGTGGGGCAACTGTTAAAGTTGAATATCAAGTTGATAATGGGGCTTGGCAAGAAGAACCAATCTCAAGAACAGATGTTTGTGAGATTAGTGTAAAATATAGGTTAAGTGCAAAAAATTATATAACTGAAACTAGCAATGCAATAACTTTTGTTATTCAAGAAGCATCTTTTGAAGGGCTTGTTGAAACAACTAACTTAAATGATGTTGTATATAAAGATGCAAGAAGTGCTTATATTGCTACTTATGATGGTAATGCCAAAATGTTTGGAATTAGCGTTATGAAAGATGAAACACCTATTGAAGGAGTAACAATAAAATATTCACTTGATAACCAAACTTGGACTGATGCATCAGAATTTTCTATAACTGAAATTGGAGAATATAAAGTTCATTATCAAATTTCAAAACCAAACTATAAAACTTTTACAGGCTCTGCAAACTTGGTAATAGACCCTGCAAAATTTGACGAAAGCAAAATTTTAATAAATGGAATAGTAACCCCAAATCTTCAATTAACTTTTAATGGAACAGAACAAAAACCAGTTGTAACTTATGATGATAATATCAATTATACAGTTCAATATTCGCTAGACAACAAAACTTGGCAAGATGACCCACTAGGTTATAAAGATGTGGGCATGAATTATCAAATTTATTTTAAATTATCAGAAGAAAAACATGTTGATTATAAAGGCTTTTTCTACTTCTGCATAAACAAAGCACAATTTGATATAGAAAAAATTTCAAGGAGTGCAAAAATAGTTTTTGACGGAGAAGCCCATTCATTTGTAGTTTCTTATGACAAAGATGCTTCTTTTGGTGAAGAAATTACGGTTGAATACAAAATATCGGGTGGAGATTGGACAACTGAAGCACCAACGGGAACTGAAGTTGGCGAATATAATGTTATTTATAGATTAAAAGCAAACAACTTTGAAACATTTGAAAGTGCATATTATTCTGAAACAGATAACACAAATGGAACATTTATTATTTATAAAGACGAATAGTTAATTAAACTTAAACAAAAACTCACTAAAATAGTGAGTTTTTTTAATATATCTTTAATTTAATCAACATTTTTGTTTTTGTGATTTGTTATAACTTCTTTCATCATCGCTTCCATTTGTTTCATGCACTCGGCTTGATTGAAAACTTTGCTTGATTCCAAATATTTTTGTTCATACTCTTTTTTCTCTTGTGGGTGTTCAATCCAATAATCAATAACACGAGCCAAATCTTTTGGATTTCGTTTTTTAAAAATGCATTTGTTGTCAATAGCAAATTCTTTTGTTGCTGAAAGGGTAGAGTCGGACACAATAGTTAGTTTTCCGCACATAATTGCTTCCAAGCACGCAATGCCTTCAAGTTCAACTTCGGCTGGGTGAACATACATATCACAATAATTTAAAACATCAATAATTTCGGTTCGAGAATAAAATTTGAAAATAGGTGTAAGTGGAAGATGTTTTGCAAGTTTTTTATACAATTTTTCTTTTGGACCTTGCCCACCCAAAATTAATTGAATTTTATCTTTATATTTTGAATATTTTATTGCTTTAATCAAAGTGTCTTGCGATTTTTCCCTAGCATATCTTCCTGTTGAAAGCAAAACAATTTTGTTTTCAAATTCGCTTGGGCGAGGGGTTTCTCGTTTTTGCACATAATCATGCACACCATTTGATATAACATAACCAGGAGTTTGGCGTTTTATATTTTTTTCAAAAACACCTCTTATAAAATTTGTAGGGTAGTGAATTCCGTCAACATATTGATAAGTGTGTTTCCAAATATAGTTATAAACAAATTTGTTTAGTGGTTTCACTTTGTTAAGTTTAACATATGAAGTTAAATTTTCGGCTTGCATATGAAATCCGCTAGTCATTGGAATATCAAGTTCGGTTGCAATTTTAACAGCGCACATTCCAAGGCTTAAAGGAATCATAATATGCACAATATCGCTTCCAATAATTGCACTTTTAACAATGTCAATATCGGGCTTTGCGATTGTAACGCCAACTTTGTCAACATAAGAATTGAAAATTCCAAAGTTTCGGTTTGGAACAACAAAATAATTTTCTTCACCTTTTTTGTCTTGGTCGGCACAAACAATTCTTACAGTGTGCCCCTGTTGTTTTAAAAACCTTATCAAATTCATTGCTGCAATGGTTGTTCCGTTATTCTCTTTTCCAAGCACATCGCAAACTACTGTAACTATCATAAATTATTCCTTTATATTATTTTATGGAGATAATAATAACATTATAATACAAAAATCGTCATTTTGTAAAACAATTTAACAAATATTATGGCTTTTTGATAGTTTTTAGAGTTTTTTGTGTTATAATAAAAAAGATTTAATAGGAGAAATTTATGAATTGGTTTGAAAAATTTATTTATGCGCTTTCTGGTGAAATGCCAACCCCATCAAATTATGGCTGGTTTCATCTTATGTTTATTGCAATTTTTATTGGGCTAAGTGTTGCAATAGTTTTTGTAACAAAAAAACATAAATCTGAAAAATCTTTTAAAATTATTGTTTGGACAAGTTGGGCTATTATGTTTTTGCTTGAAATTTATAAACAACTTGTTTTCAGTTTAAGTGTTGCAGACGGGGTTGCAACTTGGAAATATCATTGGTATTCTTTTCCTTATCAACTTTGTTCAACGCCACTTTATGTTTTGCCAATAATTGGTTGCTTAAAAGAAAGTAAATTTCGTGATGCACTTATGAGTTTTATTTCTACCTTTGCATTTTTTGGTGGATTGGTTGTTTTTATTTACCCAGGCAATGTTTTTGTTGAAACTATTGGTATAAATTTGCAAACTATGATTCATCATGGTCTTCAAATATTTATTGGGGTTTATTTTATTTGTTATAATAAGCAAAAAATTGATTTTAAATATTTTTTAAAGGCAATTTATGTGTTTTTAGTTTCTCTTTCGCTAGCAATGATTTTGAATTTGCTTGCTCCAACTTTCACAAATCAAACTTTTAATATGTTTTATATAAGTCCTTATTTCCCAAGTGTTTTGCCACTTTTAGATGTTATTTATGCAAATGTGCCTTATATTTGCTATCTTTTAATTTATATTTTTGGATTTGTGCTTGC
This sequence comes from uncultured Clostridia bacterium, assembly GCA_934757845.1. Classification (GTDB taxonomy): domain Bacteria; phylum Bacillota; class Clostridia; order Christensenellales; family UBA1242; genus UBA7868. The sequence continues at coordinate 113,590 of CAKVLQ010000001.1, forward strand.
TGCATTTATCGTTCAAGTTGTAACAATGCTTTGCACCGGCAAATTCAAAAAAAAGGAACAAACAAATGAAAAGTCTCAAAATTAGTTTTTTTGTTTTGTTTGCTATAATTGAAATTGTTTTTTTGGTTTTGGTTCAAGTTTTAAGGGGAGAGATTATTCCAATAATTGAATATATCAGCATTGCACTTTGTTTTGCGTATAGTTTGATATTTATAAAATCAAAAAAGTTAAATTTTATAATTTCAATTGCATTAGCCTTCTCGCTTTGTGCAGATGCTTGCCTTGTGCTTGCAAATCCAATAAAACAACTTTTGGGAACAAGTTTCTTTTTGGTTGCACAAATTGTATATTGTGTTTATATAATTTTAAAAACTCAAAACAAAAAAATAAATGTGGCAAATATTATAGCAAGAGTTTGTGGCTCGGGATTAATAATTTTGATAACTTATCTTGTGTTAAAACAAAATTTTGACGCATTAAGTGCTGTTTCAATAATATATATCTTTAATTTGCTATTAAATATTATATTTTCTTTTTTCACTTTTGGTCAAAACAAATGTTTTTCTATTGGGCTTATTTTGTTTTTTGTTTGCGACATTTTTATTGGGCTTTCTGCCGCAAATGGTGCTTACTTCACAATTTCAAATCAAGCGATAAGTTCTTTTATTAACGGACCGATTGCATGGTTATTTTATATCCCATCACAAACGCTTTTGGCTTTTGAAACAAGTTGTGATTATAGCAAAAAGTTATAAAAAAACAAAAATTGTAAAATAAAAAAGAAAGTCTAACTTGACTTTCTTTTTTATTTGGTGGAGACGACGGGAGTTGAACCCGTGTCCGAACAAACGATATAAAATATTTCTACATACTTATAAAATTTTTGTTTTTGTTGTGTTTGATAAATTTTCAAAAACAAACATAACTTGCCAAAAGTGAAGAAAACAAACTTGGCAATTTGTTTAATTTACCACAATAAATTGAAACTTTATTAAACTTTTGTGGGAAATTTAATAAAATTACTGCTTAAAATTAGCAAGCAGCGGCTTTTAAATTATTATTTGCGTTTATTTTTTTTGCCTTATTTGTGTGAACTGCCTCACAGTATGCTTAACTTTACTCTGCTTTGTCCGTCGAAACCAAATCGTCCCCAAAACAAAATAATTATATGACTTATTTTTAAAAAAGTCAACATAATTATTTTGTTATACTTTAATTTTAATCAACTTTAACTTTAAATTCAACTTCTATTGTGTCGCCAGCGTTAAGGTTGTTAAGTTCAAAACCTGTTTCAGGATTATAACCATCTTTTTCTACGCCATCAATTTTAACACTATTTTCAACAAATGTAGTGCCTGTTGGGATTGCGTCTTTAAACATAACATTTGTGTTAACAACTGTTCCTTGATTAGAAACCGAAATTGTATAAGTTATTTCATCTCCAGTTTTAACGGCAGTTGTGTTTGCTGTTTTTGTTAAAGTTATTTCATTATCCAAAATTTGCACACTTGCTTCGTTTGATTGAATATCAAAGTTTTTTGAATCGGCAGAAAGCGTAACCATTGTGTTTGAAGTTATATCATTTTGATTTGGATATTTGTTTACTAAAATATCATAAGTCATGTCAAATTCACCACCCATAGGACCTATTGTTGTTTCAAAGTCGAAACCTGTTATTGGATTATAATCAGGATAAGATTGAGAACCAATTTTTAAAGTTTCTTCAACAAAAGTTGCATCTTCACTTAAAGTGTCTTTTATGTGAATATCAGATATGCTAATGTTTGTGTTATTTGTTACAGTTGTGGTTACTGTTATTGTTTCGCTGGCAATAACCCAATTTTTTGGAAAAGTTTTTTTAACCACAAAGTCGGTGTCCATATTATTTATCACAAAAGTGTTACTTTTTGTTGAAACATCAACTTGTTGACCGCCATCATCTGACACTTTTGAAGTTAACTCTGCTGTGTTATAAATTGCCATAATGTCCTCCACAAGCAGTTTATTCAAAAAAATAAAAATGCGTTAATTTTTTTAGTTTTTTTTACTTTTTTTTGATAAAATTTTTAAATTTTTGTTAAAAATTAAATTAAATTTAAAAATTAAACAAAAAAGAGTTATATTGTTGACAAAACAAATTTTATAACCTATAATTAAAAATAAGGAGAATATTATGAAAGCAGGAAAATATATTGCATTATTTATGTGCTGTTTGGTTTTGTTCCTTGGTTGTGCCTATATTTTTGTGTGGAGCAAAAACGATGGCGACAATGGAAACGGAAACACTCAATCAGCAAATTGGTATGATTTGCAAACTTGTGAAGTATCAGACCCACAAACAACAAGTGATTATTCATCAATTCTATCATTCGTTAATAGTTTAAAATATACTAATAACACAGTTTACAAATACACAGAAAGATATGTGTCTTATTCAAACAACAAAGTTAACACATTAAGCGTTTTGTTCAAAACAAACGATGATGAACAACAAATCAAAAATTCAATTTTGGCACGAATTGAACAAACAAAAATTGGTGTAACAAATCCAGTTGCAGCAAACAGAACATCTATTGTTATTAACACACAAGTTATCAACAATCAACGAAATGTTCTAATTTCAAAAAATGGAGTTTCAACTTATTTTGCAACAGAAGCAGAATTTAAGAGTTCAGAAAATGGAAGCGATGGAAATATTTCATCATTATTCCGTTCAGTGGCAGAAGATTTTGAAGGCTTGAATAATAGTAGTGCATGCTATGACAAATTTATAATTGTTGCATGTCTTGATGAATATTTTAATAATTCATCAGCAACAACATATAAATATGCTGAAGCCAATGGAACTGTTAAAGCACTTGTATACACTGAAAATGAATATATGTTTATTGAATCAATAAACGGCGAAATTTCAAAACTTGTTCTTGACACAAAAGATAACTACGTGTGCGTTGCGAAATATGCAGAAAGCATTCCTTATGCAAGTGATGTTGAAGCATTCAAAAAAGCAAAATAAAATAAAAGCCTTTCTTAAAGAAAGGTTTTTTTATGCAAAAAATTTGCTTTTGCTATTCAAAATCACTTATTTTTATGATATAATAAAAAAATAAGGAGAAAAAATGAAAACAAAAAGAAATTCGGTTTTGGAAATTTTAAGACTGTTGGCATCTTTGTGGGTTATGAATTATCATGGCATAAGTTTGCTATCAAACACCGATTTATTTTCTAATGGAAGAATTGCTGTTGATTTCTTTTTTGTTTTAAGTGGTTTTTTCTTTTTAAATGGTATTTTAAAAGAAATAAAAACAAACAATTTGTTTAAAGACACTGCCAAATTTGTTTGGAAAAGATTTAAGCCTTTAATGTTCACTTTTTGTTTTTGTATGATTTTTTCTTTAATTTATTTTATTGCAAATTATAAAGGCTTTTTAATTGATGATTTGTGGGGATATTTGTGGTATGTTCCTCATTTGATGTTGGTTTTTGCAGTTTATTATATTCTTAACAGAGCAATTAAAAACAAAAAAATTTTTAATATTATAACATTTGTGATTGTTTTAATCTGTTACACATTAATTTTAACAAATGTTACAAATTTTGGACTTTATCGTGGTTTTGCGGGTGTTGGAATGGGCATTTTGATTTCACAAATTCCAACTTTAAAAAATGAAAACACAAAAAAAGTTATTCCAAGTGTTATGTTTTCTTTGATATTTATTAGCATAATAAGCCTTGTTATGTTTTGCCCAATAGCAATTCAAGACCCACTTTGCTTAATCATTTTATTTCCAGCATTAATTTATTTTGCAAATCAAATTAATTTTTCAAATTATTATATTAACAAAATTTGTTCAATAAGTTTTGGACTTTATTGCTATCAAACGGTAACAAGAGTTTTGGTTAATTTTAATTTGGTAACAAATAAATGTCAACTATTTTTTATAGTTGTGATTTTGGCAATTTTGGATAGATTTTTGGTTAAATTTGTTTATAAAAAAAAGAGCGCTTAAAAATGCGGTAAAATTGTTATTATTTTGATTTAATTATGCTATAATATTTTTAGAAAAACTATTTAAAGGTGGAATTTTATGATAAAAAACAAAACGAAATTTTTATTTATTTTTATGCTTTTGTTAATTCTTCCAATATGTTTTATTTTTTCGGCGTGCAAAGAAGATAAAACAGTTGAAAGATTATATGCAGAATTTAATCCAGACCTTGAAGTTCAAGAATTGGAAAACACAGTTTTAATAAACAAAACTTATGGCAACACAGAATATCTTGCAAGTTTAAAAGTGTTTGCAAGATATACAGACAGCACTTCTAAAGAATTAAGCCAAGAAGAGTATAGTTTAGACATTACATATATGCCACTAGACTATAATGAACCAAGCAGTCAAAAAACTTATGCGGAATATTGTGAAAAGGTTGAAGATTCAAATTTAGATGCGGGAACTTGGGAACTTGATTTTGAATTTTCACAACACTTATTAAAAATTTCAATCTATGTTGAAAGAGTAGATAGTCAAGAAATCTATTTTGTGGACATAACAGACAAAACAAATCATAACTTGTTTGTTAACACGCTTTATTATGGAGCAAAATCAGAAAATGCTTATGAAATTAAAGTTGTTGATTATGAAATGAATGAACTTTCAGAAAATTTGTATGATAAAACACTTTATGTTTTAACCGATAGCGAAACTTATGACCCTAACATAACTCCAAAACAATATTACGATATGGGAAAATTAAGTTACTTTCATTTGACAAGCAATGAAACAAAGCCGGGGAATTATTGGGTTTGTTTGAAGGTGAATGCGTTTGGAAATTACAATCAAAAATTCACTTGTTTTACTTATCTTAAAGTTTTAAAATCAAAATTTGAAATTGATTCACAAAATCTAACTTTAAATTATTCTTTTGACACTTCAAACAAAAAAATTGAAAATCTAACTTTTGAAGATATGCAAACGAACAATGGTTTTGGCAGTTCAGTTAGTTTTTCTGGCGGAAAATTAATTTTGAATAGTGATGGCGACCAAACTAATAATAATATTTTGGATAGTTCAAACAAATTAACAAGTGAAGAAATAATATCAAACTTTTCTAATCTTGGAAGTTTTGTTCCCGTAAATGCTAACGCACAATATAATGCAATCGATAATAATGCAAAAGTAATGTTTAAGTTTGTGCCTTCAAATGAAGAATATTTTTTAGGAAAGCCTTATTCATTTTTCTTTGATGAATCAGAACCTTTTGAAGTAACACTCAACATTTCAAAAGGAAAAGTTTATGTTCCTTATGTTGGAAATGGTTTTGGAGTTTATGATGCTAATAATGAAACTTATTTAAACCACAAAGTTGGGTTATATAATCAATTTATTGATATAAGATATTTTGCAAGCGAAAATAATGTTTATGATATTCAAACAAATGCAACAAAACAAAATTCAAGCGAACAAGGCGAAATAACAAATTCGTTTTTCACAAATTCAGCAGGCAATTTTTATGCAAAATTTGTTTTAAAAAATGCAAATTTTGAATGGTTAACAACCGAAGCAAAAACTGATAATTATGCCTATACTCGTCAAATTGTGCAAACTGACCAAACTCAAAACGGATATGTTTTGTTTAATTGGACAATAGAAAAAGCGGATATTCAAGATTTGTTTTCTGCTTCTTATGAAAAAATTCAAAATGCAAATTTCGATAATCAAACAAATGTTTGTTTTGATAGTAGTGGCGTTGCTAATTTAAGATTTGGAAATTATGATTGTGATAATCTTTTAAGTGGAATTAATTTGAATTGGGAAGTTTTGCCACAAAATTATAATATTGAAAATGTTGGTCAAAGCACGGCAACAGGGGCAATAGAAACCCTTGACGGAAAAGAAAATAATTCAAGATTTAAAAAATTTGTTTTGAATTGTGAAGGTGTTGATAAAGATTTATCAATTTTCATTGCTTTTCATATTTCTTCAAACGGAAATGAAAATCTAAACGCTTTTGATGAATATATTTTATTGCAATTTGATAAATTTGATTGCAGCACAGAAGATGATGTTGTTCAAACTATGAAAATTGATACCGAAAACGGAACTTTTGTGTTTTATTATAAGGTTATAGATAGTGGCACAACGATTGAAGAAGTTATAAATAATCTTCCACAAAATCTTGGAACTTTTGAACTTAAAAATCATGATAACACCGAAATTGAAGATATGTCTAAACCTATTTCAAACAAAGATTCGTTTGTTTTATATTTCAATTCAAACACTTGTTATGCAAAAAGTTTAACAGATTCAAATGCAATTTATTTAACTTTTTTCTTCCAAACTCCATCGCAAAGCGATTTTAATGTTCCAAGTTTTTAATAATAATTAAAAAAAAGAGATGAATTTCATCTCTTTTTTATTTCAATAGTTCGCTTGTCTGAAACTATATAGTTCATATTAATATCAAAACTTTCGGTTTTAATAAAATCAACAATTTGATTGTCAAAACATATTGCAACTTTTTTTGCAATTTTGCTTTTTAAAAATTTGTCATAATATCCACCACCATAGCCAAGTCGTTCGCCATTCAAACTTACGGCAAGGCAAGGAATAATGGCAACAAAATTGTCTATTTCTTCACTTTTGCCAATAGGCTCAAAAATTCCAAACTTGCTTTTTTGAAATTTTGAATTTTTGTTAATTTCTATTGCCACCATTTCACTTTGTTCAACTTTTGGGACATATACTTGTTTTCCACATTCTAGCAAAAAGTCAATTATTTTTTGAGTTTTAACTTCACTTGAAAAACTTAAATAAACAAAATAAATTTTTTCTTTAAAACTCTTAATCAAATTTTGAAGATTAAAAAATATTTCATCACTTTTTTCGTCAATTTCAATCAAAGAAAGGGAATTTCGGTATTCCTTCATTTTTTGTCTTAAAAGTTGTTTCATATAAAAATAATAATAGAAAAATAAAAAAAATCAAAGCAAAATAGCAAAAAGTTTTTAGAAGTCAAATTTTTTTAATTAACAAAAAAACCTTAAAAAACATAATAATGTTTTGTAGGAGTGAAACTATGATAAACAGAAAAAGATGCGGAATTGAAAATCAAAAAAATATTTGCAAAACAAATTTGCAACCTTTTGGTTGCGGTGGCAGGCAAAAACAGATTATAATTACTGGTCCAACAGGTCCAAGGGGATTTAGGGGAATAACTGGCCCAACAGGTCCAGCCAACGGCGAAGTTATTGCTAGGCAAACAATTACGGTTACAGAAAATGAGCCAGCAAATGTTGTTTCAACCACTGTTGGAAACAAAACTTATCTTGATTTTTATATTCCAAAAGGAAAAGATGGAACAACAGATACTATAAAGGCAGGGAATGTTGAAACAATTAATGCAACTGAAAAAGCCGAAGTTAATGACAGGATTGAAAACAACACTCATTATTTTGATTTTAAGTTGCCAAGGGGTTTTGATGGCGAAAAAGGCGAAGGTGAACAAATTTCAATAGATTGTGTAACCACAGTTGATTTCAATGAGCCAGCCCGAGTTGAAGACAATTTTGAAAATAATGTTCACAATTTGTCTTTCTTTATTCCAAGGGGAGCACCTTATCTTAACAGCAAAACGATTGTGAGTATGAATAAAAACTCAAATCAAATTATTGACACCGTGAACACACTAATTGAATTTGAAGATTCAAAAAATATTGAAAACGCAAATGTATCAAACACTTCTTGCGAAGTTTTGGTGCAAGGACTTTATAAAGTTGATGTTGGTGTGATGCTAAAAGTTAATCAACCAGTTCAAATTTCACTTTGCAATAATGATGAACCTATTGCTTATGGAACTTTGCATTTTGATGCAAACACTTCTTATGTGGGTAAATCATTTGTCTTGAATTTGCAGGTTAATGATAAGATTAGTTTAAAAGTAACAAGTTTAACGGCGGGATTTAATTTTGCAAAAGATATATCGTTTGCTTATTTTAATATAACTCCAATACCTTACTAAAAAAAATTTAACAAAAAAACTTTAAAGAACTCTTAATTATAAGGGTTCTTTTATTAAATTAAAATATTACTTTTTATGGTAAAAGTAAATTTTTGTGGTTATTTTAACATAATTTTTTATAAAAAAATATAATAAATTAGAGATTTATCTTTTTTAGGAGAAAATTATGTTAAAAAGATGTGATGATAAATGTAAGAAACCTTGCAAAGAAGTATGTTTAGAAATTAATAAAAATATAAAATTAACAACAGTAACAGGTCCACAAGGTCCAACAGGTGCAACTGGACCAACCGGACCTACTGGTGCAGATGGGGTTAGTGCGGTTGTTGTTCGTTCAACCAGCACTATTGATTCAGGACTTCAAGCAAAAGTTGAATTTGAAAGAGTTGGCAATGTAACTTATTTAGATTTTTTTATTCCACAAGGAAACACCGGACCTATTGATGTGATAAGGGCGGGAGAAGTTACAACGCTTGGAAATAAAGACCAAGCGTGTGTTAATGACCGATTTGATGGAAGAATGCATTTTTTTGATTTTGGTATTCCTTGCGGAAACCCTGGTGAAAAGGGTGAAAAGGGAGATAAAGGTGATGAAGGACCAATAGGACCAAGGGGCTATCCTGGCGAAACTGGCAAAAGCGAAATGATTTCTATTGATTTGACCGAAACTTTGAACCCTGGTGAAGATGCCCAAGTTTTGGACGACTTTGAAAATAATATTCATCATCTAACTTTTTTTATCCCAAAAGGCGATACTGGACCAATAGGACCGCAAGGCGAAGCGGGTGAGAAAGGCGAAGTCGGTCCACAAGGAGATAGAGGACTTCAAGGCGAGCAGGGCCCACAAGGTATTCAAGGGCTTAAAGGTGAAACGGGTGAGCGTGGACCAAAAGGCGACCAAGGAGAAAAAGGCGACCCAGGTGAAAGGGGTGAACAAGGACTTAAAGGCGACACTGGGGACACTGGTCCACAAGGCGAGAAAGGTGAGCAAGGGCAAAAAGGAGAGAAGGGCGACCCAGGAGAAAAGGGAGAAAAAGGAGACACTGGACCGCAGGGCGAGCAAGGCATTCAAGGTCCACAAGGCGAACAAGGAGTTAAAGGAGAAAAAGGGGACACAGGCGACACTGGACCACAAGGTCCAACTGGACCTACAGAACCAATGAAAGGTGCGTTTATTTTGTCATACAACAACGACCCAAACACTTTTCCTGTTTTGGGGCAAGAAATTGCATCAAATGAAAGACTTCCGCTAATTAGGCTTGAACTTAACAAAGAAGAAATTGCCGAACTTGATACTGTAAATAACACGATAAAACTTAATGAAACAGGAGTTTATAAAATAACCTTTTCGGTTAATGCTTATGTTAAAAAAACTGGCGATACTTTTGACCCCGCCACTGATTTTGTTGCGGTGGGGTTTAGACGAGTTGGAACAGACAAAATTTTGGCGGCATCAAACACATGGAGTTATGAAGAATATCCGCAAAATATGTTTGGTCAAGGGCTGTTTGTGGTTGATGATGTTGAAAATTTGTATGAACTTGTGAACTTACAAAAAAAGAGCATTTTTATTAGCGGGGCAGATTTAACAAAAACAGTTTCTCAATCGTATTTTTCAGTTCCAATGGTTTCTATTATTATAACAAAACTTTATTTATAAAATTTATTTTAATTGTTTTAACAAAAAAGAGCAAAAAATTGCTCTTTTTTATAGATTTTTATTTAATTTTTATAATTAAACGATTTATAAATATATTAAATTAGTTTTTTGATATGCTTTTTTAACAATTTTTTATCATATCAATTTTTTACATATCAAGGTTTTCATTATTGCTGTTTTGCATTCCTTTGATTTTATATTTTTTAAAGCACAATGCTTCAACATAAAACAGTCCAGTTATTATTGGAAGCAATGGAAGGAGATAAACAAACGGCAAAGGAATAAGTTTATATAAAGGTTTTAAAATCATAATATCTCCACCATTTTGAGTGTAAGAATGATTATGTGGTCCTTCCATTTGCCAGCCATTGAAAGCAAAATTTGCAAAGAAACAAACTAAAAAATATGCCAAAACACAAAGAACAACCCAAGGAACATATTTTGTTTGTGGTTTATACCATTTTGCTGAAATCATAAGTAACGCAACCAAAATAACAATTAAGTGGTCAAGCCAAAAGTTTAGTGTAACAACCGAATACCACATTGAATTTGCCACATCAGAAGGATAGGCAACAAAAGTTGACGCCGCAGATGGCATTGAAAAAAAGAAAAGATATTGCCTTGCAAGTTCATTCTTTTTGATTAAACAAAGCGGAAGAAGAATGAAATTAAAATTGCATACTTGAAACATTTGCTCAAAAAAGTTTTTAAAATCTAATGTTGTTCCATAATGCGTAAGATGCAAAAAAGCAATTCCAAACATTCCAAGCAAAACAAGTGAATGAATTATTACGCATTGCCATTTGTAACTTATGCGAGAAACTAAAAACATTAAACCTATAACTATTATTAAAGAAGCAATAAGCATTAATATGTGGGCAGTGCCACCAATATTCATCATAAAAATAATATAGCATATTATAGCATAAAATGTCAATTTATGTTTTTATATGTTTTAATATAATAATTTATTATTTAATATATTTTTTTTATAATCTTATTAAAAATTAAAATGAAATAAAAAAAGACTTGAAAAAAATCAAGCCTTTATTGGGGTGAAATATCGGATTCGAACCGATGACCTCTGGTGCCACAAACCAGCGCTCTAACCAACTGAGCTAATCCCACCAAGATTAAACTATTTTACACAAAACTTTTTTTTTTGTCAAGGCTTTTAAATAAATTGTTAAATTAATAGAAAATTAAGTTAAAAAACAGCCCAAAAAAATTAAAATAAAAAAAATTAAAAAATTTGTAAAAAATTATTGACATTTTTTTTGAATTGTTTTATACTATCAAAGTCGTTGAAAAACAAAAAGCGTGGAAGCTTAGCTCAGTTGGTAGAGCATCTGCCTTACAAGCAGGCGGTCATAGGTTCGAGTCCTATAGTTTCCACCACTATTTTTTAAGCGGGCATGGCGGAATTGGCAGACGCGCTAGACTTAGGATCTAGTTCGAGAGAGTGGGGGTTCAAGTCCCTTTGCCCGCACCAAAAAAATAAAACAAAAGATAACTTAATCGGAAATATGACTCATTAGCTCAGTTGGAACAGAACAAAAGCGCATCCAGTGGATGAAACAGCTTTTGTGGCAGTTCTTGGCTTTAACAAGCACTAAACCTTTATGGTTGCGGTGCGAAGATTAAAACAAGAGGAAGAGCTCGCTCTAACAACTGGGAAAATGAAAATCTTAATCGTTCTTAATCGGAAATATGACTCATTAGCTCAGTTGGTAGAGCACCTGACTTTTAATCCGGTTGTCCCGAGTTCGAGTCTCGGATGAGTCACCAATCAAAAATAGAAAGTCTTTAATAAGACTTTTTTTTAATTAAATTAATTTTAATCTTGATGCTTGAGATATTACTTTGAATGAAATTTCTAATGTAAATGATATTTTTGTTTTCCAAAAATTGAGATTAAACAAGTTTATTAAATAATTTTTTTTAAAATTAAATTATTTTTTGTTTTTGTAATATATATTTATATGTATAACCGAACAAAAGCGATTGAATATGCAAAAAAATATGCGTTTGAATATAACAAAAAATTTTATGATTTTAGTTTAATTGGTGGCGATTGCACTAATTTTGTTTCACAATGTTTAAATGCTGGTGGGATTTTGATGGATTTTTCTTTTGATGGGTGGTTTTATACAGATGCACAAAATCGAAGCCCAGCATGGACATCGGTTGAAGATTTTTGGAAATATGGGCTTAAAAATAAAAATTTGAAACTAAAAAAAGTGAACATTGAGCAAGTTGAAGTTGGCGATATTGTTCAATTTTTTGATATTAATCAAAACCGATATTATCATTGCGTGATTATAACAAAAATAATAAAACCAATATCAAAACAAAATATTTTTGTTGCAAGCCATGATAATAATGCTTTCAATAAAAGTTTGGCTCTTTATAATGTAAGCAATTTTAGGTTTGGGAAAATCATGAATTAAAGAAAAATTTAATAAAAACACAATAAAAAAAAGAGCATATTAGTCAATACTGTTTGAAACTAGCAAAATATAAACACTTTAATTTATAAAAGATTAAGGTGTTTTTTTCACTCTCTTAACTGAAAACGAAACAAATACTTCTGGCGTTGTCAAGGATTGTCGCCAATAGCGACATGCACTTTAACCTTGACAACAAAGAATATTTGTTTACCATAATAAAAAAGAGAAGAAAAATAATAGAAAAAGCGAAAGTGTGTTATGTTTACCAACACTTTCGCTTTTTGTCTGGTTTAATTTAGTTTATTAGTGTGTGCTTGTCTTCGGTGGAGCTTTAGCGTTCACCGACTTGTATCAAGACAAGCACACGTTTAAATGCCAAAATGAAATATTTTTTAAATTGTTGACTTTTTGCGAAATTTTGCATATAATTATTACATCTTAAACAAAGGAGAAAAATATGTTAAATTCATTTATTTGGTGGCGTAAATAAATTAGCGTTCGCAAAAACACTATGTTTTGTGAATGCTTTTTCGTATGTCACAAAACATATAAATGGATTAAATATTCAATATATAAAATCTACTATAACCCGTTGGTATGTTTTGATTGTCAAAATAATCAACGGGTTTTTTATTTTAAATTATGGAGATTTTATATTATGAAAAAAACAATGTTAACAGGAGTTAGACCTAGCGGTAATCTAACATTAGGAAATTATTTGGGGGCAATTAAAAATTTTGTAGATAGACAAGAACAATACAATAGTTACATTTTTCTTGCAGATTTACACGCAATAACAAGCTATATAGAACCATGTAAATTGAAAAGTGCGGTTATGGATGCTGTAGCAATGTATTTGGCTTGTGGAGTTAATCCGGACATTACAACTATATTTAAACAAAGTGATGTATTGGAGCATGGGACACTCGGATTTATAATGACATTCCAAACAAAAATGGGTGAATTATCACGTATGACGCAATTTAAGTATAAATCTCAGCAAAAATCAAAAGAAGGAGTTGATACAGGTTTATTTATTTATCCAACACTTATGGTCGCAGATATTTTGCTTTATAATACTGCGATAGTCCCCGTTGGCAAAGACCAACAGCAACACGTTGAACTTACTCGCGATTTGGCTGAAAGATTTAACAAAAGATATGGTAAAACCTTTGAAATGCCAGATGTATATGTAGCACCTGTTGGAAATAAAATATTAAATTTACAAAACCCATTAGAAAAAATGAATAAGTCTGACAGCGGTGAAAATAAGGGAACGATTTTTCTTATGGACGATATTGAAGTTGCAAAAAAGAAAATAATGTCAGCTAAAACAGACAACTTAAATAAAGTTCACTTTGATGAAGATAATCAACCGGGCATTTCAAATCTTATGAGTATAATGAGCAAGATTACAAACGAAAGTTTTGAAAGTATTGAAAAAAGATATAACGGCAAAGGATATGGAGAATTCAAAAAAGAAGTTGCTAATATTGTTGCTGAATTATTGACAGATATACAAACGAAATATAAACATTATAACAATGAAGAATGTTTGAAAAAAATATTAACAAATGGGGCAAAACATGCTCAAATTGTTGCAAAAGAAACCTTGAAACGTGCAACTATATCGCTAGGATTAAATTAAATAAAAAGACATAAGAATTAATCTTCTTATGTCTTTTTCGCTAGTTTCAATTATCTTAGCCCTTAGGTTTGCTCTTTTTTATTAGTGAAATAAAATTTTCATTTTTTTAATATAATTAATTTATAAATTAAACATTCAAGAGTTTCAAATAATCTTCTTTGTTTGCTGCGCTAAAGAACAAATAAAGTCTTGGTCCGTCATCTCTACCAAACAATAGGTTATAGAATATTTTAAAATAAGATTGTTGAAGAGCCATGTTTTCTTTTTTAGACAATTCTGGATTGTTGATTATGTCATAAAGATATTGTTGAACTTCTTTTTCTTTAACTTCATTTTGAGTTAAATAGTTATAAAGTTTTTTAACAACTTCTTTTTGCGTTTCTGTTAATGAACTTGCAAAATCAGCATTAAAACTATCCAAAAGTTTATACATTTTTTGTGGCATATAAGTTTTAATCCAATATTCCGCACGGGTTAGCCTATCAAAACTATCTTCTTCAAACTCTACACCTGCTTTATTAAGACAATATTTAACTTTGTCAAGTTTAAAATCAACAATAGGGGCGATTGAAGCAATCGTTCCAAATGGGGTTTTTACTTTGTTTTCATTTTTAATCAAAACAAGGTCAAACAGGTCTTTAACAAATTCATCACAAGTTCCGTCAAGATATTGAGCAAGGTTTTTATCAAATTCAGAATAGTGTCTAATAATTGTTTCGTCAAAATAAAAATTATAAGCATCTTTTGGTTCATATTTGCAAAACAACCATCTCAAAATTTCTGGTTCATAAAGTTTTAGGGCATTATTTGGTGTTATATTAATTCCGCTTGAACTATGCATAGAACTTACGCCTTGAAAGCCAAGCCAACCATATCCTTGAAAAACTGGGGCAGGATAAGACCAAATTTGTGGGCTTAAAACTGTGTCAACATCATAACTTCCACCGCTTGCTGCGTGGTCAATTCCACCTGCTTCAAAGTCAACATTTTCCATTTTCCAACGCATTGGCCAGTCAACTTTCCAAATAAGTTTTATTCTGTAATATTCCAAAACATTAACAGTTTCTTCTTTTCCGCATTCACGGCAATAATAAGTAAGTTCATGAGTTTGTGGGTTATAATTTGTAACTTTTGTTGCGTCTTTAAAACAACCACTGCAATAAACACTAACAGGATAATAATTTTCACGGTCTTGATTGTTGGCTTCTTGTGTTTTAAAACTCATCAAAATGTCATAAATATCTTTTCGTTTTTCAAGAGCATAAGCAACATTTTTTGCGTATCTTCCGCTTAAATATTCTTTGGTTTGATATCTAACTTCATAATCAATTCCCAAAACTTTAAGTGCTTGTTCAAATTCTTTTTCAAAATAACTTGCATAAGTTTCATTTTCGTCAAAAGGGCAAGGAATTTGAGAATAAGGCATTCCAATATATTTTTCAAATCCACTAACAAAATTGCTAACATTAACAGGAACTTTTCTTAACCTATCAAAATCGTCCCACGAAAACAAAAGTTTTGCTTTCTTGCCAAGTTTTTTAAGAGCTTTGCACACAAAATAAGGTATTGCAATATCCCTAAAATTGCCAACATGCACACTTCCTGATGGACTTATACCTGCTGCACAAACATATTCTTCTTTATTTGGATTTCTTTCAATCACTTTTAATGCTATTTTTTCACTCCAATGCATAATTTTCTCCTTAAAATAATCACAATTATAGCATAAAAATCATTAATTTCCAAAAGAAAATTACTTATTGTTAGAATTTTAACTTATTTCTTGTTTCTTTAAAATGAAATATTGTTTAAATTAAATGCAAATTTTATAAGCTTATGATATAATCAAACCATAGGAGATAACTTATGGCAAATGAAATTATAGAAAGCAAAAATTCTTTTATTATGTATACAACCGTTGATGGAAAAACAAAAATTGATGTCAAATTAGAAAATGATACCGTATGGCTAACTCAAGCACAAATGGCAGAGTTGTTTGATAAAGCAAAATCAACTATAAATGAGCATATTAATAATATTTATGAAGAAGGGGAGCTGATTGAAGGCGATACTATGAGAAAATTCGGAAATCCCGAATTTTCTACCAAACCAACAAATTATTATAACCTTGATGTTATCATTTCTGTTGGTTACAGAGTTAAATCTCTTCGAGGCACACAATTTAGAATTTGGGCAAATAAAGTGCTTAAAGAATATTTGCTCAAAGGTTTTGCAATGAATGACGACTTGCTAAAACAAACTGGCGGTGGCAATTATTTCAAAGAATTATTAGATAGAATTAGAGATATTCGTTCTTCCGAAAAAGTTATGTATAGGCAAGTTTTGGATTTGTTTGCAACAAGCATAGATTATGATGGAAAAAGCGAAACAGCACAAAAATTTTTTAAGGCTATGCAAAACAAATTTCATTATGCTACTCATGGAAATACTGCTAGCGAGCTAATTGAAATAAGAGCTAATGCTGAACTTCCTTTTATGGGACTAACAAATTTTAAAGGAACAAGACCCACAAAAGATGAAGTATTGGTTGCCAAAAATTATTTGAGCGAAAAAGAACTGGCTGTGCTTAATCGTTTGGTTTCTGCATATTTTGACATTGCTGAAATTCAAGCTATTGAAGAAAAACCAATGTATATGAAAGATTGGATGAAACAACTTGATGATTTTATTTCAATAAATCATAGAACCTTATTAAATGATGCTGGAAAAGTTAGCCAAATTGAAGCTAAAGCAAAGGCTTTGCGAGAATATGAAAAGTATAGGGAAAAAGGATTTGAAGAATTAACACAAGTTGAGAAAGATTTTTTACTTTCTATTAAACAAACCGAAAAATTATTAACTAACAAAACAAAGAAATAAATTTTCAAAATTGTACTTGCAAAAGCCATTTTTGTCTTAACGATAAATGGGCAAATTTATTATGAATTTTGTAAATATTTTGCACTAAATTTTTTTAGTGCTTTTTTTTGCTTTACTTTTTTGTTTTATTTTAGTATATTTTTATCTAGGAGATTATTATAAATGGGACTATTTTCTTACATTTTTGCATCAGACAATTCAAGAAATATTAAAAAATTAAAAGTTATTGCCAACAAAGTTGTGGCTCTTGACGAAGAATATTCAAAATTAACTGACGAACAATTAAAACACAAAACCGTTGAATTTAAAGAAAGGTTAAAGAACGGCGAAACATTGAACGATATTTTGCCAGAAGCTTTTGCAACGGTAAGAGAAACAAGTTATCGTGTTTTGAAAATGAAACACTTTTATGTTCAAATTTTGGGTGGAATTGCACTTCATCAAGGGCGTATTGCCGAAATGAAAACCGGTGAAGGAAAAACTTTGGTTGAAACATTGCCAGCATATCTAAATGCTTTAACTGGTGATGGCGTGCATATTATAACCGTTAACGAATATTTGGCTGCTCGTGATAGCGAATGGATGGGCAAAATATTCAACTTTTTGGGAATTTCAGTTGGTATAACATTATCTGGAATGAGTCAAGATGAAAAGAAATATGCTTATGCACAAGATATAACTTATGGAACAAATAGTGAAATGGGTTTTGACTATTTGCGTGATAATATGCTTCAACGAAAAGAAGATTTTTGTCAACGAGGGCTTAATTTTGCCATTGTCGACGAAGTTGACTCTATTTTGATTGATGAAGCACGAACTCCATTGATTATTAGTGGTGGGCAAGGAATTAAAGGCGGAGAAATATATTATACTTGCCAAAAATTTGTTAGAACTCTTATTAAAGACACAGATTTTGAAGTTGACGAAGAACACAAAATAACAAGGCTTACTGAAAGAGGAATTGACAAAGCCGAAAAATATTTTAAAATTGAAAATTTATCAAGTTCTGAAAATATGGAACTTAACCACTATATTTTAAACGCATTAAAAGCAAATTATTTGTTTGAAAAAGATAGCCAATATATTGTTGACGAAGGTCAAATTTTGATTGTTGACGAATTTACTGGTCGTGTTTTGAAAGGAAGGCGTTATTCTGATGGGCTTCATCAAGCAATAGAAGCAAAAGAAGGCGTTGAAATTAATGAAGATAATTTGACTGTTGCAACAATCACTTATCAAAATTATTTTAGATTATACAAAAAATTGAGCGGTATGACCGGAACGGCAAAAACTGAAGAAACCGAATTTAACAAAATTTATGACCTAGACGTTGTAACAATTCCAACAAACAATCCAATTCAACGAAAAGATAATAATGATGTTGTTTTTGCAAATGTTCAAGCAAAATTTAATGCTGTTGTTAATGAAATTATTGAAAGAAACAAAAAAGGTCAACCAGTGCTTGTTGGCACAACAACAGTTGATAAAAGTGAATTAATCAGCAATTTACTAACAAAAAACGGCATAAAACACAATGTTTTGAACGCAAAGAACCACGGCAAAGAAAGTGAAATTATTGCACAAGCCGGAAAACTTGGTGCTGTTACAATAGCAACCAACATGGCTGGTCGTGGAACAGATATTTTGCTTGGTGGAAACGCTGAATTTTTGGCAAAACAAAAAATGCGAAACGAAGGTTTTAGTGAAGAACTTATCAATTTAAGCACTTCTTTTGCCGAAACGGATAATGACGAAGTTAACAATGCAAAACAAACTTATCAAAAATTTTATGCACAATTTAAAGAGCAAACTGACGCTGAAAAAGAAGAAGTTATTAAGGCGGGCGGATTGTTCGTTTTGGGAACAGAAAGACACGAATCAAGACGTATTGACAATCAGTTAAGGGGAAGAAGTGGCCGTCAAGGCGACAAAGGTGAAAGCACTTTCTTTGTTTCTCTTGAAGATGATTTGGTTAGAATTTTTGGCGGGGATAGACTAAAAAGCATTGTTAGATTTTTTAAACTTGACGAAAATGAACCAATAATGAGCATGAAATTAATTTCAAAACAAATTGAAATGGCTCAAAAGCGTGTTGAAGCAGCAAACTTTGCAATAAGACGAAATTTGATTGGCTATGACGATGTTTTGAACGCACAACGAACAATTATTTATAACGAAAGAAACAAAGTTATTAATGGTGCTGATGTCCATGATGAAGTTTTGGACATGATTGACGAATATATTTCAAATCTTGTTAATGAAGTTATTTCTGATGACATTCCACAAGAAAAATGGGATATTGAAAAACTAAACAGAATATTAGAACAAGAAGGCATTTTTGCCCAAGGAACAAATTTTGTTACACAACAAATGTGTGATGAACTTGAAGTTAATGAAATTATTGAGAAATTGTTAAAACAAATTCACAAACAATATGAAATTAAAATTGAAGGTTTTAAACAAAACTTTGATATTGATTTTGCAAGCATTGAGCGTAATTTGATGCTTAATAATGTTGATAGGGCTTGGGTTGAACATATTGACAGCATGAGTATGTTAAGAAAAGAAATTTCAACAAGACAAGACCCACTTATTGCCTACAAAAACGAAGGATATGATATGTTTGAAAACATGATTAAATCTATTCGTGAAAACACTGCAAAATTCTTGGTTAAAAATGAACTTAATATTCCTCTTGGTTTGATGAGTAGGGAAGATTCACAAAAAATCTTGTCAAAAGTTCAAATTGCTGTTGAGCAAAAAGAAAGAGAACGAAAAGCAAAACCTGTTGTTCACAAACAAGAAGTTGGAAGAAATGAACTTTGCCCTTGCGGAAGTGGCAAAAAATACAAAAACTGCTGTTTGAACAAAAACAAATAAGAATACTTTTAAACTTTTAAAATTAGGTTTTTGCATAGCGGAAAATGGTTATGGTTAAAAAAGCAAAGCATCTATAATGACGCTTTGCTTTTTTTTGTAATGTTAATAAACTATATAAAAATGAAAACAAAAAAAGAAATGCAAAAATTTGATTTTAAATTAATATAATTTTGTGATATAATAGAATAAATAAATATCAAAATAAATATCAAACAATAGGAGAAAATTTTATGAATTTACACAACACAAAAACCGAAAAAAATTTGCAAGCAGCATTTGCGGGGGAAAGTCAAGCACGGAATAAATATACATATTTTGCATCAGTTGCAAAAAAAGAAGGCTTTGAACAAATTGCCGAAATATTTTTAAAAACCGCAGAAAATGAAAAAGAACACGCAAAAATGTGGTTTAAAGCCCTTGGCGAACTTGGTTCAACTGCTGAAAATTTGGCAAAAGCCGCAAATGGTGAAAATTTTGAGTGGACTGATATGTATGAAAAATTTGCCAAAGACGCTGAAGAAGAAGGGTTTAACGAATTGGCAGAAAAATTCCGTGCCGTTGCACAAATTGAAAAAGCACATGAAGAAAGATATCTAAAACTTCTAAAAAACATTGAAATGCAAAAAGTTTTTGAAAAAAGCGAAATAACAATGTGGGAATGCCGAAATTGTGGACACCTTGTTATTGGCAAAAAAGCACCAGAAGTTTGCCCAGTTTGCAATCACCCACAATCATACTTTGAAGTTAGAAAAGAAAATTATTAAGATAAAGAATAAGAGCAAAATTAGATTCTGCTCTTATTTTTTCAATTATCAGTGAAAATTAAAAAAAGACATATTTTTTTGAAAAATATGTCTTTTTAAATTTGTGTTAAGTTAAATATTAAGCAATAACTGAAATGGTTAATTTATAATCTTCACCATCAGTTTTGTTTAGATAAACACTCCAATCGCTATCATTTTGATATTCTGTAGCTAATGAACTATTAACAATACAAAGTTGTTGCAAGCCTTTAAATTTTTCTGTTCCATTTTCAACATATCTTCCTGTATATTGAAGCAGATTTCCAGATGTCATATAACCTTGAGTATTGCTTAAAGTTAGTTTTGTTGTTGAGTAGGTGGTTAGTTTGGTAATTCCTGAATACCTAAAAGCACCACTTTCTATTGTATTACAAGAAGCAGGAAGTATCATTTCTTTAAGTTCATAGCAATATTCAAAACTTTTATATCCAATTTTTGTTATATTAAGACCAGATAAGTCGAATACACCATCAATATTTGAATTAATTGTTTTAAGCTTCTCGGCATCTTGAAAACAACATCCAGGGATAGTTGTCATAGTTGTGCTGGTTGGAATTGTTAGATGTTCAAGTTTTGGTGCACTAAATAAATAAATTCCTGAAATACCTTCTTTCATTGTGTATGAAGTGAATGTTGCACCAGTAGGGCATGATAATAACATATTTTTTGTGAAAGTTCTGCCGTCATAAGATGTTTCTTTTTTAACATAAATAACCCCATAAGAATCGTTTTCAAAATATTCGTTATTTTCATCAACAATAAATCGTTCCACATTAAAAGAATTATCTAGTTCAAACCTTCTAAATTCTGTAACATTTGCGCCAATTTTGAATTCTTTGCTTGTATATCCACTAGGGAATAACTCAAGTCTAATATTGTTCCCGTCTAATTTTTTATACAAGCAACCATCACCATTGGTAAAATAAGTTATTTCACCATTTTCACCAGTAAATGTAGTTTCGGTTATTATGTTGTTGTTTGCGTCTTTAATATAAAAGGAAGTTAAATTTTCAATTCCCAAAAATGGACTATTTGAATTTTTTAAAATTTCACATTGATAAGGTATTCCAATTGCGCCTGTTAAATTTGTTTTGTTAAAAGCGTTCAAGCCAATTGATTTTAAAGAAATTGGGAAGTCAACATATTTTAAATTTGAACATCCGTAAAAAGCTTGTTGGTCTATTAATTGAAGATTAGTATTAAAATTAATATTTGTTAAGTTAGTGCATTGTGCAAAGGCCTGTGCTCCAATTGTTTTAATTGTATTAGGTAAAGTTATGTTATTTAATTTAAAACAGCCTCTAAAAGAAGCATAATCAACTGACTCCATATTTTCGCCCCAAATAACAAATTCTAGGTTGGAACAAGAATAAAAAGCTATAGAACTATTTGAACAATTTTTTGGAAGTCTTGCTGATTTTAAACTTGTGCAAGCGGCAAATGCTCCTGGTTTATCGGTTGTATTATTTAATGCTGTGATGCAATCAGGCAAATAGATTTCTTCAATGCCGGATCTAGAAAATGCTTGTCTAGCTAAAGTTGTTAAGTTTGAAGTTGGCAAGGTAACATACTTTAAATTTGAACAAGAATCAAAAGTTCCAGTATTTATTGTTGAAAAAGTGTTTGGAATAATAACTGCTTTAAGATTTGTATGGGCTTGAAATTCGCCTAAATTAGTGGTTGATTTGTCTTTGCTTATAATAAGATAAGGAGTTGTTCCCTTAACATAGGTATTTTTTGTTGTATCAGTGTTGCCATAGTTTGGTGATAAGAAAACGGGATAAAGACTTAAGCCATAATCAGGAGTGTCATAAATAATTTTGTTATTCAAATCATAAGTTAAATCAAAATTTTGAGCTTTTGATAATTTAGCAAGATATGAAGTGGTTGCTGTGTCGGTTTTACTTAAAAGTGAAGTATTCATCAATGCAATATTGCTTTGTGGAGAATCTTCAATATATTTGCTTGTTGATGTCGTTGAATTATATGATGCGGTGCTGTAAAAATATAATTGTTCGCCTGCCGAGTTTGTTAAATTTGAACTTATTTTGCTTGCATCAATATAAAATTGTTTTTTTGTAGAATCTGTGTAGGCAATTTCAACACGTGAAGTTATAGAATTGCTTCCTGCTGATGGAGTGCCATCTTCATTATAAAGATTCATAACGATAGAAGTTGGGTATTGAGCACTTTTCATTTTTTGAATTTCAATATAAGCATTACTTTCAGATAAATTTGCTTGTTGAATTGCATAAATTGTGCAATTTATTTCGGTTGATTGGTTTGCACCAGTTTCTAAATTTGGACTAATTTCTAATTTTACTGAAACGGTTTGATTTTCTCTGGTGTTAAGTTTTCCAAGTTTTTGAGTTGTGTTATTGCTTGATTCAGTGTCTAGATTTGTTGTGTTGTAATAATAATCTTTATTAAAACTTGATGATAAAACCGCATTATCATTTACAAAACAAACCAAATAATAACATGGTTCAGTTCCAATATTTTTTATTCTAACATTGCAAGAAACAGTGTCTCCGGGCATAACTTTTCCGCTTAATGTGCCAATTGCACGTGAGATATTGAATGTAACATCTTGATTATCTGTTCCATTATCAACAGAAATGTTAACTGTTCCCATTTCCAAATTTCCAGTATAGGATTTTTTGTCAGTAAACCATGCGTAAGATATCATTCCTATAGAGGTTAAAATAATTGTGACTAATATATATATATATATATATGGATTAGCTTTTTGATTTAAAATTTTTTTATTTTTCATAATTTCCACCCTTAATTTTAATTTGTGTTATTTAATGTTTATTATTAATCAAGTTTATTATAAATAATATAATATGTCAAATTATTTGTTACAAAATTATTCAAAAACAGAAAAAATTTAACAAAAAAATTAAAAATTTTTATAAATAATTTTAAAATTTTTTCACAACATAATTGTGGGAGGAAATAATATGGAAAAACATAAACCAGGCGAAATTTGCCCAAAAACTGGCAATTATTGTGCCTATGACGAAAATGGCAACTGTGGCGGAGAAGTTTATCTTGAACAAGGTCAAAGATTTCCTGCAACTCAACACAGTGGAAGTTATTATCAAATGAAAGATTAATTTCAAAAAAAGCACCTATTAATTTAGGTGTTTTTTTTATAAAATTAAATCTTTTTGAATTTTTTATGGCAAATAAAATTGTATAAAACAAAAGGTATCTTCTGCGGGAGCAACTTGTTTGCGGTCTAGCGGGCATAGGGTCGAACCTAAATAGGGGGGGGGCGATTGCCCTTGGGTAAAAAAAAGAGCGAGTTCGCTCATGGTGGTACTCCCAAGGGGGCGAGCCCGTAAAGGAAACAACACAGTGTGTTGTTTTTAGGAAGCGAGCGGGAGCAACTTGTTGCGGTCTGCCCGACAAGGGTCGAACCTAAATAGGGGGTTCGATTGCCCTTGGGTAAAAAAAGAGCGAAGTTCGCTCATGGTGGTACTCCCAAGGGGAATCGAACCCCTGACTTCGCCGTGAGAGGGCGACGTCTTAACCGCTTGACTATGGGAGCATATTAAATTTTTTTGTTTTAAAAGTTTATTTAACTTGTTTTGTTTATTTAAAATTTTTTGTTAGTATTTTAATTAATATTTTTTTAAAACGCTTTTATTATATCATAAATTAAAAAAAGATTACAATATTTTTTGAAAAGTTTAGCAAATTTTGTTATAATTAATAAAAATGCAAAAGATAATAAATTTTAGAGCCTTTTTGATAATTTTTATCGGCGCAATAGTTGGCGTTGTTTTTTCGCTATATATTCTTCAAAAAAATATAATTGCTTTTGTTTGTGCGGGCGTTTTAACGCTGGGACTATTATTATTTTTTGTTTTAACCAAAATTTTGTCAAAAAACCAAAAAAAGTTATTTGTTAACAAATTCATTATATGTTTTTTGATAGGATTTGTTACTTTTTTGTTACTGGGGATTGCAAATTACACAATTTTTGTTAAAAACATTGAAGAAAAGCAAGATGTTATGGTTTCTGCCCGTGTAAGTATGGTTAGCGAAAGGGGCGGATATTACTATTGTTTGCTTGAAAACTGCACATTAAATGAAAATGAAAAAGTTGATGGAAAAATTGGCTTTACACTTTATTCTAATGACGAAGTTTTTAACATAAGCGTTGGCGATAATCTTAATTTTTGTGCAAATTTGGTTGCAAACAATTTGATAAAAGACGGGAAATTTAATAGTTATTATTACAAAAATGATTTGAAATATTATTGTTATGCATCAAAAAATGAAGTTGTAGTAAATTCTGGAAAAATGCATTTTGACGAAATTTGCAGACAAAAAGTTGAAGATATGCTTTTTGAAAATTTAAGTTATGATAATGCGGCTATTGTTTTTGCATCAATTTTTGGTGATAAAACTGTTATAGACGAAAATATTAGAGAGGCATTTTCTATATCAGGGACGGCACATCTTTTGTGTGTTTCAGGTTTGCACGTTGGATTTTTGGGACTTGTGATTTATTTTGCTTTAAATTTGTTTAAAGTAAAAAAGAAATATAGTTTTTTGGTTTTAACAATAATATTATGTTTTTATTGCTATCTTTGCGGATTTTCGCCAAGCGTGGTAAGAGCAAGCATAATGTCAATTTTATTTTCGCTATGCGATGCTTTCGGTAAGTTTAGATATGATAGTTTATCGTCTATTAGTTTTGCGGGAATTTTAATTTTGTTGTTCAAACCATTTTATGTTTATGATGTTGGTTTTCAATTAAGTTTTTCGGCTTGCTTTGGAATTATTTTACTTTGTCCAATTTTCACAAAATTTTTTAAAAAAATTAATTTTAATAACAAAATTACAAGTGCTTTTTGCGTAACATTATCCGCTCAACTTGGAACTTTTCCAATTTTGTTTCATAACTTTGACAAATTGAGTTTTTTATCAGTTATTGCAAACATTGTTATTGTGCCAATTTTTAGTTTAATATTTATGCTATCTATTGTTTTTGTAATTATAAATCTAATTCTCCCATTTGGATTTTTATTCAAAATTATAGATTTGATGCTTAACTTTGTTGTGTTTTTAACAAAAAGTTTTGGAGCAGTTTCGGAGTGTGTATTTGAAACTTTTGCATCGCCACTTTTGTCTAGCGTGCTTTTCTATTTTATTCTAATTTTGTTAAGTGGAGTTGTAAATTTAAAGATAAAAACAAAACTTGTTACGGCACTCTCGCTAGTGCTTGTTTTGCTGGTTTCTGTTCTTTTGCAATTTTGCCCGCAACAATTTAAAAGCAATTTAATTATTAATTTGCATAGTGAAAACTTTACCATAATAACTAATAGTTTTAATGAGAAAGCATTAATAAATAATGGAAATTTTGATAAAAATGACATAAATTTGATTAAAAAAGATATGTTTAACCTTAAAATTTTTGATATTGATATTTTAATTATGCCGTTTTATAGTCAAGAAATTCAAAATGAAGTTAGTGAAATTTGCAACGATTATTCAATAAAAAATTTATATATTCCACAAAATGAGAATAATGAAGATGTCAAATTTTTGTTTGACAAATTAAACAAAACAAAAATAATTTTTTCAAGCGATGAAGGTCAGGCTTATTCAAATTTTGCATTCAAAATTAACGAACAGACCAAAAGCGTTTATTTTTGCGTGTTTTGTGAAGAAGAAAATTTTAGTTTGTTTTTGTGTAATAAGTTTAACAAACAAGTTTCAAAATTTGTTGAAGAAAATGGTATTTCGGCAGATTATATAAAAACTGAAATTGTTGACAAAAAATATTTGGATAGTTTGACGCTATTTGACAATATTTTGTGTTATAAAACAAATCTTAAACAAATCAATGTTTTTGATATAAACAAACTTTGTGATAAAATTGTTTTGGGGGAAAAATTAAATTATGCTTTTTAAAGATTTCAAAAAAAGTTTAGGACAAAAAATTTATAATTGTTATTTTTTAAGTTGTGGAAAAGATAAAGAAGATATTTATTTAAAATCTTCGTGCATAAACAATTTAAAAAATGTGGTAGTGCCAAATTTGTCAGATTTTAATTTGCAAGTTTTTTTAAGTGAAAATTTAGATGTGGGTTCGCTAAAAAAATCACTTGAAACTCTTCCATTTTTAAGTGAAAAAAAATTGATTATAATTAAAGAAACTGAACAATTTAAGGGGAAAGAAGTTATTAATTTTTTAAAAAAATATATGCTTGCTCCTTTGTCGTCAACAATTCTAGTTATTGACGAATGTGAAAATTCGGGCTTTTCTGAACTTGAAAAAATTGAAAATGTTTGTGTTGTTGATTGCAGTAGGGTTGAAAAAAGCATTTTGCAAAATTTTGTTTTAAGAGCGTGCAAAAACAAAAATTTAGAAATTGACCTAGACGCTGTTAACAAATTAATTGATTATTGTGATGGCTATATGAGCAAAATTGACATTGAACTTGATAAACTTATAAGTTTTAAGTTTAATGAAAAAGAAATAACCAGCAGTGATGTTGACGAAAATGTTTCAAAAAGTGATGAATATCAAATTTTTGAATTAACCAATAGTTTGTTTGCTCGTGATGCCGAAAAAGCATTGTTTATTGTTGACGATATTATCAAAAACAAAAAAAATATTTCGTCAATTTTGGGGTTAATTTATAATCACATTAGGCGAAGTTTTTATGCAAAAATAAGCAAAGATTCTCTGGCTGACACGGCTAAAATGCTTGAAATTAAAGAATTTGCTGTTAAAAAACTTAAAGAGCAAACTTCATTTGTTTCGGCAAAACGACTTAAAGAAATGCTTGTTTTGTGTAAGGATATCGACTATAAAATTAAAAGCGGAAATCTTGAACTTATAACGGGAATATATAATTTGGTGTTCTCAATTTTGGTTTAATTAGGTTGAAGGAGAGTTATGAAAATTTTTTCAATTAGTGATTTGCATTTAAGTTTAAACAGCAACAAGCCAATGGATATTTTTGGACCTGTTTGGGAAGGTTCGTTTGAAAAGATAAAAGAAGATTGGAACAAAAAGGTTGAAAAAGACGATATTGTTTTGCTTTGCGGAGATTTGAGTTGGGCGATGAAACTTGAAGATGCTGTTGAAGATATAAACGAACTTGAAAAACTTGCGGGCAAAAAAATTTTACTTAAAGGTAACCATGATTATTGGTGGCAAGGAATAACAGCACTTCGAAGTGTTCTTCCAAAAGATTTCTATGCAATTCAAAATGATGCATTAAAAATTGAAAATTTTGTTTTTTGCGGAACTAGGGGTTGGATAATTCCCGAAGGGAAATTTGATACAGAAGAAAATCAAAAAATTTTCAATCGTGAAGTTGAAAGGCTTAAACTTTCTCTTGAATCTATGAAAAGAATTAGACAAGAAAATGATATTGTTATTTGCCTAATGCATTATCCACCTTTTTTGCAAAATGAGCAAAGCACAAAATTAACAAATTTGTTAGAAGAATATAAAGTAAATTTTGTTGTTTTTGGACATATTCACAAAAATCTGAGTGGCTATAAGTTTAAAACAACCAAAAATGGAATTACTTATTTTTTGTCGTCATGCGATTTGCTTGACAATAAACTTATTGAAATTGTGCCTTAAACTGGCACTTTTTTTGTTTTTTTTAATTAAATTAAAACTAATTTTTTATAAATTATAAGTTTTAATATTATAAAAAATTATATTTTTTTTAAAAACTATATACATTTTTAAATTTTTTTGTTATAATAAGAAAAAATAATTAAAAGGAAAATGTTATGAGTTTGTCGCTATTGAATATTGATATATTGCAAGGAATAAAAGATTTCTTTTATGGAATTTTATATTGGATTTTAACCAGCCTATGCAAAATTGTTGATTTTTGTCAAATTTTGGTTAAGAAATTGGCAGGAATTGACACAGAAGGTATGCTTTATGGCAATCAAATTGTAAATGGCAGTGAAAACAGTTCAACTGTTACGGGTGATATAGTTGAAATTTTGATAAGAAGTGATATTGTCCGAAATCTATTCATTTCGCTTTTGGTTCTTGGCATAATTTTGCTTTTGATTGTAACATTTGTTGCGGTTTGGAAAACAGAATGGGAGTTCGGAAAAGATGGTAACAGCAAAACAAAAATTTTTAATTCAGCTTTCAAAGCATTATTTAACTTTATAGCAGTTCCAGTTGTTGCATTTTTTGGGATATTTGTTGGAAACGCACTTTTGCGGGCTATTGATGGTGCAACAAAAGGCGACACAAACAGGTCGATGACGAGTTTTGTTTTAAGTTCGGCATTTGCAAACGCAACTCGATATGAATATAGATATGAAGGCGATAACAATAAATGGATTAATGCAAACCTTGCAGTTGTTTACAAAACAGATGCAGATGGAAACAAGATTCAAGAAAATGGACAATATGTTATTGAGTATCAAGGTATTTTAAATTATTTTAAAAGTGGAAGCAATAACGAAATTCAAGTTGACCAAATTTTAAAAGCGTTCCAAAACAATGCAAAAATTCCAAAACAAACGGCACTTGACAAAAAATATCGTGTGCTTAACTCTGACGGTTCAGATGCGGGCTACACTTATGCGTTAGAGCAAGGTGAGTTTACATTTAGTTTTGATGATTCAACTTTAACAACAATGTTCTTTGACAACAGCAAAATTAATTACATCATGATGTATATTGTTATATTTTTCATGATAAAAGCAATGTTAACAATTACATTCGGACTTGTTAAAAGGTTATATTATGTTGTGATTTTGTTCATAATTTCGCCACCAGTTGTGGCTATGAGCCCAATTAACGACAAAGCACTTGGCGAATGGCGAAAAATGTTTATTGCAAATGTTTGCAGTGCATTTGTTACAATAGGAATTTATAACATTTTCTTGTCAATATATCCTGCGTTTGAAAAAATTAAATTCCCAGGTGTTCCAAATATTATAAACTTCTTTGCAAGTTTGCTTATGGTTGCTGTTGGCTTGCTTACAATCGATGGATTGTCTAGTTCAATTGCAAAATGGTTTGGCATTAATGAATTGGTTGCAGAATCAACCGACAAAGGCAAATCTTTGTGGGGCAATGCTTTTAGAACCGCCGGAACAGGCTTTTTGCCACTTTCATTGGGTGCACAAGCAATTGGCAAAGGTGTTCAATATGGTATGACTGCAAGATATCAGGGGCTTGGTGCTGCTGCTAAACAATTTGGAAAAGACGTTGCGGGTGGAACAAGCAGTTTGCTTTCAAAAACGCCAGTTGACAATATGATCCAAGGTGCAGGAATTTATGGCAGAGACAAAGGCAAAATTGTTGGTGGACTTGCTGGACAAGCACAAGCGAACCATAAACTTTTGATGTCCGACAAAGCAAAAATGATGCGTGCAGAAAAGCGTGCATTAAAAAGCACTCACAAAGAAGCAGGCGATGAAATGATGAAATTGCAAGCGGAAAATGAAAAATCTTGGGCAACAATTGATGGCCGACAAACAAAAGTTGATGGCATGAAGAATTATATTGATAAGCAAGAAGGCATACTTGGCACTTATGAGAAATATAAAGATTTATATTCTGATAAATCTCTTGAAAGTGATGCAAGAAACTATAATTTTAATAAACGAATGGCTGAAAAATACAAAGATATTGATCAAGATAAATATGCAAAATATATGAAACAAAACGCTCAATATTTAGAAAATGCTGAAAGAATGAAGCAGATTAATGAATATAACGCTCATAAGTCTGAATGGAATAGTGCAAAAATGGCTGTTAGAGAATTGGATAAAGATAAATTAGAACAGACTAAAAAAGAATTTGAAAAGTCAAAACAAGAACTTGACAAAATTAAAAAAACTCAGGATAAGGCAATGGAGGCTGCTGAAATATTTAATAAAACAGCGAAATCGGCATCAAAAAAAGAGAAAAAAGACGCTGTTGCAAAATATACAGCAAAGAAAGATGCTGAAAATAAAAACAAAAAATAAAACAAACTAGAAAAACTTAACAAGAAAAAATAAAACAAAAAAACAACCTAAAAATGAAGGGCGTCCAATAGGGCACCCTTCAAAAATTGGTTGTTTTTTTATTTTTTGTGATAATTATTTGTAAAAAAAATGTATTTAGTATAAAATATAATTATATATATCAAAACAATGTTAATTTAAGTTTTAAAAATTTTTTAATATAGTTTTGCTTTATTTAAAGGTTAAAACAAATTTAGGGGGAAATATGATTCATAATATTCCAAAAAGAACCAAAGTTAAAATTGAACTTGCGTATGGGTTTAACTTGATAGACTTAATTTTGATGATAGTTTTGGCTGCTGGGCTTATTTTGCTAATTGTTAGTAACATACCATATAAAGTTATAATTTCATTAAGTTACGCTTCACTTGCCGTTATGCTTTTTATTAATGTAACTGACGGTGTTAGGCTTTATTATTCGGTTATTTTGCTTTTCAAGTTTATGGCATATTCAAAGAAATATTCTTTAAACAAAGAAAAAGGATATAAAGACATTAAACAAATTATTCCTTACGAAAGAATTTATCAAGAAAAATTTGTAGACTTTGGTGGATATTATGCCGAAGTTATTGAAATAAAACCTCTTGAATTTTTTATGCTAGAAGAAATAAAACAAGATATGCTAATCCGCACTTTTTCTGGTGCTCTTTCAAGGCTTAATCCCGACCAAGAAGCAAATTTAATAAAAGTTAGAAAACCAATAGTTTTTGATCATTATATTGAAAATGATGAACGAAAATTTGAAACTTTAAACAATCAACTAGACAGTGGAGAAGTTACTGAAGCTGAAACTGTTGCAAGATATCAAATTTTTGAATCTCGTATTAATTTGATGACACAAATTAACGAAAGCCGAACTTTTGTTGGAGATTTCTTCTATTTTGTTGTTTTTGACAAAAACCTTCAAGCACTTGACGATGTGTGTGAAGGAATTACAACACAATTAACTAACAGTGCAATTCCAATACACGCAAAAATAATTCAAAACAAAGATTTGGCAGTGTTTTTGAAAGCAAATTACACCAGCGATATAGACATTAAAGAAGCAGACAATCTTTCGCAAGAAGGTTTGGTTGAATGGAGTTTGCCAAAAAAAATTCAGTTTAAGGCAAACCAAACATTAATAAACGGCGAAGCAAAAAGAATTTTTAACATAACCGATTATCCACTTCAAGTGCCAAATGCTTGGGGATATAGTTTGTTTGCAATTCCAGGTGCAAGAGTTACAATGAAAATTAAGCCAATTCAGCGTTTTGATGCCGAAAAAATGCTTGATAAAGCCCTTATGGAAATGGAAACAAAACTTTCTTATTCGGCAAGAGAAAGCAAACGAATTGAAAATCAAACTCATTTGGAAACATTAAGAAATTTGCTTGTTGAAATTAAAAACAGCAACGAAAACTTATTTAATTGCAATATGTTTATTATGGTTGACGATTCACGAAAAAAAGAAGTTCGTTCGCAACTTAAACAACAAGGTTTTAGATATTCTGAAATGTTTGGAAGACAAGTTGATGCTTTTATTTCGTCAAGTTTAACAAGAGTTGATAACATTAAAGAAGGAAAGCGTGGAATAAACACCACAAGTTTGGCAGCAATCTTTCCGTTTGTTAGTGGTGCAGTTATGGACGAAGATGGTTTCTATCTTGGCTATAACGAACAATATGGCAACATATTTGTAGACTTTTTTAGGCGTGATTCAGAGCGTGTTAACTCTAACATGATGATTATTGGAAAATCTGGTGGCGGAAAATCATTTGCAACAAAAACTCTTTTAACAAACATGGCGGCAGATAACAGTAAAATATTTATTCTTGACCCAGAAAAAGAATACGACTTTTTAACTGACAGTTTGAAAGGTCAAATTATTGACGTTGGTTCTGGTCTTCAAGGTCGTATTAATCCTTTCCATATAACCCCTTCACTTAAAGAAGACGAAGACGAAAGAAAAGACGAAAAAGAATATCGAACAACCACACTTGATGTGCAAGATGACTATAACGCCCACCTTCAATTTTTGGAACAATATTTTAGGGTTATTTTTGAAGGAATGGATAGCGACTCGTTTGAAAAAGTTAACAGTTTGGTTATTGAAATGTATAAACGAAAAAACATTACTTCAAAAACCGATTTGACAAAATTAACACCAAACGACTTTCCAATTTTTGATGACCTTTATGCATTGGTTGAAGAAAAACTTAAAACTGAAAAAGACGAATATCTGCTTTCAATTTACAAAAAGATTGAAATTTATGTTCAAAAATTTGCAACAGGCGGAAGAAATGCAAATATTTGGAATGGTCCAACAACACTAGAAACCAAAGAAAACTTTGTTGTGTTTGCGTTTAGAAGTTTGCTTGCAAACCGAAACATGGTTTTGGCAAATGCTCAAATGCTTTTGGTAATAAGATATTTGAACAACGAAATTATTAGAAACAAAGAATTTAATAAAATTCATAACTTTGGTGAAAATGACCCTAACCGAAGAAAAATTATTATTGCAATCGATGAAGCACATACATTTATTGACCAAAAATATCCAATAGCACTAGACTTTATGGAACTTCTTGCAAAAAGAATAAGAAAATATGACGGAATGCAAATTATCATAACCCAGAACATTAAAGACTTTGTTGGAAGCCAAGAAATTGCAAAACAATCAACCGCAATTATTAATGCCAGCCAATATTCAATGATTTTTGGATTGGCGGCGAACGATATGAACGATTTGGTTGATTTGTATAGGAATGCGGGCGGAATTAACGATGACGAAAAAAATGCAATAGCAACCGCAGCGCGTGGTGAAGCCTTTTTGATAACAAGTCCAACATCAAGAACAAGAGTGCATATTGAAGCCCTTGACGAAATTAGAATGATGTTTGATGAAAAATTCTATGCAAAACGAAAATTCTAATAAAAATTTATAACAATATAACCAAAAAAAATTTTAATTTACCTATTGAAATTGTAATAAAATAGTGATATAATATGCAAAAAGGATAGGAAAATGAAAAAAAATAATAATTCAAACAACCAAAAATTGGAATTAATTATTCCAGAAGAAGATTATAAAGAAAAAGACAAAATTGCAAATAAGGCATATAGTGTTTTTTCTAGTCTTGACATTTTAAACAAAAATAATGACTTGTTTAAATCAACAAAAAACACAACAATAACTGCATTAAAAACAATTTTTAACGCCGAAGAACTTAAAAATTTGCTTCAAAAAACTAACAATAGCAATCTTGAAGATTTTGCAAAACAAGTTAAAAAAGCAATGAATGGCAAAAATAGTGATGTAACATTAAATGCTGTTGCTTCAAGTGTTAAAGAGTTTTTAACAAAAGTTAACAAAAACGAAGCAAAATCAACCGATGATGTTAATTTTGACAAAGAAAACTTGAAATCTACTGTTGAAAAACGAGCAAGCGGACCACGAAACCTTGTTAACCAAGTTACAAGAGTTTATGGCGAAAATCGTTATTATAAAGAGAATGTTCAAACAGAAACATTAAAAATGACTCCGCTTTTTGTTAAATTTAACAATAATACAGAAGCAATAAACAAAGCAAACGAAATTGCACAACATATAAAATCAAAATATAAATATAACATCATTTATTCAAACCATGCAAATCCAATTAATGCTTTGAAAAGAAATATCAGAGTGGAAAAATATTCTGGTGCTATGGATTCTTGCATTAATATGCTTTATAGCGTTGCAAAAACTTTGGTTGGAAGCAAAAAAATTAATCTAAATCTTGCAAAAAAAATGCTTGATAAAAATGAATATAATGATTATCTTAACGCAAAAGGTTTAGTAAAAAAATATGGAGATGAAAAAGTTTCTGATATTTTCAAACAACAAAAAGAAACTATAAAAGATGTTGTTTGCACACTTTCAACAATCTTTATGGCAAGATTTGTTTTTGAAGCACCACTATTTGCTGAAATTGAACGAGATTTAACCGAACAAGCGTGCTTAAAAATGCGAACTTTAAGAATAAGCAAAGAATCAAACGATGATTATTGGATTAATCAACTTATTGAAGATAGGCTTAAAGTTAATGTTTCACAAATTTTGGCTGCAAATGAAATTCGTGAAGTAAATGATTTGAAAGAAATTTATGACAAAAATGGCACAGTTATTGCAAATCCAGACAAAATTACAAACCTTGAAGATTTGGTTTTTGCAGTTCAATATAACAATCCAACAAGCGTTGAAAATAAAAAAATTGAAAATGCAAAAAAGAGTTTGGCAAAATATGTTAAACCAGTTATAAAACGACATTTAAAAATTAAAAAACAAAAATCAAACAAATTTTTGGACGAAGTTATAAGAAAAAGTGAAGCTTATAAAAAATATTATGAAGAATATCTTGAAAGATATAAAAATCTTGAAATCAATGATGAAAATGATAAAAAACTTGAACAAGAAAAAGACAAAATTGATGGAGAACTAGATAAAACCTCTCAATTTGATGAAACAACAAAAATCACTGATGACGAAAAAGAAAAAATTGCAAACAAAACTGCACAAAGTGATGCTATTGGCACTGTTTTGAGTTTGGCTGACGAAAATTCGGAAGAAGATGATGACAAACAAACCAAAAATGGTAGTGAAGAAGAAAAAGCAGAAAAACAAGAAAACAAAGCCGAAGATGCAGATAGTAAGCAAAAAAATGACAAGCAAGAAGAAAAATGCGAAGACAAAGCCGAAAAAACAGAAACAACTGAAAAAGAGAAACAAACTGAAAACGAAGACAAAGAAGACAAAAAAGTTGTGTTTAAAACAATAAAGAAAGTTCAAGACCTTGCAGACGAAACAGTTTTAAGAAAAATTAAAAAATATTTTGAAAAAACTGTTTTTGGACAAAACGGAAAAGCAGGTGTTATTGGTGAACGCCTAAATTATAGAGTTATTGAAAAATCAAACAAAAAAACAACTTATGCAAGCGATAATGAACGACTTGATGACAAAGATTTAACTCTTGCAAACAAAATTAGAGATGAAAAAGCAAGTGAAGTTGTTGAAAGTTTCAGTGGTAAAGCATTTGAATATTATCAAACTTACAAAGATAATTTAAAAAATCTTACTATTCCAAGTTTGTGCAATGAAGCGATAAAAATCAACCTAAATTTTGCAAGTGCTGATAAATTTACCAATGCCGATTTGAAAAAACTTATGAGCGTTGTTATTGCAAAACAAGCAAATGAAGAACTTAAAGAAAATAACATTGAACTTTACACTGGCAAAAAAACTTTTAAAAATTATGAAAAAATAGCAAAAAATGTGGAGGAAGATTATGACAAAAAATAGTGATATTCTTGAAATTGAATCACCAGTTTGTGCTTTAATTTTTAGAGCAATAAGAGATTCTGAAAAACGAAGTAAAACTTCTATTATAAGTTATTCAGATGTTCAAAATGTTTTGTCTTATTATAAAGATGCGTGTGTTGGACAAAAAGATATAAGTTCTCTTGTTGTTGATATTGACAAAGCAAAAAGTGTTTTAACTCAATTTAAGGCAAGTGATTATTCAATTATGCAAGTTAAAAAAATCACAGAAGACGCTATTGAACCATCTCAAAAAAAATTGGTTGAAGAACAAATTAGATAATTTTAATAATAAAAAACCGCTAAAATTTTGCGGTTTTTTTTGAATAATGTGAATTTAAAAGATTATTTATAAAAATTAAATTGTTTGCAATAGATATATATTTTAATTAAAAATAGTATTTATTTTATTAAAAATTATTAAACATTTATTTTTAATTTATTATCATTAATTATTGTTAAATAATTCTATTCGATTAACAACTTCTTTTGTCATTTCGTTAATTGCTGGCAGTAAATAATTTCGTGGAGAAAATTCACTTTTGTTTGAAAGAGCATTTCTTATTCCAGTTGTAAAAGCAATTCTTAAATCGGTGTCAACATTAACCTTGCAAATTCCGCCATTTATTGCTTGTTTTATAGATTTATCATCAACACCTTTTGCAGTTCCAAGGTTTCCACCCGATTTGTTGAAATTTTCAAGCAATTCACTGCTAACCGAACTTGCCCCATGAAGAACAAGAGGGAAGTGATTGGTATTTTTGTCGATTTGTTTTAAAAGTTCAATTTCAAGTTTGCTTTCGCCTTTAAATTTGTAAGCACCATGACTTGTTCCAATAGAAATCGCCAAACTATCAACACCTGTTTGCTTTATAAAATCAATAGCACCCTCGGGCGTTGTTAAAATGCTTTCTTTTCCTATTGTGTTGTCTTCAATTCCTTGAATTTTGCCAAGTTCGCCCTCAACACTAACATTTTTGGTATGTGCATATTCACATACTTTTTTTGTTAACTCAACATTTTGTTCAAAACCAAGCAAACTTCCGTCTATCATAACCGAAGAATAACCCGCATCAACACACTTTTTACAAATTTCATAACTTTTTCCATGGTCTAGGTGAAGAGCAAATTTTAGGTCTAAATTTTCAACTTCGTTTTTAACCATGCAAACAATGTGGTTTAACCCCAAAAACTCAATGGCACTTTCACTTGTTGACAAAAAGCAACCTGTATTAGTTTGTTTGCAAGCCTTAATAATTGCTTTAAGTTGTTCTAAACTTGTAAAATTAAACGCACCAACTGCTCGATTATTCTTTTTTGCTTCAATCAAAATTTCTTTTCCACTAACTAACATATTTTTCTCCTTAAATATATTATATAGACATTAATAAAAATAAAAAAACAATTTTAACAATTTTGATATAAATTTCTAAATTTTGGTAATTATATTTTTAATTTTTATGTTATTTTGATAAAATAATATTGAAAAAGAAAAAGGAGAGAAGATGTTTCAAAAAGAAATTGAAAAACTTGCAAAAAATTTGGTGAACTATTCAATTAAACTTCAAAAAGGTGAAAAAGTTTTGATTGAAGGAAATCCACTTTGTATTGACTTGATTTTAAGTTTGATTAAGGAGATTTATGCAAAGGGTGGTTATCCGTTTGTAAATTATTCCGACCCGCTTATCACAAGGCAAATTTTGCTTGGAACAAGTGAAGAGCATATGAAACTAATGACAAAATATATGCAACCTAAAATGAAAGATATGAATGCATATATTGGAATATCAGCAACTAATAATGTTTCGGAACTTAAAGATGTTAAAATTGAAAATAAAAATTTATATTCAAAATTTTATTCAAAACCAATTCACAGCGATATTCGTGTTCCAAAAACAAAATGGGTAATTCTTAAATATCCAACGCCTGGGTTTAGCCAGCAAGCAGATATGAGTTTGGAAGAATATTCAAAATTTTATTTTAATGTTTGCAACCTTGACTATTCAAAAATGAACAAGGCGATGGAAAACTTAAAAAATTTGATGGAAAAAACCGATAAAGTTAAAATTATTGGTCCAGACACTAATTTGACCTTTTCAATAAAAGGTATTCCTGCAATAAAATGTGCGGGAGAAATGAATATTCCTGATGGCGAAGTTTATACTGCACCAGTAAAAAACAGTGTTAACGGATTTATTCATTATAACACAATCAGCATTTATAATGGTGTTAGGTTTGAAAATGTTAAACTTTGGTTTGAAAATGGAAAAATCGTTAAATGCGAATCTAAAAATCAAAAAGAATTGGAAAGTATATTTAACATTGATGAAGGGGCAAGATATGTTGGGGAATTTTCGTTTGGGCTTAATCCTTACATTCTTTATCCAACAACTGATATTTTGTTTGACGAAAAGATTACGGGCTCTATTCATTTTACGCCGGGTGCTTCCTATGATGATGCCTATAACGGAAACAAAAGTGCCGTGCATTGGGATTTAGTTTTAATACAACGAAAGGATTATGGCGGTGGCGAAATTTATTTTGACGACAAACTTATAAGAAAAGACGGGCTTTTTGTTGTTGATGAATTAAAATGTTTAAATCCTAGAAATTTAAAATAAAAATTTAAAATAATGATAACAAAAATAAAAAAATGTGCCATGGCACAAAGAAGGAGAAAATTATGAAAAAAGTTAAAATTGGAATTAATGGATTTGGAAGAATTGGAAGATTGATGTTAAGGGCAAGTTTGGAAGAGAGCGAGCATGAAAATGTTGAAGTTGTTGCAATAAACGACCCATTTTTGGATATCGAATATGCTTGCTATTTGTATAACTTTGACACTATTCATGGGAAAAGTAGAGATACAGCAACAGTTCAAAATGGTAAAATTTGTGTTGGTGGAAAAGAAATTTCGTTTGTAAGCGAACTTAACCCAGAAAATATTGGTTGGGACAAACTAGGTGCAGAAGTTATTGCCGAAGCAACAGGCAAGTTTACGGCGTTAGAAGATGCAAAAAAGCATATTATCGGTGGGGCAAAAAAAGTTGTTATAACAGCTCCAGGCAAAAAAGGTGTTCCTATGTTTGTTATGGGTGTTAACGAAGAAAAATATGCAGGTGAAGAAATTGTTTCAAATGCAAGTTGCACAACAAATTGTTTGGCACCACTTGTTAAAGTTATAAACAACAAATTTGGAATTGTTGAAGGCTTGATGAGCACTGTTCATTCAGCAACCGCAACTCAACTTACTGTTGACGGCAGTTCAAAAAAAGATTGGCGTGGTGGTAGAGCAGCAAGTTATAACATAATTCCTTCTTCAACAGGTGCTGCAAAAGCCGTTGGTCAAGTTATTCCACAAATGGACGGAAAATTAACAGGAATGAGTTTTAGAGTTCCAACGCTTGATGTTTCGGTTGTAGATTTAACTGTAAGGCTTGAAAAAGCAACAACTTATGAAGAAATTTGTGAAGAAATTAAGCGTGCGTCAATGTCCGAAATGAAAGGCATTTTGGGATATACTGATAAACCTGTTGTGTCGTCTGATTTTATTCATGACAAGCGAACTTCAATTTTTGATGCAAAAGCAGGAATTATGCTAAATTCAAATTTTGTTAAACTTGTTGCTTGGTATGACAACGAGTGGGGATATTCAAACAAAACACTTGATTTGATTGCACATATTAGCAAATAAAAATATTTTCATATTAACAAATGTTGGACAAAAATCAATTATAAATATCAATTTATGCTAATTTGAACTAATGTTTAATTAAACATTCATTTTAATCAAGGGAAATTAGATTTATAAAAAATAAAATGATAACAAAAAAGATGCTTTTAAATAAGCAATCTTTATTTAAGATTGCTTAAAAACTGCATCTTTTTTGTTTTTCTCCACTATTTGTTTTTATGGTAAAATATATTTCCGTTTATTTTTTTTCTTAAAAATTGGCAAAAAATATAATAAAAATTAATTTATTTTATTTAAAACTGCTTGAATTGCGTTAACGCTTTCTTCAAATTTCATTTTGTCATCATCGTTCAAATTCAAATCTAAAACTTTTTCAATACCTTTTTTTGACAAAATTGAAGGTTGTCCAATATACAATCCAAATTGTTTGTTGAAAGATGACACTGTAAAAATTTTGTGGCTGTCGTCTAATATAGCATTTGTGATTTTTGCAAGGCAAATTCCAATGCCATAACTTGTGTTGCCTTTTTTGTTTATAATATCATAAGCGGAATTTCTAACATCATAAGTGATTTTGCTCATTTCGTCTTTTGTTAAAAATTTGTTTGCTTTGTCAAGACCGATTTGTGTGTTATTCCAAGGTATAAATTCACTGTCGCCATGTTCTCCAATAACATAACCATGAATGCTTTTTGTGTTAATACCAAGTTTTTCACTTATCAAAAAGCGTAATCTCGCAGTGTCCAAAATTGTTCCACTTCCAATAACTTTGCTTTTGTCAAAACCACTTAATTTTTGCGTTATTTGCGTCATAACATCAAGTGGATTTGTTGCAATTAAATAAATTCCACAAAAATTGGTTTTGTTAATTTCTGAAATTATACTTTTAAAAACTTCATAATTTTTTTTAACCAAATCAAGCCTTGTTTCGCCCTCGTTTTGATTTCTTCCAGCACAAATGCAAACAATATCAGCATTAGCACAATCTTTATAATCTCCAGCATAAATTTTCATTTTGTTTGGTGAAAAACTTATTGCGTGCATAAGGTCAAGTGCTTCTCCTTCACACTTTTCTTTGTTAAGGTCGCACAAAACAAGTTCACTAACTCTTGTTTTTTGATTAACCAAACTGTAAGCATAACTCATGCCAACATTTCCACAACCTATCAATACAACTTTACTCATAAAATCTCCTTTATTTTTTTATATATTTTATCTAATTTTTTAAAAAAAATAAAGAAAATATAATAGTTTTAAAAAATTTAACCAAAAATTTTTCAAACACTTGACATTAAAAGATTGTAATCATATAATTACAATAATTATAGTATAATTTTAAGGAGATAATTATGGAAAAAAATAATGTTGATTTAACATTTATGCAATATCAAGACCTTATTCCTGACGAACAAAAACTTAATTTTAAACGAAGTTTGGAAAGAGCAGATGACAAAAGTATGGACAATTTGATGATGGTTAAAACTTACAATCCAATGATTGTTTTAATTTGTTCAATCTTTTTGGGTAGTCTTGGTGTTGATAGATTTTTGATTGGCGACACAGGTCTTGGGGTTTGCAAACTTTTGTTTGGTTGGCTAACTTTTGGAATTTGGCCACTTGTTGACATTTTCTTTTCATACAAATCAGCAAAAGAAAAAAATTTGTTTAATTTGTTAAGCGTTTTAAGATAAATAGAACTTTTGTTCTATTTTTTTTGTTTTTTAAGTTAGATTTATTATTGACTAATAAGCAAAAATTTTGCTATAATTAATTTTTAGGAGAAGATTTATGATACAAGCGATTGATGTTAGTTTAACTGTTGGCAACAAAAAGTTGTTTCAAGATGTTAATTTGAAATTTACAAAAGGAAACTGCTATGGCATTATTGGAGCAAATGGTGCAGGGAAAAGCACATTTTTGAAACTTTTATCTGGCGAAATTGAAACCACAAAAGGTGAAATTGTTTTGGACAAAAATGAAAGAATGAGTGTTTTGAACCAAAACCAAAATGCTTTTAATGACAAAACAGTTTTGGAAACAGTTTTGCTTGGACATAAAAGATTGGTTGAAATTATGAACGAAAAAGAAGCACTTTATAACAAGGCTGATTTTTCGGAAGAAGATGGAATTAAAGCGGGCGAACTTGAACAAGAATTTTTGGACCTAAATGGTTGGGAAGCCGAAAGTGAAGCCGAAAGTTTGCTTGATTTGATTGGTGTTAGTCGTGAACTTTTTGGAACGCGTATGGGCGAACTTGACGGCAAAATTAAGGTTAAAGTTTTGCTTGCCCAAGCA
This sequence comes from uncultured Clostridia bacterium, assembly GCA_934757845.1. Lineage (GTDB taxonomy): Bacteria > Bacillota > Clostridia > Christensenellales > UBA1242 > UBA7868. The sequence goes on from CAKVLQ010000001.1 coordinate 155,289, forward strand.
CTATTTTTTAACCCTGATGTGTTGATTCTGGACGAGCCAACAAACAACCTTGATGCAAAAACAATAAATTGGCTTGAAGATTATTTAATTGATTTTCCAAACACAATAATCACGGTTTCACATAATAGACACTTTTTGAATAAGGTTTGCACTCATATTTGCGATGTTGATTATGGAAAAATAACAATGTTTGTTGGAAACTATGATTTTTGGTATGAAACCAGTCAACTTATTTTGCGTCAACAAAAAGAAGCCAACAAAAAAGCCGAAGCAAGAGCCAAAGAACTTCAAGACTTTATTGCAAGATTTAGTGCAAATGCAAGCAAGTCTAGGCAGGCAACTTCACGAAAAAAAGAACTTGAAAAACTAACCATTGAAGATATAAAACCATCAAGCCGAAGATATCCATATATTGATTTTAAATTTGAACGAGATATTGGAAACGAAGTTTTGACAGTTGAAAACCTAACCAAAAAAGGCGTGTTTGAAAATGTTAGTTTTACTGTGCTAAAAGGCGATAAAATTGCATTTTTTAGTGAACAAAGCACAACAATTTCGTCTCTATTTGATATTTTGGCGGGCAAAGACCAAGATTATAGTGGAAAAGTTGTGTGGGGAAAAACAATAACTTATTCTTATCTTCCAAAAAATTATGATAACTTGTTTGACAACGACCTTATGCTAACAGATTGGTTAAGCCAATTTTCAAAAGAAAAAGATATAACTTATCTTCGAAGTTGGCTTGGACGAATGCTATTTTCGGGTGAAGAAGCAATTAAAAAGGCAAATGTTTTAAGTGGTGGAGAAAAAGTTAGATGTATGTTTTCAAAAATGATGCTTGAAGGCGGAAATGTTTTGTTGCTTGACGAACCAATTAATCACCTTGACCTAGAAAGCATACAATCTCTTAATAATGGAATGAAAAACTTTAAAGGTTGTATGTTATTTACAACAAGCGACCAAGAAATTTTGTCAACTGTTGCAAATCGAATTATTGTTATTAACAACAAAAAAGAATTTGACAAATCAATTTCTTATGATGAATACATTTCTCAAAACTAGGAGTTTTTATGGTAATTAAAAAATTAGTGCTTGGAGTTATGCAAACAAATTGCTATTTTGTGATTAAAAATAACGAATGTTTAGTGATTGACCCTGCGTGTGATGCGGAAGAAATTATTAATTTTGCTAGTCAAAACAATTTAAAAATTTTGTGTGCATTAATCACGCATGGACATTTTGATCATGTTGGGGCTTGCAAACAACTTCAACAACACGGAATTAAATGTTATGTTTCAAGGCTTGACGGGGAAATTTTGAAAGAAAAACCAAAGATGTTAGGATTAAGACCAAGTATGTTTTTTGTTCCTGATTTTTTGCTTGAAGACGGTGATACTTTGAAAATTTCAAACTTTGAAATTAAATGTTTGCTAACCAGCGGACATACAAAGGGCTCAATGTGTTTTTTGATTGATGATAATTTGTTTTGTGGCGACACAATTTTTGCAGGCGGAAGTTATGGAAGAACGGATTTGTTTTCGGGTAATTTTGAAGAAATTAAAGATTCTATTAAAAACAAAATATTTTGTTTAGACGAAAACATAAAACTTTTTTGCGGACACGGAAAAGAAAGTGACATTAAAACTGAAAAAATCTTATTAACTGATTTTTAAATAATTTTCACTTTCCAAAAGTTTAAGATATTCTTCAAACCTATTTTGTCTTATTGGCATTGGCTTGTGGTTTTTAAAATACAAAACAAGGGCTGGACTTATTCCGTTATAGTTATCAACAATAGTATAATAAGAAAGTTCGCCCTTTTTTATTAAATTCTTTGCTTTTGCGTGATAATTAAAATACATATTTATATTTTGTGCTATTTTGATAAAAATATAAATTATGTAATGTAAAAGCAATTTTGCTTGAAAAATCAAGCACTTCCAGAAATATATAAATTAAATAGTATATGCTTTGTGGCTCAATGCACAAAATAAATTTTTGCTCTCTAGCCTACGCATTAAATAAAAAAAATAAAATCTAAAAAATAAGAAAAAAATTCTTAAAAAATTAACTAAAACAACACAAAATCTATAAAAAACAGGTGAAAAATGAAATTTAACGAATTAAAATTGAATGAAAAAATATTAGAAACTTTAAAAAGCCAAAACTTTGATAACTTAACTGCTGTTCAACAAAAATTTATACCAATAGCCCTTGAAGGTTTAGACATTTTGTGCAAAAGTGAAACGGGAAGCGGAAAAACTTTGGCGTATTCACTTCCTATATTAAATTTGGTTGAAAATGACGGAGTTCAGGCTTTAATTTGTGCACCTACAAAAGAACTTGCAATCCAAATTAAAAATGTTTTAAGTGATTATTGCAAAAATTTAAATTTGAATGTGTGTGCTGTTTTTGGCGGAAGTGATTTTACGCGACAACGCTATGCTTTAAAATCTGCAAATATTGTTGTTGGAACAACTGGAAGGCTTATTGACCATATTGAAAGACGAACACTAAAACTTCACAAACTAAAATTTTTGGTTTTAGATGAAGCCGATGTGATGCTTGATATGGGATTTATTGAAGACATAAAAAAAATTGAAAAAGCGTGTCCTAAACGAAAACAAACTTTTATGTTAAGTGCTACATTTAGTGATAAAGTTAAAGAACTTGCAAGCAATTTTTTGATTAATCCGCAAATTATTGAAATGACAAAAGATAATAAGATTGTTGAAAGTATTTCACAATGTTATATCTTGTGCCTAAAAAAAGGAAAATTTGAGACTTTAACAAAATTTTTACGAACACTTTTTCATGAAAAAGTTATTATTTTTGTTAACACAAAAAAAATGGCAGAAGAACTTTGCAAAAAACTTTTGGATAAAGAAATTGCGGGCGAATTTATTAATGGTGATTTAGATTTAAAACAGCGAAAAAAAGTTATTCAAAACTTTAAATCATCAAAAAACAATGTTTTGATTGCCACCGATGTTGCAAGCAGAGGTCTTGATATTGAAAATGTTGATTATGTTATAAATTATGATATGCCCGAAGTGATTGATAGTTATATTCACCGAATTGGGCGAACTGCCAGGGCTGGCAAAAGTGGAGTTTCGCTTTCGTTAATCAATTCACAAAAACAACTTGAATTTATGCTTGAAAACTTAAAGGGTTATAATCTTGTTGAACTTAAAGTTAAAAAAGATGATAAAACAAATCAAACAATTTTTGTTAAAACCAAATCGGAAAATTTTGATTTTGATAAAAATCCAAAAGATTTAAAATCAAAAAATAAAAATTTTAATCGTGATAAAAAATCTTTTGATAAAAAAACAAAACAAAAAGAAATTAAAAAAGAATTTTCAAAAAGAAATTCAAAAGAGCATAAAAAAATAGAAAATAAAAATAATTTTAAAACTAATTCAAAAAATTTTAAAAATTCAAAATCAAACAGTAAAAATAATTTCAAAAAAAATAAAAAACGATAAGTTATTAAAAGGGTTATTAAAATAGAAATAAAAAAACGAAATTTGAAAAAGTTATTTTATAAAAATTAAAATCAAAATAAAAACGGAAATACTTCCGTTTTTTTGTTAACAAAATTTTGATAAATTTTTTGTATGTTATTTTTTTAGATTTTTTTATTTTTAATTTGAAATTTTCTTTTAATTTTTATATTAATTTTTTAATTTTTAATAAATTTTTTATGCATAAATTTTTACCATAAAAACTAATATAATCAGTTGATTTATGCTTAAAAACAATAAAAAACAATGATTTTTTGCTCAAAAACTGTTATTTTTGAATTGATTTTTTAAAATAAATTATTGCTTGCAAATATGAATAAATGTTAATTTGAAATTTTGATAAACTTTAACAACATAAAAAACAAAAAAATTTACAAATTTTGCAAATTCTTTTTTTTGTTTCTTTTGCTTTATTAAAGACTTGCCAATAAAAAAACAATGTTATTTGTTTGACAAAAAATGAGTTTATTTTTATAATTTAAGTAATTTAGTATAAAATAAATTAAAGGATTTTGTTGTATGAAAAAAGCGGTTAAAAAAACAGTAAAAAAGAAAAAAAAGAAAGTTAGTTTTGCAAAGCGATTGTTCAAAACAATAGGCATTTTTACGGCATCGGTTTTTGGGTTTTTGGGCGTAAGTTTGGGTATCTATGCTTTGTGTGGAGGTTTCAAAGAAAAAGTTGTTGACCTTCTTGGCATGAAGTTTGAACAAGCAGCCTATGTTTTGACGGGCGACTCTGTTGATTTTGATGGTGTAAATAAAATTGTTGTTGGATATAAAAACAAAACAACTGGTGAAATTTTTGAAACGGTAAAATTAATTCAAACAAATGAAGATGCAACCAAACTTGACATAACTTTGTCGGGTGGAACTTCTTTTGTTACATATAGTGAAAACAACAAAGTTGGCTCTCCGCTAATGTTTGAAATTTTGCAAGAAAAAGAAGAAGATAAAAATCGAGGCGGAATTTATTCATACAACAAAGGTGCTGGACGAGTTTTTGTTTTGCGTGCCGTCCAAGACGAAACTCAACTTGCTGACGAAACAAAAATTTTCATTGAAAGTGCGGTTCAAAGCATTTCAACAAAAATAATAAATGCGTCAAACAATTTTGACACAGACAAAATTTATCCAGGACATACTTTTGTTATAAGTGTTCCAAAAGAAAACATTTTTCCACAAAACGCATTAAATGCACCAGAAGAAGAATATAAAAATGTGTTCTATTCTGTTTATGGACAAAATTATTTTAAAAAACAAATTTTATACTATTCAAGTGCACCAGAAATTGCTTCAGTTAATGCTTTAACTGGTGAAGTTGTGGTTCACAAACCAGGCACTTTTACAATAACAACATATATTGCAAAAACATATAAAGAGAATGCCGAAGTAAATGCATTATACACAAATCAACTAATAAACCGAGAACCTGACAGTGATGAACTTACTCAACTTGAAAAATTGTGTATAGTAAAAGGAGATACATTTACTGCAAAAGATATTGAAGTTGCTGGCATTACAGCAAAAACAGATTTATCTCAAAATCCACTTGAAGTTTTCAAATCATACAAATATGCATTTAATGGTGAATATTCAGCAAATGACAATATGCTTGACCTTAACATTAATTTGCAAAAACCAGCAGGGGCTGATTTTGGAAATGTTAACCTTGATTATAGGCTTCAAGATATTCAACTGTTTGAAGGCATAATGAAAGGCGGAAAAGTTTATATTAATCCGCAAAAATATGGCTTAACTTCAGAAAAAGAAATTAATCAAAATGTTGTTATAACTGAACATTTAACCATATTTAAAAATATCAACCCATTTAATTTCATGATAAGGGTTGACGCCTACACTTCACAAGATATTTATTTGGTTGCCCGAATTGCAGATTCTAAACTTGAATTTAATGAAAGTGACTATGAATGTGGCGGAGAAAATGACGAAGGTAAAAACGCTTTTTATGCATATATCAAAATTAGTTTAAAAACAAATAAAGTTGAAGAAAACATTTCATTTAATGTTTCAAAAATAATGGCTCAATTTGGCATTAGTGCAACAAAAAATTATGAAAATGATGAAAACCTTTTATATATTTCAAAAGATAAACTTTTAAATTTGAAAGATGCTGATTTGTTCACAAATCCAAAATCTTCTCAAACTTTTAACAAAGTTAAATATTTTGTTAGAAAAAATTTAGAAACAGATTCGGTTTATTTGGTTTGCAAAGATTATTATGATGGAATAAATCCAGAAATTCAATTATATTCATTAAAACAAAAAACGTCGGGTGATTCTGGCGGTGAAACATATTTTGCGTATGAAGAAGACGATAATGGTCAATATGTAAAACTAAATACAGGAATTGATATTAACAGCACAATAGAATTTGATATATATGCAAAAATGTTTGAATATAAATATAAAATTAGCGACACTGGTGATTATGAATATCAAACGGAAGAAGTTCAAGACAATGAAACAAAAGAAATAAAAGAAATATTAGATGCAAACGGAAACAAAATTAAAGTTGTTGAATATTATTTTGATGAAACTGACAACACAAAATATACTAAAAGCACAGGTGACCAAACTGATAATTTGAGAATTATCCTTTCACAAAACATTACTTTTTCGGATTTTACTTTCGAGCCAAATTTTGACGAACAATCAGGTAACAAAACTATTTCAGTAAACAAAGGCGAAACTTTAACAATTAGTTTTATTGTTACAAATCCAAGTGGGCTTGAAAAGGCTATTGATGCGGGATTATTCAAATTAAACTCTTCTTCAAATGATTTGATTTCAGTGGGAAACCCTGTTGTTTCAGAAGAAGATGGTAAAGGTAAATGTTCAATTAGCATAACTGCTGTTAAACAAGGGCGTGGAATAATTTCAATCTTGTTTAATAACGAACCTGTTAACATGGGCGGTGTAAATGAAAATTTAACTCAATTTGACTTAATTGTTGGAAATAATGATGTTAAAAGCATTTCTTTTGACGATAGGCAAGTTGAATTGAAACCTGAAAACACTGCAAGTTTAGATTTTACTGTTACGGGGGCTGATGGCAAAATAGCATTTGCTCCTTCAACAAACACTAATTCTGCTGTGGCAAGTTGGGAACTTACACTTAATGTTGAAGGTGGCACGGATTCAACCAGACTATACTTTGAAATTTTAAGTGATGATATTGTTGTTACTACTTATTCTAAAGGTGAGAAAGGCGAGCCAACAGGAAATGGAAAAGTTGAAATTGTTGTTAAAGAAAATTTGACAATAGGAGATTTAAAAAATAATAAAATAACAATTTATCCACATAAGTTGTGTGGAAATTTACAATTTTATGTTTATGCTTTGATTGAAGGAAATCAACAAGTAAAATCTCAAACTTTGTCTTTAAGCGTAAAAGAGCCAAACGGCTTTAAAATCACCCAAAACATAAATGATAACAACAAAATAACAATAAACAGCACAGAATATGAAAAAGTTATTGGTGGTGTGGAGTTTAATTTAATTACAAGTGGCACAACCAATGGTTATTTGACAATGACTGGTGATGAAAATTTGATTGATGTCCTTTCAGTTGAAAATCAATCAATTTGGGGAATAACTACTCTAAAAGACACAACAACCGAACTTTATTCAAGAACAGATAACAAATTCTTTGATGTAAAAGAAAATACAATTTGTCAAATAACTTTCAAACCTAGTTATTATGAAGAAAAAGATTATAAAACATTTAACTTCTATATAATTCCACAAAGAATTGTTAGGACGGATACTGTTGAAATGAATGCGGGTGCAACAAAAGAACTTGCCGATTTGCAAAAAAATGTTCATCTTTGGACACGAGGGTATAATTCTTCAGAAAAACCAACCGCTGCCTATGCTGGCAACATTGATGAAACAGAATTTAGTAACCCAACAATTAAATTTTATAAAGATAATAAAAATAAAGAAAAGACAGAAATAACAGGCGATTATATTGCACCAAATTCGTTTATGGGTGACACTGATATAATTTACTGCGATGTTCAAATTACAGACGGAAGCGAAACAAAAACCTATGAAGGAATTTTGAATATCGTTATAAATTCAAATTATAGTTTAACTCAAATTAGGGGCATAAAAAACGATAATAATAACCTTTTGAATAACGGCGAAACAATTAAACTAACCGATTTGTTTAAATTAAAGCCAAACAGCACGAGCACAAGTGAAAGTGCGGACGGCAACGAAGCAACAATTAATACAGTTGTTTTGAGCATGGATAGTGCAACAAAACTTAAAAATTATAATGTTAAATTTTATGATGAAAATAAAACCGAAATAACAAATTTAACATCTTTAAGCCTTCAAAAAATTGATTATCTTGAATTCCCACAAGACTTAAACGTTTTTGAAATTGATAATCTGTTTGCTAATATTACGGCAACAGTTAATGGAACATCAAAAACAAGAGAGAACTTTGAATTTGCACTAAACTTTAAGTTGACTGAATTAACAATAAAAGATGCAGACATTTATTTGCTTCAAAATGAATTGGAAAATAACGAAACCGCGTTGACACTAGATGGCAAGCAAAATTTGATTGCAAACTTTGTTGTGTTGGCTGTTGAGAACACTCAAACAAGCGACCCACAAGATGTTAAAAAATATATTAAGATTGATGTGGACAAAAAAGAGAATGGCACTGAAACTATTTGTACATTAATTTTCACATTAAATAGCATTAAAATTACAAAAACTTGCATTGTGCTTAACGGTAATATTATTGAACAAACAACTGATGCATTGGTAATCGCAAAGGCTTATAAAATTAGTGAGTTGTTTGAACTAAAAGATAAGACCATAACTAGTGCATTTGAAAATGCCACATTTGTTGGAATTAAAGATGAAAAAGCAGAATATTCAATTTTGTCAGATTCAAAAATTTTGATTGTGAAAAATGTTTTATTAAGTTGCACTTTGCAAATAAAAATGCTTAACCGAACTTTTGAGATTTCGGGTTTTGCATTTAATAAAATACAGGCTTCATTTGAAGGAACAAACACATTATATTCAAACCTAGAATATGAAATTTTTGACGAAGACAATTTGAAGAAAATAAAAGATAACAATTTGGCAGTTACTATTAAAATTACAAATAGTGATAATTCAACTTGCCAAGATGTTTCTTATGTTCCAAGTTCTGACGGCTCATTTAGCAACAAAATTAGAGTTTCAAATTATAAAGGTGAACAAAAAGAGATAAACATTGAAGTAACAATTAACACAAGTGGATTTGTTGGAATAACTCTTTCAAAGGAATTTATTTTGCACAAATTGATAATCACACCAAAATATGACGGCAACACTTATAACGGAAATCAAATTTTGATAAACAATTTTGAAAGCAATTTGAGTGATTATTTTGAAATTAGCACTTCAAACCAAAATATCAGTTTAAAATCATTTATAAAAGAACCAGAAATACCAAACTATAACTATACTCCAACAGAAGATAGAGATACAACAATTAATTTAACTTTCAAATTGAATGACGGCAAACTTGTTGCAACAATTCCTTTCTATATCAAAGTTTATAAACTTATTATAAAACAAAGTTCCGACATCTATTTTGTTGGACAAAGTTTATCAAAAAGTGAACTTTTGGCATTGGTTCAAATTGAAGATACTGCTGGCAATGTTATAGCAAGCGAAGAAATAAGACAAAAAATTGAAATAACAGGCGAAAGCACTGAACTTGTGCAAGGCGAAAATAGTTTTGAAGTTAAATTTGGAAACTTGCAAGCGTCTATAATTATTTCTGCTGTTGAGGCACAATTCTCGGACGGAACAAACTTTAATGTTTATCCAGATACAAAAGTTTCAAGATATGTTTCTTGCTTTGTAACAGATGAAAATGGAAAAAATCAAAAATATCTAACTTTAAATTATAAATTTAATGTTGGGGAAGGCGACAATGTTTCTGAAAGCAACGGGGTTTACACTCTAAAACAAAATTCAGTTGTTGTTGCAATTTTGAATTCTGTTAGCGGAGAAATTATTATTCCAAGTTCTGTTGAAAGCGATACAACTTTTAGTGTTATTGCTTTTATTGAAGGAACAAAAGTTTTAGAAGATTCATCAAGCACTTTAAGAATAATAAGTTTTTATATTTCAACCGCAGCAATGATTGGAAATAATTCTAGCCAAAACATTTATGTTGGCGACCAAGAATATGATTTGTCGCAATTTGCAAAATTTATTTTAAACGGAAAAGATAAAAATCCAGATTTTGAAGTGGCTGAAATAAGAAATTCTGATAGCCTTGACTATACTTATACTACAAACAAAAACACAAATGAAATTTTGATAAACAAAAATGGAATTTGCTATGCAAAATTAAAATTTAAAGACGGCAACAGGTGTGTGCTTGAAACTTCAAGCAAATTAGATGCAATAACTCTTCAACTTAAAGGTTATTTAAGCATAACATCAAGTGAATATACTGTTGAAAGTTTAAGAGATAGTTATATTAATTTAACAATAAATTTAATTAAAATTGATGTTAGTTTTGCTGGAAACACTGTTGAAGCAGAAGGAAAAGAATATTATATTCTTGATAGCACTTCAAATTATCAGTTAAAACCAACAATTAGTGGTGGCGAAGATTTGAGTTTGACGGAAGTGGAATTTTCCGAAGGCTTTATTGGAAAAATGCACCCAACAGTTGTTTTAAGTTTCCAAAGAAATTTGCAAAATTTGATTATTGATAAAAATGAGAAATCAAAAGTAACTTTACCAAATGGAATGTTGCTTTCGATATCAAAACCCGAAACAAAAGGTTTACCATATAGTTTCTCATTTAACAACAGTATGCTTGTTGATTATGTTTTCTTAACCATTGATTATTGCGTGAATAGCATTTATAATGCCGAGGCTTATATTTGCCTAAAACCAGAATTAAACATTGCATTTGAATATGAAAAAGATGCAAAATATGCTCAAGTTTACTCACCAAGTTCACACGAAGTTTCTTCAAACAGTTCACTTTTAAGTTTTGTTGGCACAACCGGTGATAATGAAAATATAATTGGAGAAAATAAACAAATTGAACTATCAACCGGAACTAAATTTAGTTTTGACATTGATTTTAGCGGAGCATTAACAAATGTGCCAGATAATTTGAATGAAACAATATTTAGTTCAGGCACAGACAAAAAGCACACAATAGAATTTAACGCAGTTTCTTCTGGTTATGCAATTTCTATTTCAACAAATCAAACAGGAATAGTTGACGATTGTTATTATTGCATGAAAGTTATAATAACAAATAGTGATGGGAAAGATTATAATTATTACTATTTATTAAAAGTAACATCTATAAATGTTCAAACAAAATATAAAGAAAACGGCGTTGAAATATTTATTTCAAACACAAATCCATTAATCATTTCAACCCCACAAACAATAGATTTGTTAAGTTATATTTGGGTAAATGTAACGGATAGTGAGCAAACGACTGGAAATGGTCCTCAATATCGTGAATATATTATGTTTAACGCACAAGATAATTCGCAATATTCTGTTACAAAATCTGGTCTATTCACCCTAAAAATTGATGCACTTGAAAAAACCGCATTAACATTCACTTTATATAACAACACATATTATTTCTATGTTAAAGGGCAAGAATTGTCAGTTGTTTTCAAAGAAAACGGCGAAACAAAACTGGGAGATTACAATTTTAGCAAAGGAAACACAAAATATATTTACTTCACACAAAATAAAGTTTCTGACGGAAAAGAAATTTTGGTTGATGTTAGAGATAATAAAATTACAGGTTCAGCACTTTCAAGTGATATTATTTTAAATTTAACAATCCGAAGTTATGAATTTGCAGGAACGGTTTATGAAGATGATAGTGTGTTCACTTGTGAATATAATGATAATTCAATTTCTTATTGCTTTATGGGAACGCCTTTGATTGTTTTAACAAGAGCGGATAATTTCTATCAACTTGACATTTCAAGCAATATAAGTGGCAAATTGATTTTTGAACTTGCTCCAAACTATCAAACACTATCACAACAAAGACTTTGCTATGTTAATCCTGATGTTTCGATTGATGTTAATTATATTAACCCAGTGGTTTATGAAGACAAAAATTATCAAAATGTTTTGAGTGGAACAGATTTTGACCTTAACACTATTGTTAACATTTCAAATTCGTCATCAAAAGCCACATATCAAATTGAAAGTGGTGCAAACAGTTATGTTTCGCTTGACGAAAATAGACTAAAAGTTTCTGACAGCCTTCAAAATGCAGAATACTTAAAAATAAAAATTAGTTTAGATGGTGTTATAAATTATGTTTATGTAAAAGCCGTTCCAACAAAAATAACAAATATATTAAATAACAGCGGAACATTTAATTGTATTAATGGTGAAACAATTAATTTGTTTGACTATATAAAAATAAAATCTTTTGTTGGATTTGATAGCCAAAACGAACCTATTTATGAATATATTACAAACTTTACAGAAAGTGGCAGTGAAATTTCTGACCCTTATAACTATGTTTTAGACGGCAATAAAACAATAGAAATTGATGGGTTAACATTTAATTTTAAAGCAATTAACTTAACTCTTATAAATCAAGAATGTTTTATTGGAGAATCACTTGACCTAAAACAAATTGTTCAAAACACAGTTCAAAGTTCAACTCTTTCAAATAAAGATGCAACAATTTTGTTTGTGGCTGATGATTATGTAACCACAAATGGAATTTTCACGTCAAATGTTGCAAAGAGTTATACAGTTAATGTTTTGATAAATAATGTTGAATATTCTTTAAATGTAAATGTAAAAACTTTGTCAATAACAGTAAATCACATAAGCAGTATAGTGGCTCTTGACGAAGAAACAAAACAAGGCAAAAAATATGAAAATGTTTATGCTTCTCAAAAAGAAGAAGATTTAACAAAATTCATAAAAGTTTCTCAAACAACAACTTATAATAACAAACTTGAATTTGCAATTAGCGTTGATAGTTGCGTTGCAAATGCTGACGGAACTAGTTATGACATAAGCAAATTTAGCACACGAAATTCAAATGTTATGGGCTTAAACACTATTGTGCTTTATTATGATAATCTTGCGATTTTTGCGATTGGAAATAGCGGTTTTGAGTGCTATCAGGATTTTGACAATATCAACAATCAACTAAAATATGAAGTTTTGCTTAACATATCAGTTTCTCTTGTGGGCAATTCGGCAGTTAAAAACAACTTTAATGTTCGTCTTCTTCCAATCTCTGTTAATTATCAAGCAAATGTTACTTTAACAAAATCAAGTTTTGTTGAAAATGGGAATAATTTACAATATAACTTATTCAATTTGTTTAATGTGTCAACCAAAGCAACAAATAATAATTTAAGTTTAATAAATGCTGTTAAATTTTATGATGACAATAACAAAGAAATTGTTGATGGCTTGTATCAAATTTCAAAAAATTCAAGTGGAACATTATTAACACAAATTACTGCAAAATTTGGTGGAAGAAATTTCACAATAGAATTGACTTGCAATTTGGATCAAGACACAGTAAGTTCTTCATTGTTTAGCGATAGCATAGATACAATTCTTAACAATAACAGTCAAGCAAGTATAATTGGCATTTATGGAAAAAATAATGAATTTAACTATTCTCTTGTTGTTCAAGACGGAAAAATTTATTACGATGTTTATAACAACGATTCTAAATTTTTGTTTAGAATAGACAGCACTGGAAATATCCAAAGCAAAACTTTAACTGCAACAAATGTTTATTTTATTGCAGGAAGAACGCAAGGCGAAACCTATTTGTTTGTTGAAAGCAAATGCTTCACTATTTCGGCGGGCAATCAAAGCATAACTTTTAATACCAATGGTTATAGTTATGTTGAAGATAGTGGTGTAAATGTTTTGGAATTCATTTCAGGCGACCAAGTGGGTTTAGAAAACTTTTTGAATGGTGCAAGCATTGTTGAATCATCTTTTGCGGGTGCTATTAGCGGTTTTGCGGGCAACAAAATAAATATTCAAGAAGTTTCTGAAATTTCGTATGGTTATTTTGATTGCAAAAAAGGCGATATTCAAACTCGGGTTTATATAAAAGTTTATCCATTCAGTTTAACTCAATCTGTTGCAAACGATTTTGAGTTTAAAGGTGCACAACAAGTTGACGGAACAACAGTTGCAATAAGTGCAAAAGATAATTTTGTAACATTGTTTGCCACTGGAAATGAGAATATTAACCTTAACAGCATTATTAAAAAAGTGTCTGAAACATTACTTGTTGGGGATATAACTTATAAAATTGATAGAGTTGTTTCTTATATTAATGATAGCAAAAATTATAAAGTCTTTAAAGATAATAACTTTTCTAATTTTGTTAGTTTAGAAAATTCTAATTTAAAAATTATTTCAAATGGAACTTATTATGTTTATATGTCTGCAAGCGTAAACAATCAAACACTAAATTTTGCTTTTAGGGTATTGAGCGTTAAAAATCAATTTTCAAACGGAAGTTTTGAAATTGAAAATAATTCTAGTCTAAATTTAAGTTCAATTATAAAAGTTTATGCAAGTGTTGAAGATTATGAAAAGTCAGGGGACGAAAGTGAAATTAATTTAAATAATAGTCTTAACATTAAATTAATTAATAGCCTTAACACAACAATAAATTCTAATATTATAACTTTTGATGAACAAAACTTTGAAGAGATTTTTGAAACAATTAAAGATGAAGATGGAAATGAAAGTCAAGTTTCTACTGGAAAATTTGGACATAAAATTGAAATTGCTTATTCTTACAAAGATTTGACTGACAAAGTTAGCATCACCGTTTTGAAAAACAGTGTGGTTGATGATACGGGCAAACCACTTCTAAACAAAAATGGCACACTTTATAAAGAACTTTGGTATAATGAGAGTGCTCAAAAAATTGACGAGAGCGTTATAAAAAGTGCATTAATAAATGGCATTTCTTATGATGCGGTTCTTGAAAAAGGAACTATTAACGGTGTTAATACAACTTATTATAACATTGCAAATCAAATAAAAATTGTGCAAAATACTGGTGAAATTTGGTTTAAAAATCCAAATTATGATAAAACAGATTCAACAAGCACTGAATATATTGTTCAAAACAAAATTGGCGTTATATATTTGGTTGCTCAAGACGAAACAGAAATTGACTATAACACAAAAACAAATGGAATTAGTGTTACAACAAAAATTAATGTTTTAAGAGATGTAAACTATAAAATTAATAACTATTCAATTTCAAAAAGTGGAAATAGTTACACTTATATTGTTGATGGCGAGCAAAACAGTTTGGCAATGTTAAAATTTGGTTTAATTTTGCAAAATGATAGCGGAGAATTTGTTAACAGTTTAACAACCACAAATGATGATGGCGAAGAAGTTAATATTCAAATAAGTCGAAATTCCGCAAGCATAAATTGCAACGGCATAACTTTAAATCAAAATAGTGGTGCAGTTTCGGGCACAAAAACTTATAATAATGTTAAAATGTTTATTGTTGCATATATTCTTTCTGACAACTTGCTTTTAAATGAAAATATTGTTTTGTTTGAAATTTCATAAAAAAGAATTTTAAACTTTTAACAAACAAAATTGAAATTAAACCTTTAACAAACAAAATTTTGTTGTTTTGTTAACAAACAAAATTGAATGTTGACAAATCAAATTTAAGCCACAGTTAAGGTGGTTGTTATAAAAGCGAATAATAACAAAAAAAAGGGCAAAAATCATTGTATGTTTGCTCTTTTTTTGTGTATATTTTTGATAAATTTTGCTTTAATTTTATTTATGATTTTTATTGAACATAAAAGACCGTATAGGGTTTTGGTGTGGACGGTCGCATTTTTGGTTCTTCCAATAGTGTCGTTTGTGCTTTATTTGATTTTTGGAATTGGGGTTGTTAATCGAAAACAAAAATTAAAATTGATTTTGAGAAACACAGAAATTTGCAAAAAAAATTTAAAAACAAATTTTTATCAAACTCAATTTAATATAGAAAAAGAATACAATTCTTTAATCAAATTTAACACAAATTTGCACAAAACATTGGTGTTAAAAAATGATAGCGTTAAAATTTTTAGAAGCGGAGAAGAAACTTTTGAAAACATTTTTAAAGTTATTGTGAATGCAAAAAATTCTATTTTTGTTTTAAGTTATATTTTTTGCGATGACGAAATTGGAAACAAACTTAAATCACTTCTTATAAAAAAGGCAAAGCAAGGCGTTAGGGTTGTGGTTGTTATTGACAGCATTGGAAGCAAAAAAACAAATAAAAACTTTTTTTTAGGTCTTGAAACTGCGGGAATTATTGTTTGCGAATTTTTCCCTAGCAAATTAAAACATATTAACATATTAGCAAATTATCGAAATCATAGAAAAATTATTGTTGTTGACGAGATGATTAGTTTTGTTGGTGGAATAAATGTTCGTGATGACCATCTTGGAAAAAATCCAAAACTTTCGCCTTGGCTGGACACTCATTTAGAAATTGTGGGTCAAACAAGTTTGGAACTTTTAAAAGTTGTTTTGGAAGATATAAAACTTTGTTCCAATAATAATTTAATAAAAAAACTTGATAATGCTTTTGCAAATAACTATTTTGAACAAAAAAAATTAACAGCATCAACTGCAAAAAAGGGGAATATAAACATTCAAGTTTTAAATTCATCAAAACTCTTTTTGTCGCAAAAAATTGAAGAGAGTTTGATATTTATAATTAACTCGGCAAAAAAACAAATTTTTGTTGAAACACCCTATTTGATTTTAGACGACAAAATGTTTTGTGCTTTGAAACTTGCTTGTTTGCGTGGGGTGGAAGTGAATATTATAATTTCAAAAAAGCCTGACAAAAATTTTGTTTATAATGCTTCACTTTATTATGCAAAAATTTTAAGCGAAGTTGGGGTTAACATTTTTTTGTTTGACGGATTTGTCCATTCTAAAACATTGCTTTGTGATGATAATATTTTTGTTTGTGGAAGTGCTAATTTTGATATGCGTTCGTTCGACCTTAATTTTGAAACATCGGTTGTTATATATAACAAAAAAATTTGCCAAAAATTTTATCAAATGCTAAAAACAACTTTAAATTCTTGCCAAAAACTTGAAAATAATTTTTATAAAAAATTGCCAGTTTCTAAAAAACTAGCAATCAATTTTTCAAAATTATTCTCTCCAATTTTATAACTATTCAGCGTCTGGAGTTTCACGAACTGCTTTTTCATACGCTTCAATAACTTTTTTGTCAAGCATAGTTCTTGTTTCAGTGTCAATTGGGTGAGCGATATCTTTAAATTCACCATCTGGTGTTTTTTTAGAAGGCATTGCAACAAACAATCCTTTTTCGCTTTCAATAACTCTAACTTCATGAACAACGAAGCAACCATCAATAGTTACTGATGCAACTGCTTTAAGTTTTAAATCTTCCTTTTTAACTAATCTGATTCTGATGTCTGTAATGTTTAACATAATATTTCTCCTTATTAATATATTATAAGTCTACACATTTTTTTAATTTTTTCCAAATAATTTTTGCAAGTTTTTAAAATTTAAGCAAAAATAAATAAAAATTCATATATAATTTTATGCAAAATTTGTCGAATTTAAAAGGAATAAAAAAAATATATTTCATTGGCATTGGCGGAATTAGTTTAAGTGCTTTAAGTGTTATTTGCAAAAAAAATGGTTTTGAAGTGTGTGGAAGTGATGAAAAATTAACTTCAATCACAAAAAATCTTGAAAAACAAGGTATAAAAGTTTTTGAAGGACATAACAAAAAAAACATTCAAAATTTTGCACCCGATTTAGTGGTTTATACCTTGGCAATTCATGAAAATAACCCCGAATTTTTGTTTGCAAAGCAAAGCAATATTATGATAAAAGAGCGTTCGGTTTTTGTTGGTGAAATTTTGGAAAATTACAAAAATGTTGTTTCAGTTTCGGGAACACATGGCAAAACAACAACCACAAGCATGATAAGTGAAATTTTTTTGCTTGCAGGGCTTAAACCAACAATTCATATTGGCGGAGAAAGTGTTAATATAAACTCGAATGTCGTTGTTGGAAGCGGTGATTTTTTTGTGAATGAGGCGTGTGAATATAAAAAATCGTTTTTAAAATTTAAAAGCAAAGTTGGGGTTATTTTGAATGTTGAAGAAGACCACCCCGATTGCTATAAAAATATTATTGAAGTTGAAAATGCGTTTAAAGAATTTGAAAAAATTTGCGACAATGTTGTTGTTAGTGTTAATTATAAACCAAACATTTTGTTAAATGAAAACAAAAATTACATAACTTTTGGCTTAAAAAATGCAAATTTTGTTGCAAAAAACATAAAAAAACAAGCAAATAATGGATTTGTTTTTGATGTTTATAAAAATAATGAGTTTTATGAAAAATTTAAACTTAATATTTTTGGAAAGCATAATGTTTTGAATGCTTTAGCAACAATTTGTGTTTGTGATTTGTTTGAAATTGACAAAAATATTATAAAAAAGGGAATAGAAAATTTTAAAGGTGTTAAAAGAAGATTTGAAAAGGTTGAAACAAACAAATTTTGCGGTGAAGTTTATTTTGATTATGCTCATCACCCAACCGAAATTAAAAAACTTATAACCGAAGTTCAAAGTTTGAATAAACCAATAATTTGCGTTTTTCAACCGCACACTTATTCACGCACAAAACAATATTTTAATGATTTTTTATCTTGTTTTGATGAAACTTATCAAACAATTTTTTACAAAACATATTCGGCTCGTGAAAAAAGAATAAAAGGCTTTGAAGCAAAAGACCTATATAAAAACTTAAAAAAAGAAAAAAATGTTTTTTATTATAATTCTTTTAAAAAAATAATAAAACATTTAAAAAAATATTCAAAATCAAATTGCCTTGTTCTGTTTGTTGGCGCGGGGGATATTTATGATATAAAATCACTTCTTTAATATAAAGTTCTACAGTGCCACAGGCACTTTGTATTTTCACAAATTTAAAATAAAAAATAAAAAAAATAAAAAATATACCAATTTTATTTGACAAGAATATGCCAAATATGGCATATTTTTTAATGGATAGAGAAAGACTAAATATATAAAGGAACGAAACACTTGCGGTTGACCACACTTGCGGTTGACCAAAGTAAGGTTAAGGCAAAGAATGTTATTTTGCCTAAATAGTAAAAAAATGGTCAACCTATGGAGGGTTGATTTTTTAATGAAAACAAAAAGATTAAAAATAAGTATAAAAACAATAATATTAATAATATCATTAATAATATTTTCATGTATGTCAGTAATCACCTTTGCGTGGTTCACCGACAAAGAAAGTTATTCAGGAACACTAGATTTTGGAACAATAGAACTTGATGTGAGCGGAACGGGCATAGACAACACAAACAAAACACTTAAATTTGATGTAACTCGAACAAATGGGACATACACCGCAGGTGGCAAGGTTATGCCAGGGGACACAGTAAATATTCCAATAAAAGTGAGTTTGACAAGTGAAAGTGAATCCGCTTACTATTTGATATTTTTAAGCGATCCAAAAGGGATATTTGAAAGCGGAGCATATTTTAGTGATGACGGAACAAATGTCTATGTGAGTGATGGAACAAAGATATATAACCAAAAAACAAAGGCAACAGTTACCGATAAAATAGTAGGCAAACTATCAAAAGGGACAACAGGACATGATATAACAATAAGCGCAACAATATCAACTGATTTTGAAGAGCAGAACGCAACCACTCAAATCAACTGCACAGTTTGTGCAATTCAACAAGCAAACCTTGAAGAAAGCACTGCAAAGCAAAAATTAAATGAAGAGTTTGGGATGGACCTGTTAAAAGTAAGCACACGAACAAAAGTTGATGAATGGAATTATGATTTAAGTTCAAACGGGACAAAGAGGATTTTTGACGGAACAAAATATTATGTGGGATTAACTTCTAACAATTATTGGGGACAAAATAATGTAACCGTTAGCAAGTTAGACGACACAGAAATTACAATAACTGCAACATATTCGGGTTACGGTCTTGGTTTTGATGTTTTGTGTAAGGCTGGTGAGCAATATTGCATTTTGTTTGACACCGATGAAAATGGTTGCGTATTTTTGGGAAATTATAGTGCTGACGGGACGCCAATTAATGACGGCAAGCAAATAAAATCAGGGCAAAATTTCACAGTGGCAGAAAATGTTACAGCATTTACAATAATTTTTAGAACACCAAACGATAATCTTTCTACTACATTCACAAATTTTAGACTTGTTAAAATATATTAAAATATTTGGTTAAATTTTAAAATAAAAGCATTTAAAATTTTTGCAAAAACAGTTGACAAGGTTGTGTTTTTATAATATAATAAAGCGTATTTACAAAAAAAGAGGTGCAAAATGAAAGAAGGTATTCATCCAAACTATCATGAAGTTGACGTTGTTTGTGCTTGTGGCGAAACATTCAAAACAAAATCAACAGTTAGTGGCAACAGAATTAGTGTTGAAATTTGCAACAAATGCCATCCATTCTATACAGGCAAACGAAAACTTGTTGACAATAGCGGTAGAGTTGATAAATTTAAGAAAAAATTTAATATGGAATAGATAGGGTTTTAGCACGGCTATTTGCTGTGTTTTTTGCTTTGAGCACAAAATCCTATACTTAATTTAGATTTTAGTTTCAAAGTAAAGCACGGCAAAAGTTGTGCTTTATTTTTTTGATATGGAATATATAAAAGCAAAAAATCAATTAAAACAAATTTATATAAATTTTCAAAATTCAAATTTTTATGAAATTGACTACATTTTTTGTGAAATTCTTAAAAAACCAAAAACCGAACTATTGTTTTGTGGTGTTGATAAAAAAAGTTTAAAAAAAGCAATTAGAATTGTAAACATTCATTTAAAAACAAAAAAACCTTTGCAAAAAATATTGAAAAAAGCATATTTTTATGGGCTTGAATTTTATGTTAATAACAATGTTTTAACTCCAAGATTTGATAGTGAAATTTTGGTTGAAAATGCCCTTAAATTTGATTTTTCGTCTTGTCTTGACTTGTGTTGTGGAAGCGGTTGTTTGGGGCTTTCTATAAAGCATTTTAAGCCAAATGTTGATGTTTGTTTTGCCGACATAAGTTTAAAAGCGTTAAGGGTTTGCAAAAAAAATGCAAAACATTTGAATATAAAAGCAAAGTTTATAAAATCAGATATGTTTAGCAAAATAAATCAAAAATTTGACCTTATTGTTTGCAATCCGCCATATATTGAAACTGAAATTGTTAAAACTCTTGATGAAGAGGTTAAAAACTTTGACCCAATTTTGTCGCTTGACGGTGGCGAAGACGGATTGAAATTTTATAGAATTTTGCAAAATAATCTTGACAAATTTTTAACAAAAAACGGGAAATGTTTGATTGAAATTGGATATAATCAGGCAGGGCTGATAAATTTTTTTAAGCAAAAATTTGAAAAAGTTAGTTTGATAAAAGATTATAACAACAATGATAGAGTGATTTTGATAGAAAAATAAAAAGGAGAATGTTATGTTAGACAAACTAAAAAACATAAAAGATAGGTATGAAATGATAAGCGAAAAACTTGTTTCGCCCGAAGTTTTGAATGATAACAAAGAATATGTTAAACTTGCAAAAGAGCACAAAAATCTTGAACCTATTGTTGAAAAATATAATGAATATAAAAAAGTTGCTGATGACCTTAAAGACGCCGAAGAGATGCTTCAATTTGAAACTGGTGAAATGAAAGAATTTTTGGAAGCCGAAATTGTTGAAAACAAAGAAAAAATTGCAAGCCTTGAAGAAGAAATTAAAATTTTGCTTCTTCCAAAAGATGAAAATGATGACAAAAACGTTATTATTGAAATTCGTTCGGGTGCGGGTGGAGATGAGGCAGCATTGTTTGCAAGTGAAATTATGCGAATGTATATGAAATATGCTGAACGAAAGCATTATAAAGTTGAAATTTATGAACTTAACGACACCGAACTTGGCGGAGTTAAAGAAGCAACTTTCAAAATTTCTGGAAACGGAGTTTATTCAAGATTTAAGTTTGAAAGCGGTGTTCATCGTGTTCAGCGTGTTCCTGACACTGAAACACAAGGTCGTGTGCACACTTCAACAATAACTGTTGCGGTGCTTCCAGAAGCACAAGATGTTGATGTTGAACTAGATGAAAAAGACCTTAAAATTGACACTTGTCGTGCTAGTGGTGCGGGCGGACAACATATTAACAAAACCGAAAGTGCAATAAGGGTTACCCATTTGCCAACTGGCATTGTTGTTTATTGTCAAGACCAAAGAAGTCAAGTGCAAAACAAAGAAACAGCACTTGCTATTTTGAAAACTAAATTATATGACAAATATAAAACTGAACAAGACGAAAAATATGCTGAAAACAGACGAACCCAAATTGGAACGGGCGACAGAAGTGAAAGAATAAGAACTTACAACTATCCACAAGGAAGATTAACCGACCACAGAATTAATTTCACCGTTTATGCCTTAACCGAATTTTTGAACGGCGATATGGACGAACTTATTGATGCACTAACAATTGCCGACCAAAAGGCAAAACTTGAAAAAGGATTGGAATAACTTTTTTAACTAAAAAAGTTACAAAAAAGTTTGGGGGTTGCGATTCCCCCAACCCCCACAAACGCTTTAAGGATAAAAATATTTAAATTGATATTATAGAATTATTGTTATTTTATTATTAATATAATCACAAAATCAAAATCTTAACATAAATTTCACACGCTTAATTAACTTAAAAAAATTTTTGAAAATGTTATAAAATTTGTTTGACAAAATTGTTTAAAAAATGCAAAATATAAATGATAAAACAATTTGGGTTAAATATAATTTAAAATTTTGTTTAAACTAATATTGTAAATTAATTTTAAAGGAAGATTAAACAATGGAAAAATCAAAAAAGAAAAAAGTTATTTTAAGTTTGGTTGCCGTTTTTGCACTTATCATTTGTGCTTGTGCATCAGTTATCACTTATGCATGGTTTACCGATAGTAAATCATATAATGGTGAACTTAAATTTGGAACGATTGTTTTAGATGTGACTGGTGGTGTTAGTGGAGAGAAAATTTCATTTACATATTCAAGAACAGGTGCAAAAACAGCAATGCCAGGCGACACAATCACTATTCCACTAAAATTTACTCTTCAGGAAGGCAGTGAACCAGCATATTATCTTGTTTACATAACAGATGCTAATGGTGTGTTTGAAAGTGCGTCATATTATAAAGATGGAACTACAACATATTATCACAAAGATTCTAAAATCTATAACCAATCAACAAAAGCCGTTGCAACTCCAACAAATGTTGTGGGAACAGTTGCGGCAGGAACAACCGTTGACTTGTCAATAGAAGCCAAAATTGCTGAAAGTACAGATAATACTTTTAAAGGACAAAAAACAACTGTAACTTGCAAAGTTATTGTAATTCAACAAGCAAACTTAACTATGGCAAATGCAAAAACTCAACTTGATGCAGAAGCATAGTTTAAATTAACAACAAAAAATCCATGAATAATTCGTGGATTTTTTTAAATTAATGGTGCTATTAATTTTCATTTTAACCCTTGACGATTTTTTTGAAAAATGCAAATAATTTTTTGCAACAAAATTCTTCAAAAATTTTTTTATTTTTTTTAAAAAAGTGTTGACAAATTTTTTTTGATGAGTAAAATTATTGGTGAAAGGTCAAAGAAAGTCAAACTTTTAGGAGGAGCTAATATGAACAATTTGAGCGATATTATTGAAGATTTTATTTTAAACACGATTGGCGATGACCAAAGTTTAAATTTAAGCCGAAATGAACTTGCAAATTTTTTCAATGTGTCGCCAAGCCAAATAAACTATGTGTTGTCCACTCGTTTTACGCTAGACCGTGGTTATCAAACCGAAAGCAAGCGGGGCGGTGGCGGATATATAGTTTTAAAACGAGTAAATCTTGACGATAATATTTCAAAGATTTTAAAATCATTGAAGCCCGATTTAGACTTTACTTCTTGTTGTTATATTCTTGACAACCTTGAAAAAAACCAAATTATAAATCAAAGCGAAGAAGAAATTATCAAAAGTGCAATTTCTCAAAAAGCACTTTCTTCACCTTTTAAAATTGAAAATAGTTTGAGATATAACATTTTCAAAAACATATTAATAAATTTAAAAAATAGGGGGAATTAATTTATGAAATGTGAAAAATGTAACAAAAATGAGGCAACTTTCCACAGTGTTAAAAACATTAATGGAAAGGTTAGCGAAAAACATTTGTGCAGTGAATGTGCCAAAAATGAAAAGGAATTTGACAATTTTGACAAAGAGTTTTTAAATTTTAAACACCACACAAACAGTTTCTTTGACGATATGATGAGTGATTTTAATTCAACATTATCTTACTTTACAAATCCAGAACTTAATAGTTTTCTTGATTTCGATGACTTTTTCTCTCGCCCTATGCTTAACCAAGATAAACCACAAAAACAAGAGAGTGATTGCCATAAAAAAGAATTTAGTGCAAAAAAATCTGAAATCACAAAAAAATTGAGCAACAAAGAGAAAACAAGGCTTGAAATTGCAAAACTTGACATATCTCTAAAAAAAGCCGTTGTTGAAGAACGATATGAAGACGCAGTTGTTATTAGGGATAAAATTAAAGAACTTAAAAAACAACTTGAAAAATAATTTTAAAAACAAAAAAGTGCAAAAGCACAAAAGGGGGATTGATTATGTATTATAATATAAACGCAACCGAAGGTGTTAATGAAGTTTTGAAAAATGCATCAAATCTTGCCAAAAAATATAATAATGGCGAAATTGCAACCGAACATTTGCTTTATGGATTAAGTGCTTTTAAAGATTGCAAATCAAGCCAAATTTTGAAAGATTTTGGTGTTACAAGTGATAAACTTGAAGTTTTGCTTGCTCAAAATGGAGAAGAATCTTCGATGGAAGATAATGTTGACCTAACTCCAACCGCAAAACAAGTTTTTAGAGTGGCAAGTGAAGTGGCAATAGAACTTAATCACAGTTTTGTTGGAACTGAACATTTGTTGCTTGCAATTTTGTTAAGTGAAGGCGTTGGTGTTAATTTGTTGCAAGAAGTTTTCTCGTGTGATATTGATAAAATGCGAGAAAGAGTTTTGAATGTTTTGAAAGGAGATAATGTTAAAACTGAAACTACAAGCAGTGAAAATTCATCTTCACTTCCAAAAAATTTGCAAGATATGGGAACTGATCTAACACAAAAAGCAAAAGACGGAAAAATTGATGTTATTATTGGCAGAGATGACGAAATTGAAAGATTGATTGAAATTTTGTGCAGAAAAACCAAAAATAACCCTGTTTTGATTGGTGAAGCGGGTGTTGGAAAAAGTGCTATTGTTGAAGGGTTAGCACTTCGAATTGTTAAAGGAAATGTTCCAGAAGAACTTTTGGGCAAAACCATATTTTCACTTGAACTTGGCGGACTTTTGGCAGGGACAAAATATCGTGGAGCATTAGAAGAAAAACTTAAAGAAGTTATTGAAACTATTATAAATAACAAAAATATAATAACCTTTATTGACGAAATTCACACTTTAAGCCAAGCAGGAAGTGAAAAAGGTGAAGTTAGTCCAAGTGATATGTTGAAACCTTATCTTGCCCGTGGCGAACTTCAAACTATCGGTGCAACAACAACTGATGAATATCGAAAATTTATTGAAAAAGATAAAGCTTTAGAGCGAAGATTTCAACCAATTTTTGTAAATCCACCAAGTGTTGAAGACACAATTTTAATTTTGAAAGGTTTAAGAGATAGTTTTGAAGCCTTCCACAAAGTTAAAATTACAGATAGTGCAATAGAAAGTGCTTGCAAACTTTCGGATAGATATATTACCGACCGAAACTTGCCAGATAAAGCCATTGATTTGATTGACGAAGCATCAAGCAAAGCAAAAGTTTCAAGTGTTCAATATCCACAAGAAGTGGTTACAAAAGAGCGTGAACTTGGTGTGCTTGAAAACAGTAAAAAAGAAGCACTACTTAACGAAAACTTTGAAAAAGCCGCTAAACTTCGTGATGACATTAAAAAGTTGCAAGACGAAATTAATGCCATTAAAAAAGAAAGCATGGGCGGAAAAGAATATAAAGAAATAACTGAAGATGACATAAGAGAAGTTGTTAGCAAATGGACAAAAATTCCAATTTCAAAACTAAATATGCAAGAAAAAGAACGATTGCTTAATTTGGAAAGTATTTTGCATGAGCGAATTATTGGGCAAAATGAAGCCGTTGAAAGCGTAAGCAAAGCAATAAGGCGTGCAAGAGTTGGTCTTAAAGACAGCAAACGACCTATTGGAAGTTTTATTTTCCTTGGACCAACAGGTGTTGGAAAAACCGAACTTTGCAAGGCATTGGCTGAAACAATGTTCGACAGCGAAAATGCAATAATTAGGCTTGATATGAGTGAATATATGGAATCTCATGCTGTTAGCAAACTTATTGGTTCGCCACCAGGATATGTTGGGCACGAAGACGGCGGACAATTAACCGAAGCCGTTAGACGAAAACCATATTCTGTTGTTTTGTTTGATGAAATTGAAAAAGCTCACCCAGATGTGTTTAATATTCTTCTTCAAATTTTGGAAGATGGAAGACTTACTGATGGGCAAGGTAAAACTGTTTCGTTCCAAAACACAATTATTATTTTAACAAGTAATTGCGGTGTTGACGAACTTCCAAACAGTGCAAAACAACTTGGCTTTAATGCCGAAACGGAAGAAAAAACCGAAGAAGCAGAAAAAGAAGTTTTGATGAACGCATTAAAACGCAAATTTAAACCAGAATTTTTAAATCGTATTGATGTTATAACAGTGTTCCACAAATTAACAAAAACTGATATTGCACAAATTGCAAGCATCATGATTAACAATCTAAACAAAAAGTTGAAAGAAAAAAATTTGGAGATTAAATTAACCGAAAAAGCCGTAGACTTTTTGATTGAAAATGGAACAAATATTCAATATGGTGCAAGACCATTAAGACGACTTATTGAACAAAAAATTGAAGACCAAATTGCCGAAGATATGCTTTCTGGAAAACTTGACGGCAAAACTCAAATTGTGGTTGATAGTGAAGACGGTCATTTAACATTTGATTATAAAAATTAATTAATTTGCAAAAAAACATAAAAAACAGCAGTTTAAACAAATAAGACTACTGTTTTTTATATGTATTAAACAAAATTATAAAAATTTCTTCCACTGCAACTATTGCAAGTGTTGCAACCACTGCTTGTGTTTGATAATGTTAGTAACAGCAAAAGCAAGAAGTTGGTGTTTGTGTTAAGGTCAACATTTCCAGCACTTGTGATAATAGACAAAAGCAAAATAAGCAAAACATCTTGTGAACTAACCATAAAAGCCTCCTTTCAACAAAATATTACTATATTTCTATTTATGTTACAAAACTTTCAAATGTGCAAAAACTCACATATATAATTATTTTGATATAATAGTTTTAGGAGGAATTTATGGTAGAACTAAACAAAATTTATAATGATGAAGAATTCCACAAAAGAATAAAAGCAGATGCAAAAACTGTGAGTGATGTTAAATATTATTTGCCACAAGAAAAAGTTTTAAGAAATTTGGCAGAGTTTTTTAGTATGTTCAGCGATGAAACACGAATTAAAATAATTTCGGCTTTGTCGGTTAGCGAACTTTGCGTTAACGATATAGCAAACATATTAAAACTTAATCAAACCACTGTTAGTCATCAACTTAAACTTTTAAAAAGCGTTGGGGCAGTAAAATTTAGGCGAGACGGAAAAATTATTTATTATTCCATTGCCGACAAACAAATTCATGATTGCTTACTTACCGGCGTTAACTATTTGATGGTTTAAAAAAAGCATAACAATTTAGTTATGCTTTTTTTGTGAATAAAATTTAACAATATTGTAAAAAATTTCTATATTGTTAAAACGATAATATTATATTAGGTCTTAAGACCTATGTCAAGTCTTTTGACCTGATTTGTTATAAATTATTTATATGGAATATCAACAAGTAATAAAAGAAATATTAATTCAAAATAATTTAAGTCAAGAAAAATTTGCAAAGATAATTGGCGTTAACCAAACCACAATAAGCAAATGGCTTATGGGAAAGAAAAAGCCGTCTTATGATAGCATTTTGTTAATTTACCAAAAGTTTGGCATCACTCCAAACGAATTATTTGGAATTTATAATTAAAGAGCAATAAAGCGTTTAATTAATTTAGTCTTCAAACAAATCGTTTAAAGTAATTTCATAAATGCAAACAAGTTTCAATAAATTTTCAATCGTAGGAAAACTTTTTCCGCTTTCATAGGCTTGATAACTTTGTGTTTTTACACCTATTAGTTCGGCAACCTGTTTTTGTGTTAAATTTCTTGAATTTCTTTCAAGTTTTAAGTTTTTTATAAAATTTTTTTCATAATTTTTAATTTTCTTTTCCATATATTTGCATTATACAATTTTAAACTGTATAATTGTTAAAAATCAGTTTATAACTGTTTTTTAATTTGTAAAGGAGAGAAATATGGAAAATCTAATTAAAGCCAAAGTAATTGACAAATTTATGAAAGAAAATAAAATGTCAAAATCAAAATTTTGCAAACTTTGCAAAATAAGTTTATCAAGTTTTAACAAATTAATGTCAGGTTCATTAAATTTTGGAATTATTATTTTGTTTAAAATTGCAAAGATGTTAAAAATTGAAGTTTATGAATTGTTTGAAGAATAATATTCTAAAATTTATTTTTTTATTTTTAAAATGTGATATAATAAAACTATGAACAATTTAAAGGAAAAATTGAATACGCTTCCATCGTCAAGTGGTGTTTATTTGATGAAAGACAAAAATAATAATGTTATTTATGTTGGGAAAGCCAAAAATTTGAAACGCCGTGTTAATCAATATTTTGACACTCGTGAAAAGAATTTAAAAACCGAACTTTTGGTTGATAATATTTTTAATTTTGATTATATTTTAACAAACAGTGAATTTGACGCACTGATGCTTGAAAACAATTTGATAAAAAAATATCAACCGCATTATAACATACTGTTAAAAGATGGCAAAAATTTTGCTTATATCAAAATTGATATGTCGCAAAAATTTCCAAAACTTGAAATAACTCGAAAAGTTGATTTCAAAAAAAATGTTAAATATTTTGGACCATATTTTAATGGAATTTCCGCTCACAGCGTGCTTGACATAATAAAACTTGCTTATCCTCTTCGAAGTTGCAATTTGGGCTTTAAAAAACTTGAAAAACGGGAGTGCTTAAAATATAGTTTAGGGGAATGTCCTGCTCCTTGCACGGGAAGAATTAGTGAAGAAGATTATAAAAAAATAATTTTTGATGTTATTAACTTTTTGAGTGGGGATACAAAAAAAATTGAGCAAGTTTTAATTTCAAAAATGAACAAATGTGCAGAACTTGAAAATTTTGAAAGTGCAATAATTTATAAGTCTAGGCTTGAAATGTTAAAAAATTTAACAAACAAATTTACAACGCAAATTCCAAAAAAAGTCAACATTGATGTTGTGGGTTATTATTGCTTAAACAACAATGTTGGTGTTAGCATAATGATTATTCAATCTGGAAAAATGATTGGGGCAGAAAATTTTGTTTTGATAAATAAATTTTTTGATAGCGAAAATTTAACAAACTTTATAGTTCAATATTATCAAAACAACAAATTAATCCCGTCAGAAATTGTTGTTGGTGCAGATTTTGAAAACGAAAACGAACTTATAGAATTTTTTGAAAAGACTTTTAACAAAAAAGTGAAAATTGAAAAAGCACAAAAGGGTATTAAAAAAACCTTGCTTAATAAAGCAAATGAAAACGCAAAAGAATATTTGGAAAAAAGTTTGTCGCAAGAACTTTTAAAGCAAGAGCGAACAATCAACGCTTGCAAAAATTTGCAAACAAAATTGGGGCTATTTCGCATTCCAATAAGAATTGAAGGCTATGACATTTCAAACATATCAGGAACAAACAAAGTTGCAAGCATGGTTGTGTTTGAAAATGGCGAACCTAAAAAGAGCGATTATCGAAAATTTAAAATAACTTGCTTTGAAGGTCCAAACGATTTTGCCAGCATGGAAAATGTTATCAAAAGGCGTATGGAAGAATTTTCAAAAAGCAAAGATGAAAGTTTTTCGTCAAGGCCCGATTTAATTTTGATTGACGGGGGAAAGGGGCAACTTTCAAGTGCCAGCAAAATTTTGCGAATGTTTAATAATGATATTGAACTTATTTCTCTTGCCAAAAAAAATGAAGAAATTTATAAAGAAAATAATTCTGAACCAATAATTCTTAAAAAAAGTGATTATAGCCTTCAACTTTTGCAACGAATAAGAGATGAAAGCCATAGATTTGCCATAACATTTCATCGAAGTTTGCGAAACAAAAGTGAACTTCAAAGCAAACTTTTGAATATTGAAGGCATTGGAAAAATAAAAGCAAAAGCAATTTTTTTAAAATTTAAAACGATTGAAAACATTAAAAAAGCGGGATTAAGCGATTTAACAAAAATTAATGGAATTAATGAAAATATTGCAAAAAATATAATAAAATATTTTGAAGAAAATTAAAAATTTTAAAAATAAGTTTTAAATTACAAAAAATAATAAAATAACTATAAAAAAATGTATTTGTAAGGCTAATAAAAAAACATTTTAATTTTTCATAAAAAGTCATGTTAAAGAATAAAATTTAATATGACTTTTTTTCGTAAATTTTTGCCCAAAATTTTAGTTTCAATATTGGTGATTGCTTTTTTGATAATCTCGCCATTTTCACTTTTTGGGAAAATAGATAGTTTAAATTATAATATCAACAAAGAATATAAATTTGATTTCTCGGGTGTGTTGACGCTTTGGAATGTTGACACTTTTGAGGGAGGAACAAAAAGCCGAGCAGGATTTTTGGAAAATCGGGCATTAGAATTTGAAAAGCAAAACAAAGGGGTTTATATTAACATTCAAAACCTGTCCCCACAAGAACTTGAACTTAATTTGAATAGTGGCAAAAAACCAAATATGATAACTTTTGGAATTGGAGTTGGAGAAAAGATTTTTGATTATTTAATAAATTTTTCTTCAAGTTTTGGGGTTAGAGATGACTTAATTCAATCGGCAAAGCAAAATAATGAATTAAAAGCAATACCTATTATGCTGGGTGGTTATACGCTTATTTCAAACAAAGAATTGATTTCGGGTGAAAATATTTTGGAAAGTTTAAAATCATCAAAAAATCCCAACCTAGTGTTTTCGTCAAAAGATTATAATAATCCACTTCTAGCGTTGTTTGTGAATGACTTGATGCTTGAAAAGCAAGAAGTTTTAAACCTTGATAGTTTTGATGCTTATGATAAGTTTATAAATCAAAAATTTTGTGCCTTGCTTGGAACTCAACGAGATTTTTATAGGTGCAAAAATCGTGAAAATAACAACAAAATGCAATGTGAATATAATCTTTTGGGTGGGTTTTCCGACCTTATTGTTTATGCTTCTATCTTTTCGTCTTTTGAAAAAGCCGAAAGTGTTTGCAAAAATTTTGTTGAATATTTAACTTGTGAATACTCACAACAAAAACTTGAACAAATTGGAATGTTCTCGGTGTTAAATAACATAAAAAGCACAGATGAAGATTATAAACTGTTTGGTGAAACTTTGCAAAAAAAACTTAAAACTGTGAATGTTTTTTATTCAAATCAAACATTAAACGAAATAAAAACATTAGTTACTGATTATGTTGTTAATAACAAACTTGAAAATAAAAAAGAAATTTTAAAATATATTAATGGGTGAAAATATGGAAATTAAACATTTAATAAAACTTTATAAAATTTTGAAAAAAGAAAACATAAAAATTGGCGAATCTTTGCAAAATTATTCAAGTTTTAAAATTGGCGGAACTTGCAAAATTATGCTTTTTCCTAAAAACATAAAACAAGCAAAAAAAACACTTAAAGTTTTAACAAAAAATAAAATAAAGTTTGTGATACTTGGAAATGCCACAAATGTTTTAATATCGGGCGACATTGATGTTGTTTTTTGCACAAAAAATCTTAATAAGATTAAAATAAAACATGAAAATGTTTATGCTGAAAGCGGGGTTTCTCTTTTTAAACTTAATGAAAAATTAAAAGACAATTCGCTGGGTGGATTAGAGCGAAGTTTTGGTATTCCCGGAAGTGTTGGCGGTGGAATTGTTCAAAATTGTGGAGCGTATGGGTTTAGTTTAAGTGATAATCTTAAAAAGGTTGTTGTGTTTGACGGCAAAAGAGTAAGAAAAATTAAAAAAGAGAATCTGTTTTTTGCCTATCGAACAAGTGAATTTAAGAAAAACAAAAATTTGGTTGTTTTGGCTGGAATTTTTAAACTTTTTAAAACACCAAAAATTGAAATTGAAACAAAACTTAATGAAATTATAACAACAAGAAAAGAAAAACAGCCTTATGATTATCCCAGTGCGGGAAGCGTTTTTAAACGAGTTGATGGTGTTATTATAAGCAAACTTATTGACGAACTTGGTTTTAAGGGCTTTAAAGTTGGCGGGGCAATGGTTAGTGAAAAACACGCAGGTTTTATTATAAACTATGACCACGCAACCTATGACGATGTTATTATGCTAATAAATTATATAAAAAATAAAATAAAATTAGAAAAAAATATTGATTTGGAACTTGAAATTGAGTTATTATAATAATATGAAATTATTATTTGACCTTCATACTCACACAATTTTTAGCCACGGAACGGGGACTATTGAAGATAATGTTATTGTTGCAAAGCAAAAAGGTTTGTCGTGCGTTGCAATAACTGACCATGGCTTTGAGCATTTATGTTATGCTGTTAAACGAAAAAACCTTGCTTTTATGAAAAGTGAATGTGAAAGACTTTCAAAAAAATATAATATTGATGTTTTGCTTGGTGTTGAAGCAAATTTGCTTAACCATAAAGGTGATATTGATGTTAAAAAACAAGATTTGCAATATCTTGATTTTATAATTATGGGTTATCACAAATTAATAAAGCCAAAATTTGGGCAAACATGGTTTAGCATAATTTCAAAACTAAACAAAAGCAAAAAGCAAATAGAAAAAAACACCGATGCCTATATTAATGCCATAAAAAAATATGACATAAAATTTTTAACACATCTTAATTATGGGATAAAAGTTAATGTTCCTCGTCTTGCCGATTTTTGCAAAGAAAGGGGAGTTTTGATTGAACTTAATGGAAAGCGAATTAATTTCGACAAAGCCGAAACTGAATATCTTAAAAAAATTGATGCTAAATTAATTTTAAGTTCTGATGCACACAGCCCAGAAAAAGTTGGCGAAACCAATTTGGGGCTAAACTATATTATAAAAAACAATATTGACATAAAAAATGTTGTTAATTGCGAGTAAGAAATGTCTTTTATAACACAAGCAAAAAGTGAAGTTATTTCAAATTTTAAAAAAAACATAAACAAAAATAGTTGTTTAAGTTTTTTGTATGGGCTGTTTAATGCTGTTGGGGAAATAAATATAAATTCTAAACAACTTGAATTTTTTGTTTTGGGTGAAGATTTGTATGGGATTGTTAATCTTTGTTTGATAAAACTGGGCTATGATGGGGCAGAATTTGAAATTGCCGAAAACAAAACCGAAAAATGCAAAGTTATGGTTTCAAAACAAACAAGTGAAAAATTGTTAAACGAATTTGTTTATCAAACTAATTTTGGGTTTAATCAAAATTTGGTTAAAACCGAAAATCAAAAAAAAGATTTTTTAAAAGCAATTTTTTTAACTTGCGCAACAGGAAATATTGCTTTTAATGGCGACTATTCTGGTTATTTGCTTGAACTTGTTGTGTCAAGTGAAAATTTGGCACTAGAAATTTCTAATCTACTTTGCGAGTTTGATATTTTTGCAAAAATTATTGACCGAAAAAATTTGAAAGTTGTTTATCTTAACAAATTTGAGCAAATTTGCGACTTTTTGGCACTAACAAATGCACAAAATGCCGTTTTGGAACTTAACAACGAAAATGTTTTAAGAAATGTTAGAAACAACATTAACAGGCAAAATAATTGTTTTGAGGCCAATGTTTCAAAAACAATAAACGCAAGTTTAAAGCAACTTGATGCAATCAATTTTATTGACAGCACTATTGGCATTGAAAGTTTAGAGCCATCACTTCAAGAAGTTTGTTTGCTTCGGCTTGCCAACAAAGAAGAAAGTTTAGATAATCTTGTTAAACTTTTGGGTGGGAAAATTTCCAAAAGTGGGCTAAATCATAGGTTTAGCAAGATTATAAAAATTTGTGAAGAACTTAAAGGTAAATTTTAGAAATTTATCTTTTTTTATTTAAAAATTTTTTTTGATATGATATAATTTTTGCATGGATAAAAATTTCGTTCATCTTCATCTTCACACCGAATATAGTTTGCTTGACGGTGCGTGCCGAATAAAAAAAGTTGTTAAAAGGGCAAAAGAACTTAATATGCCTGCCATTGCTATGACCGACCATGGCAATATGTTTGGTGCAATCAACTTTTTTGATGCGTGCGTAGACCTTGACAAAAAATATTTTGAAGAACATGGCGTGCCTGTTGTTAAACCAATTTTTGGTTGCGAATTTTATGTGTGCAGTAATTTGGAAAACAAAGAAAGTCGTGAATATGCACACTTAATTTTGCTTGTTAAAAATGAAATTGGATACAAAAACATTTCAATGCTAAACACAATAGCATTTGAAAAAGGTTTTTATTACAAACCAAGAATAGACTATAACACCCTTGAAAAATATAGCGAAGGATTAATTTGCTTGTCGGGCTGTTTGGCAGGGGACATTCCACAACTTTTGCTTAAAGGTTTTGACGAAGAAGCCTATAAACTTGGTTTAAGGCTAAAAAATATGTTTGCTGACGGCGATTTTTATATTGAAATTCAAAACCATTTTTTGCAAGATGAAATAGTTAATCTTCCAAAACTTAAAGAACTTGCAAAAAAACTTGGTGTTAAAACTGTTGCAACAAACGATGCCCATTACATAAACAAAGAAGACGCCGAAGTTCAAGATGTTTTGATGTGTGTTGCAATGAAAAAATTTGTTGACGACCCAAACAGGCTAAAATTTTCTACTGACGAGTTTTATTTTAAAACCTATGAAGAAATGAGCGAATTGTTTTCGGAAGAAGAACTTGCAACAACGCTTGAAATTGCAGATAAATGCAACTATCAATTTGTTTATGGAAATTATTTATATCCAAAATATGTGCCCGAAAATGGCATGACGCCTTATGACTTTATAAGAAATTTGATTGATAATGGCTTAAAAACCAAATATCCAAACCCAAGCAAAGAAGTTTTAGACCGAATTGAGTATGAACTTGGTGTTATATCAAGGCTTGGATATGTTGAATATTATTTGATTGTTTGGGATTATATCAATGCAGCCCGAAATATGGGCATTGTGGTTGGTCCGGGTCGTGGCAGTGGTGTTGGAAGTATTGTTGCTTATCTTATTGGAATTACCAGTGTTGACCCAATAAAGTATGGGCTAATTTTTGAAAGATTTTTGAACCCAGAGCGTGTTAGTGCACCCGATTTTGATGTCGATTTTCAAGATAATAGGCGTGAAGAAGTTGTTGATTATGTTAAGCAAAAATATGGCGAAGACCATGTTTGCCGAATTATAACCTTTGGAACAATGGCAGCAAAAAACGCAATAAAAGATGTTGGCAGGGTTTTGCAAGTTCCATATTCTGAAACCGATAAAATAACAAAAGTTATTCCAAGCAAGGTTGACGGAAACGATTTGAAAGATGGCGTTATTGAAAAAGTTTTTGGCTTTTATCATGCAAAACCAGATGCCAAAGATTATGGCGTTGACTATGCAATTCCTGAACTTGTTGAAATTTATAATAATGACCCAAAACTAAAAAAAGTTATTGATATTGCAATGAAAGTTGAAGGAATGCCAAGGCAAACAGGAACACACGCTTGCGGAGTTATTATTGGCGGGCTTCCACTTGAACAAGTTATTCCACTTTCAAAAAATGGAGATGATATTGCATCGCAATATGAAGGTGCACAACTTGAACATATTGGGCTTTTAAAAATGGACTTTTTGGGGCTTGCAAACACAACAGATATAAGTAATTGCATTGCAACAGTAAAAAAGTTATATGGAATTGACATAGATTTTTCAAAAAACACTTATGACGACCAAAAAGTTTTTGATATGCTTTCGTCAGGGAACACAATGGGAGTATTCCAACTTGAAAGTGGCGGATTTCAAAAGTTTTTGAAAGACCTAAAACCAAACTGCCTAGAAGATATTATAGCCGCAGTTGCGATGTATCGTCCAGGACCTATGGATTCTATTCCAGAGTTTGTTCACAACAAATCAAACCCACAAGATATTACTTATGTAGACCAGCGTTTAGCACCAATTCTTGACACTACTTATGGTTGCATAGTTTATCAAGAACAAGTTATGAAAATCGTTCAAGCCGTTGCGGGCTACACACTTTCTCGTGCTGATGGCGTTAGAAAGATGATGGGAAAAAAGAAGGTTAAAGAAATTCAAGCCGAGCGTCAAGTGTTTTTGCACGGAATTGAATCAACCGCAAAACAATCAGGTTGTCCAGGGGCTTTAAAAATGGGTATGAGCGAAGATGTTGCTAATGAATTATGGGACAAAATGGAGAAGTTTGGGCGATATGCGTTTAACAAATCTCATGCTGCTGCTTATGCTTATATTGCTTATCAAACCGCATATTTAAAATGTTATTATGAACCTGAATTTTTAACAGCCGTTTTGAATGACCGAATAACCAAAACTGACGACCTTAAACGATATGCAGCGTATGCAAAAAGTGAAGGCATAGAAGTTTTGCCACCAGACATAAATTTAAGTGAAAATTTGTTTTCTACAAAAGACAAAAAAATTAGGTTTGGTTTGTCGGCATTAAAAAATGTTGGGTTTAATATTATTGAAAATATCATTAACGAACGAAATGAAAATGGAAAATTTGTTGATATTCAAGACTTTATAAAAAGATGCTATAAATTTGGATTAAACAAACGAGTTCTTGAAAGTTTAATTTATAGTGGGGCATTTGATTGTTTTGGTGTTCACCGAAGTCAAATGATAAGAGTTTATGCAAATTTGCTTGAACAAAGTTCCAATGTTTCAAAAAGAGAAGCCACAGGGCAATTTTCGTTTTTTGACACAATTTTGAAAGATGATGATGTTTTGAACAAAGTTGATTATCCACTTATTTCAGAATTTGACGAACAATCAAAACTTAAATTTGAGAAAGAAATTGTAGGCATATATATCTCTGGGCACCCGCTTGATAAGTATGCAAAACTCTTCAATGAATTTAGTTTTAATTCATCATATTTGTCAAAAAAATCGGATATAGAAAATGAAGAAGAAGCCGAGTTTGAACCAGAAATGGACGAACTTTCAAATCAAGAAAACATGATAGAAGATGGTGCTACTGTTGTTTTTGGTGGAATAATAAATGAAATCAAAAAAACTTACACCCGAAAAGATAACAAAGAAATGGCTATTCTTATTATTGAAGATATGTTTGGAACTATTGATGTTATGGCATTTCCAAAAATATATGCAAAAGTTAAAGACAAACTTGAAGTTGATAAAATTGTTAAAATTGTTGGAAAAGTTAACAAACGAGCGGGCGAAAACACAATTATTATTCTTGAAAAAATTGAAGATATTGAAGGTGAAAAGCCAAAAGAAGAACCAAAAGAAATTCAAGAAGCACCAAAAATTGTGCAAAAAAAGTTATATTTAAGATTTGATTGCACAAATGATGCTCTTCAAAATGAAGTTTTAAAAATTTTGTCAAACTATGTTGGAAACACAAAGGTTATAATAAGATGCAACAAAACAAACAACCTTTATCAAATTCCAACAAGCGTTAATGTTTCAAATGCACTTTTGTATGAACTTTATGAACAAATTGGCGAAAATAACACAGTTTTTAAATAAAAATATATGTTTTTAAAAAAATAGGAGAAAATTTTTATATGAAAAAAATTGCAATTTTAACAAGCGGTGGCGACAGTCAAGGCATGAATGCTTATATTCACAAATTAACAAAACTTTTGCTTAAAAACAAATATTCGGTTGTTGGAATTAAGCGTGGTTATCAAGGATTGCTTGACGAAGATTTTGTTATGCTTTCAAATGAATATGTTGAAAATATTTCATTTTTGGGTGGAAGTGTTTTGAAAACCGCAAGATGCAAAGAGTTCTCAACTATTGAGGGAGTTAAAAAGGCTTATAAAATTTTAAAAAAGCACAAAATTGACCTTTTGGTTGTTTTGGGCGGAAATGGAAGTTATAAAGGTGCAATAAGTTTAATGAACGAAGGGCAAAAATTAATTTGCGTTCCGGGCACTATTGATAATGACCTTTATTATAGCGACATTAGCCTTGGTTTTGACACGGCAGTTAATAATGCGGTTAACGCTATTGAAAAAATAAAACAAACAATGCTTTCAAACAATCGTGGACTTATTGTTGAAGTTATGGGCAGAGATTGCGGAAATATTGCTTTAAACACCGCAATAAGTGTTAACGCAAATTGTTTGGTTATTTCAGAAGACGAACAAAGCAAAAATAATATTGAAAAATTTGTTAAAAATGCAATAAAAAATGGCGTGGATAGCCCACTTGTTGTTGTGCAAGAAAATATTTTAGACGGCGAAGAACTTGCAAAAAACTTGCAAGAAAAATTTAATAAACAATTTAAGTTTGAAAAAATCGGTTATGTTCAGCGTGGTGGAAGCCCAACTGTTAAAGACAAAATTTTTGCAGCACTTCTTGCAATTCAAACCACAAATTCAATAAAAAATAACGAATATAATATTGCTGTTGGATTAAATAAAGAAAATATTTTCACAAAAGACCTAAATTTGGTTTTAAAAGCCAAAAGTAACTTCAACAAAAATCTTTATGATTTGTATTTAAGCAATTTATAAAAAAAACCACCTTAATGGTGGTTTTTTAATAAAAAAGTTCACAAACGGGGATTTTCATTGCTCTTGCAATTTTAAAAAAATGTTTAACATCTAAATTGGTTTGCTGATTATAAATTTTTATCAAAACAAAATAACTTATTTTGCACATTTTGCAAAATTTTGTTTTGCTAATCTTGTTGTATTTTAAAAATTTATCAATAATTTCTGTTTTTACTATATTATTTTTTTGCATATTACCTCCTTATTTTTTGTAAGTTTTTTTTACATAAATAAGAATACAACAAATTTTAAAATAATAATTCAAAACTACAAAAGTGTAGTGAGTTTTTAATTTCCGTTTTTATCATTTACATTTTTATCATTAACATTTTGATTGTTATTGTTATTGTTATTGTTATTGTTATTGTTGGTTGAATTTTGTGGTTGATTTATTGGGGCGACAGAATTGCTGTTTTGCCCAGAATAATTAACAATATTTTGGTTTTGGTCTATGCTTTGGGGAAGTGGCTGTTTATTTAGCAAAACTTGGTCTTGATTTTTGTTTTTTTTAAGAGTTAATCTGCCTTTATAGCGTATAACTGCATAAGTTAAAAAAATCGAACTTATTCCAATAATGATATAAACAAGTCTTGAAAATATACTGCTTTGCGTGCCAAAAAGCCCTGCCACGAAGTCATATTGAAAAAAACCAATGCAAAGCCAGTTTAAACTTCCAATTATTGTTATCAAAAAGCAAAAGAATACTAACATACTTTTAGTTTGTTCATTTTGCTTTTTTTAATGCATAGCAAAAATTTATTGGAAATTTATTTTTAGATATTAAATAAAAAATCAAATTTAAAGATTATCTTAAAAAATTAATAAAAAAACTGTCTATGACAGTTCAAAATATTCAATAACAAGACTATCGAAGTTAACAGAATCAATAAAATCGGTTTTTAAAAATTTTGTTATTCCAAATTCTTCCATTTGATTTTTGTGTTTTGAAAGAATTATTGGCGTTTCAATTTTAAGTTCATAACAAATTTCTTTAAGTGGTTCATACAAGTTTTGTGCGTCAAATTCATCTGAAACATTAACAACGCATTCTTCAACAATTTTGTGATTTTTTAATATTTTTGCCCAAAGTTTTTTCATAAAAAATATTATATTTGATAAAAAAAATTTTTGCAACAAAATTTGTTAAAGATATTTTTTTATAACCAAAAATTTTTTGTTTTAAATTTGTTTTTTGTTTTTTAAATTTAACCATTTTTTTGTTAAAAATAATTTTAAAATTGGTTGACAAATTTTTTAATTAGTAATATAATATGCAAATTATTGGAGGAAACTATGGGCGAAGAAATTACACACATAACAAAAGAAGGACTTAAAAAACTTCAAGAAGAACTTGATTATTTAAAAACAACAGAAAGGCTTAATGTTTCAAAAATGATTGGCGAAGCAAAAAGTTTTGGTGATTTAAGCGAAAATTCAGAATATGACGCTGCAAAAACCAGAGAAGCCGAAGTTGAAACAAGAATTTATGAACTTGAAAATCTAATCAAAAATGCGGTTATCATAAACGCAAAAGAAATTGACACAAGCAAAGTTTCAATAGGTTGCAGTGTTTTGGTGCATGATGAAATGTTTGACGAAGATGTTCAATACAAAATTGTTGGTGCAACAGAAAGCGACCCATACAAAGGTTTAATAAGCAATGAAAGTCCAGTAGGAAAGGCACTTCTTGCAAAAAGCGTTGGTGATAAATGTGAAGTTTTAATGCCAAATGGCAACAAGAATTTCTTAACAATCAAAAAAATCAGCGTTTAATAAAAAAAATTTAACAATAAACTCGTTTTATATAAAAAGCGAGTTTTTTATTGCTAAAAACATTAAACTATTAATAGAAAAATTTATCAACATATTGGCAAATCTTTATTTTTAAATTTCTTGAAAAAGAAAAATTAATATACTATAATTTTGATAAACAAAAATAATAAGGGGTAAAATTATGAATATATCAAATAATATCAAAACATTAAGAAAACAAAAAAATTTAAGTCAAGAAAGACTTGCTAAAAAGTTAAATTTATCACCACAAAATATAAGTAAATGGGAGAACGGAATTAGTGAACCATCAATTTCTTATTGCGTAAAAATGGCTGAAATTTTTAACATTTCACTTGATAGTTTTTTATGTAGGAAACTTAATAATTATGATGAATTAGAATTATGGAAAGAACGAGAATTTAATAATAAAGTTTGCAATATTTTAAATAATACATTCCCATCTATAACTTTGGGATTAATATGTGAATTTAAAAAAGACCATGATATAAATGAACTTGATGATATACTAAATATTGAAAGAAATTATGCTTATACAAAGACAGATTCAAAGCAATTTAAGGCGGATAATTTTGTGGGAAGAAGTTCTTTTACTTTAATTTCGTTAAATGAAAATATAAGAAGTAATAGCAAATATTTGAAAAGTAAAGAAAATAGCACAAATAAAACCTATAAAGAAATTAAATCAATTTTACCTTCTTTACTAAAAGAGAAATTAAATTATTTATATTCAAAGAAAACTGAATTATTAGATTATATGAAAAAATATGATGGTGGAATGGTTTTAGTCTTTTGGCAAACTTACTCAACTCCGTTTTTCGCAGATTTTACACTAACGCCTAAAGATTTAAATAAATTAAAAGAATTGAATATTAAATTTGACGTGGGGATTGGCAATGCTTATTATGAATTAAAAAAATTTATGGATAACATTACTATATAATAAAAAAGTAGCATAATTATTTGATTATGTTACTTTTTTACTTAATTTGCTAGATTTTAATGAATTATTCAATATAATCACACAAATAATTATAATAAATAAAAAAAATTAAATAAGTTGATTTTCATGTAAAATAATTATTAAAATACATTTTCATTTTTAACAAATTGTGATATAATAAAATTGTGGAAACATCTTTAAATTTTTTTTTGAAAAGCACAAAACTTTCAAATTTTGCAAAAAAAATTGTCGATTCTGGGCTTAAACAAGCCTATCTTTTTGAAAGTGGGGACAAAGAAAAAAACTATGCTTTTTGCAAAATGTTAAGTTTGCTTATAAATTGCAAAAACAAAAATATGTGTTTAACTTGCGATTCATGTCAAAAAATTTTGAACAATAATTGCATTGATTTTTTTGTTTATCCAAAAAACAGTGCGATTTTGGTTGATGATATAAAAGAAATTATCGACTCTTGTTATGTGCTTCCGTTTGAAAATGACTATAAAATTTATGTTTTAAACAATTTTGATGAAGCAAATATTGCAAGCCAAAATAAGTTTTTAAAAACTTTGGAAGAACCACCAAAAAATGTTATTTTTTTGCTAAATTCAACAAAAAGTGATATGATTTTGCCAACAATTAGGTCAAGGTGCACAAAAATTGTTTTGCCAAAATTTGATAGAGAAGAACTAATTAGTTTACTTAATCAGTTTGGGGCAGAAGTTTCGGAAAGTGCGCTTGAAAATAGTAATTATGAACTTGGAAATTATATTTCGCTTTTAGAAAACAATTTTGAAATTGAATTTGATTTTTGTTTGAATATGTTAAAAAACATGAAAAATTCAAGCGATATATTAAAATATTCTTCTCAAATTTTAAAAAACAATAATTTTGAAAGTGTTTATAAGGCGTTATTTTCAATTTTAGTTGACATTAAAGTTTTCAAAATAAATAAAGATGAAATTAAAAACAAAAATTATGCACAAGACATTCAAATTTTAAGTGAAGATTTCAGCGATAAAGCCGTTGATGAAATTTTGAAAAACTTAATTTGTGCAAACAAAGAATTAAGTTTTAACACAAACTTAAATTTGGTTGTTGACTGCATATTAATTGATATATTAGAGGAGAAACACAAATGGAATTAAATGTTATATCTGCAAAATTTGATGATAATGGCAAAGCATATTATTTTGACCCAAAAAATGTTTTATATAAAGAGGGTGAAAAAGTTGTTGTTACAACCAAAAATGGAAATGATGTTGCAACAGTTGTTAAATCAAATTTTACTATTGATTCAAGCACTTTTGGAGAAAGTTTAGAACCTGTTTTAAGGCGTGTTAACAAAAAAGACCAAGAAACAATAAATTTTCACGAGCAAAAAGCAAAACAAGTGTTTAAAGATGCAGTTAAAATTATAAAAGACATGAATCTTGATATGAAACTTTTGAAAGTAAAATATGCTTTTGAAGGCAATAAAATAATTTTTATTTATTCAAGTGAAACAAGAGTTGATTTTAGAGAACTTTTGAAAGAATTTGCAAGCAAATTTAAGGCAAGAATTGAACTTAAACAAATTGGAATAAGAGATGAAGCAAAGATGATTGGTGGGCTTGGACCTTGCGGAAGAGAAATTTGTTGTGGAAGATGCTTGAAAGATTTTGAAAAAGTTTCGCTTAAATTTGCAAAAAATCAAGGGTTAGCACTAAACACTTCAAAACTTTCGGGAATGTGTGGGCGTCTTATGTGTTGTCTTGCTTATGAAAATGATATGTATGTTAAAACATTGGAAAGAATGCCAAAAATAAACAGCAAAGTTAAAACCAAAGAAGGCATTGGCGTTGTTGTTTATAACAATATTTTGAAAGAAAAAGTTACAGTAAAAATTAACGAGGACGAAGACACAACAAAACTTGTTGAATTTGATTTGTCAGAAGTGGAAAAATTATGATAAGACTTGATGATTTGTGCATAGAGAACTATAAGATTTTTCAAGATGATATGCTATATAATTTTTCTACCGATGCAGTTTTGCTTGCAAATTTTGTTGAAACAAAGAGTAAAGATGTTGTTATTGATTTTTGCAGTGGAAATGGTGTTGTTGGGATATTGACAGCAATAAAAAATTATTACAAAAAAATATATTTGGTTGAAATTCAAGAAAGTTTGGCAAGCCTTGCAAAAAAAAGTGTTGAATATAACAAACTTGAAAATATTGAAGTTATGTGTGATGACCTTAAAAATTTGAAAAAAACTTTCAAAAGTGGAAGTGTTGATGTTATCACTTGCAATCCGCCATACAGAAAATGTGATGGACAAATGCAAAATCGAAGCAATCATATTTCAATTTGCAATTTTGAAATTAAAACAAATTTGGAAGAAATTATAAGCACGGCAAGTTATCTTTTAAAATTTGGTGGTAAATTTTTTATGATAAATTCAATAAATAGGCTTGAAGACACAATTTGTTTGTTAAACAAATATAATTTCAAAACAAAAGTGTTGAATTTGTGCAATCCAAAAGCGGGCAAAAATGCAAATGTATTTTTGTTAATGGCACAAAAAAATGCTAAAAGTGGCATAAAAGTGTTGCCAAATTTAATTTTGAATGACGATAATGGAAATTATTTAATAAAAACAAAAAAGGGAAAAAATGAAAGGTAAATTTTATTTTGTAGGGACACCAATAGGGAATTTAAAAGATTTTTCAATCAATCAAATTGAAACCTTAAAAAGCGTTGATTTAATTTTGTGTGAAGACACAAGAACAAGCAAGGTTTTGCTTGACAAGTTTGAAATTAAAAAACCGCTTATGTCGTTTCACAAATTCAACTTTAAAGAACAAACTCCAAAAGTTATTGAAAAACTATTAACTGGGCAAAATATTGCTTTAATTTCAGATGCAGGAATGCCGGTTATTTCTGACCCAGGTGAAGAAATTATTGAAAGCCTAAAAAATAACCAAATAGATTATACAGTTGTTGGCGGGGTTAGTGCATTTTTAAATGCTTTTGTGCTTTCGGGATTTTCTTATCCTTTCACATTTATTGGCTTTTTGAGCGATAAAAAAAGTGAACGGGAAAAAACTTTG
Organism: uncultured Clostridia bacterium; assembly: GCA_934757845.1. Taxonomy (GTDB): domain Bacteria; phylum Bacillota; class Clostridia; order Christensenellales; family UBA1242; genus UBA7868. The sequence goes on from CAKVLQ010000001.1 coordinate 199,845, forward strand.
CTTGAATTTAGAAATGTTAGGTCTACACTTATATTTTATTCAGCAGTTCATGATGTTCAAAAAACAATTCAAACACTTTTTGAAGCCTTTGGAAATCGAAAGATTTGCATCGCACGAGAATTAACAAAACTTCATGAAGAAGTGATTTTCAGCACTCTTGAAAAAGGCTATGACGGAGTTTTGAAAGGCGAATTTGTTATTTTGGTTGAAGGCTATAATCAAGAAGAAGATAATCTTTCTCTTGAAGAGAAATTAGATTATTATGTTAATATGGGATATAATAAAAAAGACGCAATAAAACTTGTTGCAAAAGACAAAAACATGACAAAAAGTGAAGTTTATAATTATTTTGTTAAAAAGGAAAAATAGATGGGATTTTTTGATTTTTTTAAAAGGAAAAAAGATAAACCAAAAAAAATAAACAAAAACATAAAACTTGGTCTTGCTCTTGGCGGTGGCGGGGCAAGAGGCTTTGCTCATCTTGGCGTGCTTAAAGCATTTGATGAAAATGGTATTAAGTTTGATTATATTGCGGGGACGAGCGTTGGAAGTTTGATTGGGGCTTTTTATGCAAGTGGAAAAACTGGTGAAGAGATTATTGAAATTTCAAAAAAAATAAACAAAAAAGATATAAAAAACAACAAAATTATGTTTATGCCAAGTTCCACACTGGGGCTTCAAGCAATAGTTAAAAACAATTTGGGAGATATTGATGTTAAAGAATTAAAAACTCCTTTTTGTGCAGTTGCTGTTGATATGAAAAGCGGAAATGAAGTTAACATAAAAAGTGGAAATCTTGCAAAAGCGATTGCAGGAAGTTGTGCTGTTCCAGGCGTGTTTACTTATGTAGATTTTGGCGATTTTAGGCTTCAAGATGGTGGGCTTCAAAACACAATTCCAAGCGATGTTGTAAAATCTATGGGCGCAGATTTTGTTGTTGCAGTTGATTGCAATCCAAACAGGGGATATGGAACTGATAGCACAAAACTTATGGATATTTTAAGTGCAACAATAAGAATTTTGATGAAAAGTAATGCTGTTAAAGGAAAATTTTATGCCGATGTTACCATTGAACCCGACACAAAAAGATTTAAGTCAACAAAACTTAAAGGTGCAGAAGAAATGATTGAAGAAGGCTATAAAGCAGGTCTTGAAAAAATTGCAGAAATTAAAGAACTTTTGTGCCGAAAAACACCAAAACGCAAAAAGAAGAATATAAACTAAAGAAAGTAAAAAAATGCTTTGCATTGCTTTTCCTTGACTTCGAATAATATAAACTAATGGAAGTTCAAATGTCCAAAAATAAATTTTTATCGCTTTTACACCTTTGGATAATTAAGTGATGCAAAATTTTAACAAAGTTAAAATTTTGATTTGCTTACGCAAATTGCACGATAAATCGTGGCATCACGGTTTGAATATCTTAAAGTTTGATTCAAAATATCACTATGTTTTGTAAATTTTCAAACAAAACTTTCAAAAATAGAAAATAAAAACAAATAAAAAATTAATACATTAGATAAAAAAATAATTAAAATTATGGCAAATAAAACAAAAAAATCAACAAAACCAAAATTTAAGTTTTCAAAAGTTAGCATAATAGTCTTTTTAATATTAACTGTTTTGCTAACAGTTTTTGCATTTGTATTCAAAACTCAAATAGAAAACTTGGTCAATTTCAACTCAACTTCAGAAAGCATAAATAATGACGGGCTTGTTATGCACACAATTAATGTTGGGCAGGCAGAAGCAATAATGTTAAAACTTCCTGACGGCAAAAGTATGCTTGTTGATAGTGGCAACACGGGAAATAGCAAAAATGAAAAACTTAAAAGTTATTTATTAAACAACTATTTTAATCAAGTTGGAAATATGATTAATGGCGAATATGTTATTGATTATTTTGTTATAACTCATAGTGATGCTGACCATATTGGTGGAGCAAGCATGATTTTTGATACTTTTCAAGTTAATAAGGTGTTCAGACCAAATATTTTTGCAGACACCGCAGAGCCAGATAAAAGTTATGATGCGGGTTATACCAAGAAAACAATAGAAAGTGATGAATGGAATAAAGTTGTAACAAAAATGTATGCCGAAGAAAATTGTGAAGTTGTGTTTTCAAAAGCCGGCATAAAGATTGTTGAAGAAAATTATTCAATCAAATTTTGTGCACCAACTCAAAATAATTATTCAAATGTGAACGGATATTCTCCAATAATTATTGTTGAATATGCAAGTCGAAAAATTATGCTTACTGGTGATGCAACAACAGAATCAGAAGAAAAAGCAATTTCAAATCTTGAAAAATGCGATGTGTTGAAAGTTGCTCATCATGGAAGTAAAACTTCAACAAGTGAAGAATTTTTGGAAGTTGTAAAACCAAGTTACGCAATAATTTCAGTAAATAGCGAAGAACGCAAAAACTATGGGCTTCCAAAACAAGAAATTTTGAATAGGCTTATGAAATATATGCCCGAGAAAAATATTTTCAGAACTGATAAGAATGGAAATATTGTTTTGTGCATAACTGACGACTCTAATTTGAGTTTTGTGCTTGATGTGCAAAATAACAGTTATTATATTAAAGTTGAATATATTTTGGCAGGAAGCGTGTTAGTTTTGTTTGTTGTATGCTTTTCTGTGGGTAAAAAGAACATTAAAACACAAAAAAATTAACTTTTTTGTGTTTTTTATTTTTCTTATTAGTCAAAATTTGTTAATATTAAAATATAAAAACAATAAAAAGGATGAAATAATTTGAAAAAAAACTTAACTATTGTGGGATTAAACCCGGAATTTAAAAAAAGCATAGCAAAAAAACTGGCAGATGAACTTGAAATGTATTATATTGACATAAATGATTTTGTTAAATATGATGTTATTGATTTTAACAATATTATAAGAACGGTGGGGCTTGAATATTATAAAAATCTTGAAACAAAAGCGGTTAGTGTTGTGTCTAGTTATGAAAATAGCCTTATAACACTTAATTTAAGCACATTTTTTGAAAATAATAACTATAAACTATTAAAACAAAATTCGTCTTTAATTTATATAAAAATTAATTTTCCAAATTTTAAAAACGAACTTTTGGAAGAAAGACCAAATTGTGCAAAATATGAATCACTTCTTGACGAAAAGGTTTTTAAACAGCGTGACGGAATTTTGTCAAAAATTTGTGATATTGTTGTTGAAATAAAATTTGAAGAAAAAAATTTGATTGAAAAAATTATAAAAAGCATAAAAAAATATTATGGAGATATTTTATGAAATCTTGCGATATAGTAAATAATTTAAGAGTTGTTGGGGCAGAAATGATAACAAATGCAAAAAGTGGACACCCAGGCGTTGTTTTAAGCGGTGCGCCAATTTTTTATGCAATTTTTAAAAATTTAAAAACCGATGCAAATAATCTTAAATATTTTAATCGTGATTTTTTTGTAAACTCAGCAGGTCATTCAAGTGCACTTAATTATGCGGTTATGAATTTGTTTGGTTATAATTTAACAAAACAAGACTTAATGGAGTTTAGAAAAATAAATTCAAAAACTCCGGGACACCCAGAAATATCAACACTAGGGATTGATTGCTCAACGGGTCCACTTGGTCAAGGTGTTTCAAATGCGGTTGGAATTGCAATAAGCCAAAAGCATTTTAAAGAAAAATTTAACAAAAAAAACTTTGAGATTTTTAATGGAAAGGTTTTTTGCTTTTTGGGCGATGGTTGCATGATGGAAGGCGTTGCACTTGAAGCATTTTCACTTGCTGGAAGTTTAAATCTTAACAACCTAATTTTTGTTTATGACCGAAATAGAAAGACTATAGAAGGCGATATTAAACATATTTTTGATGACAATATTAAGCAAAAATTTGAAGCGATGAACTTTAATGTTTTTCATGTTAAAAAGGGAAATGATGCCGACCTTATTGAAAAAGCGATATTAAAGGCAACAACCAGCAAAACAAAACCAAATTTAATAGTGGTTGACACAATTATTGGTTATGGTTCTCATGTTCAAGATAGTGAAATAAGCCACGGCAAACCATTTACCGAACAAGAAATTGAAAAACTTAAACAAAAATTAAATATAAATAATAAATTTTTAGAATTTAACAATGATGTTAAAGAATATGTTAAAGAAATTGCAAAACACAAACAAGAAATTATTTTGAAAGAAACTGAACTTTTAAAGGAATATAAAAAACAATATCCAAAAGAATATAAAATGCTAAAAGGCTATTTTAATTTTTCTTTTAATGAAAAAGGAATATTAAGCCTTCAAAAACTTAATGTTCAAAACAATTTAAGCACCCGTGAAAATAACCATATTGTTTTAAACCATATTGCAAAACTTGTTCCAAACATGATTGGTGGAAGTGCTGATGTAAATTCGTCATCAATGGTTTATCTTGATAACGAAGAATATTTTAACAATAATTTTGCTGGCAGAAATATACACTTTGGAATAAGAGAACACGCCATGGCAGGAATTTCCAACGGAATTACTCTTTTTGGTGGAATGAATGCATTTTGTTCGTGCTATTTAAGTTTTTCCGACTATCTTAAACCAAGTTTAAGAATGTCAGCACTAATGAACTTGCCAGTTTTTTATCAATTTAGTCATGATAACTTTTTGATTGGCGAAGATGGCCCAACTCATCAGCCGGTTGAACAACTTGTGGCGTTAAGGGCAACGCCAAATCTTGCTGTGTTTAGACCATATAATAACACTGAAATTTTGGGTGCTTATTCATATTATTTAAGTGAAAAAAAACCAACTGTTCTTGTTTTAGGCAAAGAAAAAGTTGAAAATGAGCCAACAAGTATTGAAAACGCACTTAAAGGCGGATATGTTGTTTTTAATGAAATTGAAGACCTTAAAGGAGTAATTCTTACAAGCGGAATTGAAACAAAGTTTGCAATTTTGATAGCAAAAAAACTTAAAAATATAAGAGTTGTGTCTATGCCTTGCTTTGAACTTTTTGATAAACAAAGTGAAAAATATAAACAAAGCGTTTTAACAAACAAACCAAAAATTGCTTTTGAATTTGCTTCAAGTTATAGTTACTTTAAATATTGCAACAATGGGTTATATTTGTGCCTTGACAATTTTGGAAAAAGCGGAAAGGGGAGCGATGTTGAAAAGTCCCTTGGCTTTGACGAAAAAACAATAACAAGAAAAATAAAAAATTTTTTAAAAAAGTTTGAATAAAACAAAAATTTTGCTCCATACTAAAATTGTAAACAAAACAATCATGTATTAATGTTATAAAAATATTTTAAATATTTTTTAGAGTTTTGTTTGCGTAAGAAAAATAGTCTAGCGGTTTTGCTAGACTTTTTTCTTGATAAATAAATATAATAAATTACAAATTAAAATATTATCAATTAAAAAATAATAATTAAATGAAAATATAAACAACAAAGAATTTAGTTATTGGTATTCAAAATTTCACAAAGCTTTTTATAAAAATCATATTCACGAGTTTTTGATTTTATAAGTTTTTCAAGAGTGTCCTTTGAGATTTTTTCATATCGTCCTTCGCTTAAAACAAAATCTTCAAGCAAATTAAAGTTTGGTGTGCTGTCAAGGGTTAAATTTCCATTCAAATATGTTATTAAATTAAAATATCCACTTTTTGTTGCGTTAATTGCATGATTAAATGAATTTTTCATATCAATTTTGTGATTTATGCAAGGGGTATAAGCAACAATAACACTTGGACCGTTGTGATTAGCAGCATCATTAAAAGCCTTTATGCACTGATTTTTGTTTTCGGCAAAATTAACTTTTGCAAAGTGCAAATTTTGATATTGAAATAAACTTAAAAACAAATCTTTCTTTTGAGTTTGTTTTTCATTTGTATATTTAGTTTTTGCTCCCAAATTTGTTGCTTTGCTTGTTTGTCCGCCAGTGTTTGAATAAACTTCATTGTCTAATATCAAAATGTTAACATTTTTGTTTTGACTAACAATGTGGTCAATTCCACCAAAATCAATATCATACGCCCAGCCATCGCCACCAACAATAAAATTAATCATAGGAATTAAAAGTTGAGCATTTTCAATTAAAAACTTGTCAAACAAATTTTCTTCTTTCAAATTTTTAATCGTTTCAAAAGCATTTTGACAAATTTTAAAATCGTTTTTGTTTTCAATAACATTTTTTAAAATATCTTTAAATTTTGGGCTTAAATTATCAAAATTTGCTTCTAATTTTTCAAAAAATATTTCTCTTGATTTCAAAGTTGCATTACTAACACCAAACCCAAACTCGGCATTATCTTCAAACAAATTGCTAACAAAATTTGTTCCAAAATTTTTGCTATCTTTTGAAAAAGGTGAGCAGTTTATTCCAGCATTATAAATTGATGAACAGCCTGTTGCATTAATTAAATTTAGGTGAGAGCCAAACATGGTTCCCAAAAGTTTGAAATAAATTGTTTCAATGCAACCAGTGCAAGAAGAATTACAACTATAATATGACTGGTTATAAGCCAAATTTTTTTGATTTTTGCTGTTATAAATTGGTGTTAATTTGTCAAAAAACTCTTTATTCAAATTTGAATAGTTTTTTATTATCAATGCTTTTGTTGGACAAATTTTAACGCAATTTTCACAACCTGTGCATTTTGAAGTGTCAACAAAAAGGCAAAAACAAGTGCCGTCATTGTTTTTAATATATTTAAAATCTTGTGGGGCGTTTTGAAGTTCTTTTGCGTCAACAAGTTTAACAGAAATGGCACTGTGTGGGCAAATTTGTGCACAATTTGTGCATTTTATGCATTTATTTTCAAGCCAAAAGGCTTTTTGATTATAAAATACTGCAAAAGTGTTCATGTTTTCAACTTCGCCATTTGCTTTAAAACTTGAAACGGGAAGTTCTTTTTTATTTTCAATTTTAATATTTTCATAATCAGTTTTGTTTAAAGAAATGTTAAATTTAAAAACTGAATTACACAAATCGTTTAAATAATCAACACTTTTTCCAAACTTTTTTGCACTTTCAATTTTAAGATTGTTAATAAAAGCATCTTTGTTTGTAATATTTGAAATTTCAACAAAACTTGCAAGCATTATCAAATTAATTTTGCTTCCCAGGTTGTTTTTTTCGGCAATTTTGTTTGCGTCAATAAAGTAAACTTTGCTACTGTTTTTCAAAAGCAAAAATTTGCTTAAATTGGATAATTTATTTTCATCTCCATCACAATTAATCAAAACCACCGAGTTTTCTTTAAAAGCATCACTTAAATTATATTTATTCAAAAGTTCAATATTAGAAATGACAACAAAATCAAAACCCTTGTCTTTATAGTTAATTTCAAATTTGCTTTTAGACACAAAAATTTGACTTTCAGTTAGGTTTCCACTTTTTTTGCTATCATAATAACTATTTCCGCAAACAAAATCATTTTTACTTGCAAGTTTCATAAACAATTTGCTTGCACTCACTGTTCCGTCATTGCCAACACCAAAAAATGCAATTTTATCAATTTTGTTTTCAAAAATTTTGCTATCTAATATGTTTTTCTCGGTTATAACAAGTGAATTGTTTGAAATATCGTCATCAATTCCAACAACAAAATTATTTTTTTGTTCTTTGTCCATGTTTTCAAAAACACTTAAAGACATATTAATGTCAAAATCTTTTCCACCAAGACCATATCTTCCATGCAAAATTTTGATGCAAGATTTTTCGTCAAACATAGCATAAACATTTTTTGCAAGTTCTTCACAAATGTTTCCAGTTTGTTTTGTCCTGTCCAAAACAGTTATTATTTTTGTTTGCTTTGGAAGTGCTTTAAAAAATTCTTCTTTGCAAAATGGGTTTAACATATTAACGCATAGAACTCCATAATCTTTTCCCAAAACCTTAACTGCGTTTTTTGCTGTTTCATAAGCGCTTCCCATCAAAACAACAACTTTGCTTGCATTTTTATCACCAAAATATTCAAAAATTTGATATTTCCGCCCAGTTTTTTCAAAAAATTTTTCAAAACATTCATTCAAAATTTGTGGCACTTTCGCGTCATATTCACTTATTCTTTCACGATTTTGAAAATAAATATCGGGGTTTTGGTTTGTTCCAAAAGTTCTAGGGTTTGAACTTATAAGCATATCGTGCTTAAACTCGTCAAATTCTTTTTGTGGAAACAAATCTTTTATCAAATTATCATCAAGTTCTTCAATAGTGTCGGTTTTGTGAGATGTGATAAATCCGTCAAAACAGTGCAAAACAGGAATTTTGCTTTTTAGTGTTAACATATGTGAAATCATGCAAAAATCTTGTGCTTTTTGAACATTTGACGAGCATAAAACTGTGTTTCCGCTTGAAAGAGTGCTATAAACATCACTATGGTCGCAAAAAATATTAAGGGCATGAGTTGACAAACTTCGTGAGGCAACATTCAAAACAAAAGGTTTTAGGCTAGAAGCAAGTTTGTATAAATTTGGAATCATCAAAAGAAGACCTTGGCTTGACGAAAAAGTTGTTGAATAAAGTCCACCATAAAGAGAGCCAAAGCAACTTGCAATCGCACCAGTTTCGCTTTGCATGACTTCAACTTGCGGAATATTTCCAAAAATGTTTTTTTCGCCCTTTTCGCTTAATTTTGCATATTCTTCGCCCATTGTGCTTGAAGGTGTGATTGGATAAATTGCACTAAATTCTGTTAATTTGTGGCTTATTTGTGCAACAATAGTGTTTGCATCGGTTATTATTTTGCTCATAAATGTTCCTTTAATTTTTTTAATATATTGAAAATATAGTTTTTTAATTAAAACTATAATCTATAATTATTTTATTATAATAATTAACTATATATCAATTATTATAATTTTAGCGGGACAAAAAGTCAATTTATTTGTTTTGTTTGATTTTTTTTAAGATTTTGTTAAAATATATTTATGGCAAACATAAAAATAGAATTTTCATATAATGGTCAAAATTATTATGGGCTTCAAAAGCAAGCCGACAAAAAAACCGTGCAGGGCGAAATTGAAGAAGCACTATTTAAACTTTTTAAAACAAAAACAAGTATAACTTTGGCTGGAAGAACAGACAAGGGTGTTAGTGCTCAAAAAATGGTTGCGAATTTTGAAACAAATTACTCAATAAATCCACAAAAAATTTGCTATGCATTAAATGTTTTGCTTCCATATGATATTAGAATTTTAACCAGCCAAAAAGTTTGCGAGAATTTTCACGCTAGGCACAGTGCAAAAAGCAAAACTTATTGTTACAAACTTTATCATTCAACTTTTGAATTGCCACTTTTTCCGTTTGAAAGCCAAATTAAATTTGATGTTAATTTCAAAAACATGAAAAAAGCAATGAAATATTTGGTTGGCACAAAAGATTTTTCAAGTTTTGTAACAAACGCAAAACAATATGAAAATTGCACAAGAACAATTTTTAAGGCTGTTATAAAAAAAGAAAACATTTTGGGCATAGACCACTATTATTTTTATTTTAAAGGGAATGGCTTTTTGTATAATCAAATAAGAAACATGGTTGGAACAATTCTTCTTGCTGGGCAAAACAAAATTAAACCTAAAGATTTAAAAGAAATTTTAAATGCCAAAGACCGAAAACTGGCAGGTTCGTGTATGCCAGCAAATGGGCTTGTGCTTATGAATGTTGAATATTAATTAAAATAAACTTTTTATTTTATTGATTTATTAAATTATTTTATATATAATATTAATATGTTAAAAACTTTAAAGATAAAAAATGTTGCGTTAATAGAAAAGGCAACAATAAATTTTGACGAAAAACTTAACATAATAAGCGGGGAAACGGGTGCGGGCAAAAGTGTTTTGCTTGACGCTGTTGGGCTTATACTTGGTCAAAAGGCAGACAAAACGCTGATAAAAAATGGCGAAGAATTTTTGTTTGTTGAAGCAACTTTTTTGAATAACAATTCAAAAAAAATTCAAAACTTTTTTGAGCAAAACAATTTAGATTTTGACGATTGTATAATTATTTCTCGAAAAATTTCTCTTGACGGCAAAAACGAAGTTAAAATAAACGGCGAAAATGTTCCATTAATGTTTGTAAAAAATTTATCTTCGCTTTTGATTGATAATCATAAGCAAAATGAAAATTATGAAATTTTGAACAAAAAAAAGCAGTTAGCATTGGTTGATAGTTTTGTTGAATTTGATTTTGATAATTTAAAAAATTTATATAAAAATATTGGTGAAATAAACAAAAAAATTGCAGAACTTTCACTTGACGAAAATGAGCGGAACCACGAACTTGACCTTCTTTTGTTTGAAATTAACGAAATTGAAAATGCAAAATTAAGTGAAAATGAAGAAGAAGAACTTAAATCTGAACTTTTAAGCCTAAAAAATGCTGAAAAAATTGCAAATAATTTGAATAATATAAAACAAAGTTTTGAAGGCACGGGTGGAATTATTAGCAGTTTAAGAAAATGCAATATTGATTTAGCAAACATTGCCTCTTTAAGTGGAAAATCTTGTGAAACACTGGATAGACTTAATGGGCTTGAAATTGACGCTAATGATATTTATGAAGAAATATTAGAAAAATTTGATATAGATTTTAGTGAAGACCGTTTTGAAGAAATTGATAATCGTCTTGAAATTTACAAAAATATGCACAAAAAATATGGAATTTTGTTTTCGGACATTCAAGATTTTTTGGAAAAAGCCAAACAAAAATATCAAAAACTTGCAAATTTTGGTGAAGAACTTGAAAAACTGACAAAACAAAAAACTGAACTTATAAAAAAAGCATTTGAATTGTGTGAAGAACTTTCAAGCAAAAGAAAAATTAGTGCAAAAAATTTTGAAAAACAAATTGAAAGCGAACTTGCTGAACTTGCAATGCCAAACGCAAAAATCAAATTTGTTTTTAATAATTATAATCTTTCAAACTTTGAAAATTATTTCTCGGGGCTTGGTGCAGACGATGTCGAATTAATGTTTTCGGCAAACCTTGGTGAAGAAGTTAAGCCATTAAGTTTGGTTGCAAGTGGTGGCGAAATTTCAAGGCTTATGCTTGCAATAAAAACCATAACATCACAGTTTGACGACATTCCAACAATTATATTTGACGAACTTGACACGGGAATTAGTGGGGAAGCGAGTGTTGCGACAAGCAAAAAACTTGCAAAAATTTCAAAACATCACCAAATTTTGGCAGTTTCGCATTTGTTTCAAATTTGTGCCATGGCAGACAAAAATATTTTGGTTAAAAAAATTGAGCAAAATGGAAAAACTGTTTCTTTGCCAATCGAACTTGAAAAAGACCAAACAACTTTGGAACTTTGCAGGTTTTTATCTGTTAATGGCGTTACAGAAAGCACAATTAATCATGCCAAAGAAGTTAAAGAATTTTGCGAAAACTATAAAAAATCAATTTAGCAATTATTGCTAAATTTTTTTTATTAGAATAATATTTTATAATCTATTTAAACTACTTTCGTCTTGAAAGGAGTTTTTTAATGAGCATATTTAAACATAAAAAATTTGTTTTTGCCATTTTATTTGTTTTGCTGGCGCTTTCTTTTTTGCCTTATATTGCACAAAGTTTAACAAATATAAATAATGAACTTACTTATGCAAGTTTAAGTGATATTGACTATGCCATAAAAAACAAAACTTTTGGAAATTTATGGACATTAAGTTACGGAAAAAATCTTCAAGCACAAAGTGGAGATAACTTAATTAAGGTTGATTTAAAGTTTTTGAATTTAATAACCACAAAAAGTTTTTATGTTAACACAAAAGAAGACACGATTTATGCTGGTGGAAATGCTGTTGGGGTTTATCTTAACACAAAAGGTGTTATTTTGATGGGTAGCAACAGTATTATTACAAAAGATGGTTTAGTGGACACATTAAAAGATAGCCCACTTCAAGTTGGTGATATTATTTTAAAAATTAACGATGAAATTATTTATAATATCGACAATATTGTTGAAATTATAAATCGTGAAGAAAACAAAGGAAAACCTGTTAAAATTGTTTATATTCGCAAAAATAAAGAGTATGAAACCGAACTTGTGCCAGCCCTAGACGAACAAACAGGCGAATATAAACTTGGAATTTGGGTTAAAAATGATGCAAGTGGAGTTGGAACTTTAACATATTGCACCAAAGATGGAAAATTTGGAGCACTTGGGCATTCAATTAATATTGGTGGAACAAAAGATGCTTATGAAATTGATGGTGGAAAACTTTATGCTTCAACCATTATTGGTGTAACAAAAGGTAAAAAAGGAAAAGCGGGCGAACTTAAAGGTTTGTTTCTGCAAGGAAAAAATGTTCAAGGAGAAATTTATAAAAATATAAGCACAGGTATATATGGAGATATGTGCGAAAATTCATCATTATTTGAAAATGCAAAAACAAGAGAATATAAAATTGGTGGAAGATTTACGGCAAGACCAGGAAAAGCAAAAATATTGTCTTGTATAAATGGAACAGAAGTTAAAGAATATGATATAGAAATTATAAAAACCAATTATCAAAACACATCAAAAGAAAAAAGCATGGTAATTAAGATTGTTGATAAAGAACTTTTGGAAAAAACAGGCGGAATAGTTCAAGGAATGAGTGGAAGCCCTATTATTCAAAATGGAAAATTGATTGGTGCAGTAACTCATGTTTTTATTAACGACCCTACCAAAGGTTTTGGGCTTTATCTTGATTGGATGCTATAAAAACATTAATTATTTTTGTAAGAATATTGAACATAAGTTTTAATTTTATTCAATATTGGCTCATTTTTGTAAAAAATATGGCAAAATTTTTAAAATATTAAATAATTTTTAAAAAATCAGTTGCTTTTTATTTTCCATTATTGTATAATGAAATTACTCAACATACAAAAAGGAAGAAAGTAGTAATGAGTTCAGCAATTTATTTTGCATCAAACGCAAACCCGATTGATGCAAGAATCGTCCGACGAGTTTGTGAAAACCTGAAATTGACATTGTTGTTTGAAAATGATTTCACAAACTTAATCCACAAGATGGTAAAAACAAACCCCAAGTTTGTTTTTCTTGATGGGAATGGTCCGGAGGTAGTTTATCTATCAAAACTGCTTGTAGGAGAAATGTATAACAAAACAAAACTTATTTTGATAAGTGATAATTTTGTGTGCGATAACTCGCAAATTAGTGTTGTGCCTTTAAATAATCTTGAAGATTTTATTTTAAGCCTAAAAGAATATTATTTTGAAGACACTGAACACAATATGATTAAGGTTGAAGGGAAGATTAAAAGATATTTATTGTCGCTTGGTTTTAATGCAAGTTCAAAAGGCTTTGACTATATTTTTGAGTGCGTTAATTTAATTATGGAAGACAAGCAATACAAATGTCTAAAAGAGTGTTATAAAATAATAAAGTGCAATTATGAAATTAGCAATGAGAACAATATTGATAGAGATATGCGTTCGGCAATTTCAAATGCTTATGAACTTAACAAAGACCAATGGAATAGTTCATTTAGCAATATTTTTGATAAAAAGCCAACTTGCAAAAATTTTATATGTTTAGTGGCTCATAAACTTATTGAAGATTTAAAAATTTAATATTTATTAAATATTTTTAATATAATATTTTATGAACAACTTTTTTAAAAAACTAAAAGAAGAATTTGTTAGAATTTATAATTCAAACAAACTTTTTTTGGTTTTTTTATTAATAAGTTTTTTGGTTGGAATTATAATTGCAATAATAAATTTAATAAGTTTTAAAAGTATAATTTGCTTAAATAATCTTATTGATGTTTGTTTGCTTGGATATTTCAAAAAAAATATAAGTTTGTTTGGCTTTTTTGTTCAAAAATATTTTTTATGTTTGTTTATATTAATTTTGGTTTTCTTGGTTTGTTCAAACAAATATTCAATTTATCTTCTTTGTGCGTTAACCTTATATTTTGCATATCTTATTGTTTTTAATATGGGTGTTATCATTTTGTGCTTTGGCTTTTTTGGTGTGATTTTTGCAATTTTTAACATATTATTAACAAAACTTTGTTTTTTGTTGTTATGTTTGTTTTTGGGGTTATATTTAAAATCAAATTGCGGGTGCAACTATTTTGCGAATGCAATTAAAAATTATAAGTTTTTGCTAATCATTTGTTTAATTTTGTTTGTTTTAGTGCTATTAGAGATGATTTTGCTTCCACTTTTAAGTTCAACTTTCATAATTATTTTTTAGATGAATAATTTTTATATTTTTTCAAAAGATAAATCAAAGAGGTAATTATGAAAAAAAGAATTTTATGTTTATGTTTAATTTTAATTTCGGTTTTAATGATGGTTTCAACAAAACCAATTTTGGTTAATGCCGAAAATCAAAACTTTGATGCAAAAGCCTATATTTTGGTTGATTATAACAGCGGGGAAGTTTTGCTTAATAAAAACGAAGAAGAACATCTTGAAATTGCAAGTATGGTAAAACTTATGACAAGTTTATTAACCCTTGAAAAAATTGATGCTGGCGAACTTTCACTTGACCAAAAACTTATGGTAAGTGAGCACGCCGCAAGTCAAGAAGGCTCTCAAGCATTTTTGGACGCAAATCATGAATACACAGTTGAAGAACTTTTGAAAAGTGTGATTATTGCTTCAGCAAATGATTCAAGTGTTGTTTTGGCAGAAGCGATTGGTGGAAGTGAAGAAGGCTTTGTTAATTTAATGAACGCAAAAGCAAAAGAACTTGGGCTTGAAAACACACTTTATGCAAACGCAACAGGGCTTCCAAGTGAAAGCACTCAATATTCATGTGCAAAAGATGTTGCTAAACTATTAAAAGAAGAAATAAAACACAAATTATATTTCAAATATTCAAATGTGTGGATAGATGAAATTATTCATGCAAGTGGAAGAAGAACTGAACTTGTTAACACAAATATTTTAATCCGAAAATATAACGGCGTTGATATTGGTAAAACAGGATTTACTGATGAAGCGGGTTATTGCTTATCGGCTTCATGCAACAAAAACAATTTGAGATTAATTTCGGTTGTTATTGGAACAAAATCTACAAAAGACCGATTTAGCATAACAACAAATTTGTTAAACTATGGCTTTGCAAATTTTGAAAATAAATGCGTATTAAAACAAGCAGATAATCTTGACAATATTAGTGTTAAAGGTGCAAAACAAAAAGAAATTGAAATTGAATATTCTAATGACTTTTATAACCTAACCAAAAAGGGTGAAAAAGGTGAGTATAAAACTAAAATAGAAATTAATGAAAATCTTAAAGCCCCACTAAAACAAGGCGATGTTGTTGGAAAAGTTTATGTGGTTAAAGATGGTGTTGTTATTGGTGAAGTTAATATTGTTTCAAAAAATGATGTATCAAAATCAACTTATAAAGATAGTTTAAACAAAGTTATTGATAACTTTTCAATAAACTAATATAAAAATAAAAAGGCAGCCGCTCAAAGCGGTTGTTTTTTATAAATGTGGCATAAAATGTTGACAAGGCTATTTTATTTATGTATACTATTATAGTAATTTTTAGGCGAATAGCTCAGTTGGTAGAGTCGCGGTCTCCAAAACCGTTGGTCGTGGGTTCGAGTCCTACTTCGCCTGCCAAGAAAAACAGCCGCTTGTGGGCTGTTTTTTCGTCTTGCCCGCTTGCAGGACTCGGGCAATGCTCCGCATACAATTTCTGCGAAATTAACCCACGACTTCTTCCTTAGGCTTTGAATAAATCCTACTTCGCCAGCATTGCAATTATAAATCATTAAAATTCATATTCTAATAAAAAGATGTGAGCATTTTTTTATTTTTTAAATTTTTATAAACATTTTGCAATTTTTTCTAAAACGAGCAAAAGTTGTATCAAAAGTTGTATCAAATTTATTGTATATAAATTCAATGAAAAAACAGCCTTAAATAGGCTGTTTTTTATTTTGTACAAAACTATTCTTTCAATCTATAAAACTATTTATAATGGCGATTAAGCACTTGGAATCAAATCTTTAAGACCATTTAAAATGTTTTTGTAAGTGTTGTCATCAACAACAGATGTGCTTGAACTTAAGTTGTCTTTTTGCTCGCTTATATAGTTTTCAACATTTAATTGAATAATGTCATTTGGAAGACTGCTTATATCAATTTCGTCAAGCATATTGCTTAAAATTTCATTTGTGAAACTTACAGGGAATGAGCCAGTGTTTTTAACAGCATTCAAACTTGAACTTAAAGCGGCAATATCAATATTTGCAATATTAGAAGTATCCATATCTTTAAGTTTGTTCATTTGAACATTTATAACTTCCATACTATCATATAATTTTGAAATAGTGTTATTTTCAATAATATAATCTTTTGCGTTTTCAAGAGCAGTTTTAATACCGTGTTCGGTTGTCATATCAACTATTGATTTTTCAATAGCATAGGTTATAGCGCCTTTTTCAACACAATCGGTTAAAGTTTCGGTTGGTTTTCGATTGTTAAGTCTATAAATTATGTTTTCATATAGCAATGCGTTGTCCGTATCTTGATTTTTTGCAATAGTCATAATTTCAGTTAAAAGTGGTTGCATTTTTTTGCTGTAAATTTTGCTTTTTTCATTTTGTTCAACTTCGTCAAATTTTTGACACATAGCAACCAATTTTTCGGCGTCTTCTTTGTTGTTTCCAGAAAGAGTAAGGTCTTTAAATTTGAATATTTCTTTAATTAGTGGGCTTAATGCAGTAAGTTCATTTTCCCATTCAACTTTTGCAAGAGAACCGGTAACAGGTATATCACTATCTTTTATTTTTAAAATTTCAATAGCAGTTTCATAGCCAGTTAAACTTGTTTTTGCTTTATCAAGCACATCATTAAATATTGGTCTAATTTCGCTTCCAAATAATGTTGTAAGTTCAAGTTTGTCAAATATTCTTCCAGCAAGAGAAAGGTTTATTGTTTCAATATCAATTTCAGATTTGATACTTGGATATAAAGTTTCCAAATCGTCAAAAGCATCAGCGATTTTAGAAAGTTCAGTTTTCCAACTTTCAACTTCGCTTATGTTTTCAATAACGCCATTAAGATTGATAATTGATTGATTAGAAGCGTCCAACAATTTGCCTTCAACTGCTTCAATAAAGTCATTATATTGTGTGGTAGTTAAAATTTCAGGGTCTTTCAAAATATCTAAAATTGTGCCAGCAAAAGGGAAGGTCTCTTTTGAAACATAAAGGTCACTTGTTGGGTTAATGGTTTTTATTGCGTTAATTCCGTTTTCAATAATTGTTGAAAAGGTTTGAGATGCTTTTTCTTTTGTTATGTTGTTTGTTGTATAGTTTTTGTTAAGAGCATTAAACATTGCTTCAAGACCGCCGTCTATTAATGTTGGGCTCATGTCTTTAACAAAAGTGATAGTTGTTATTTGTGATGCAATCTTGCTGGCAAAATCGGCATTAGATGCTTTAATCAAATTAATATAATCAACTTCAGTTAGTTTTGTTTCAGCATTAATGTTGTTGTAAACTGGTGTTAAAATGTTGTTATCGTTAACAGTTTTTAAAATGTTAATCAAATCTTGCAAAACATTTTTAACAAAACTAAAATCATAGTTAGAAATTGTAACCAAGGCTTGGGAAACAATTAAATTTTTAACCTCGTCTTTTGTAATTTCGTCAGGAAGTTTAACAGGGAAATCTGGGTCGTTTAAAATGCTGTCAACAAATATAGGAAGAACAGTGTTTCCAACAGCGTTTAAAAATTTAACTTCAAAAATTGTGTTAACAGTTTTGTCGGCTTTGTTTAAAACATCTGTCATTTCTTCTTTTGTTAAGGTTTGTTTGTTTAAAGTGTTATAAATGTCATAGCAATCGGCATACACATTCATAACGGTTTCAAGGTCGCTTAAAAGTTTAACTTCTTGTCCGTTAATTTTTGTTTTTGTAAGTTGGTTAAACGCGCCTTTTCCAATCGCTTCCATTCCAATGCATCTAGTAACATTAACAGCCACATTGTTTTTATAAGCACTTGTTATCATTTGGCTTGTTTCTTTGCCAAACAAACTTTCAAGAAGTGATTGACTGTTTTGATTTGCACTTTCATCATCGGCATAAAGCATAATTGAAACAGTGCCTGTAGTGCCGTCAACCTTAATTTCGTCAAGTTTTATAATTGCACTTCCAAACCCAAAGAAAGGAATTAAAGTTGCAAAAACGGCGATTAATCCAATAACAAGACCGCAAGCCATTCCAGCCAAACGATGTTTTTTAGGCTTTTGTTTTCTTGATTGTTCAAACTGCGATTTTATTTGAGCACTGGTTTCAGGGTTAAGTTTGTCAAGGGCAGGATTAATTTTTTGTTCAAGCATTTTTTGATTTTTAACTTTGTTGTTTTGTTTGCTTTTGTTAACGCAAAAAATAATAAGATTGATTGGAAGAGAAATAATAAACACAACAATCTTGATAGTCCAAAAAAGTGCAAGGAAAATAAAAGGCGATGCCAATAAACTTGGAAGAGTTAAAATAACATCTTTAATTTCTGGGTGATTTGTTATTGCGTTTGCAATTTCAGGATTTGCCTCAATTTGAGCAACAATATAATCTCCAAGAGTGGCACAAACCGATCCGTTTGCTTGCAAATTTAAGTTTGTAATGTCATATTGCAAAACAAGTGTGGTTAAAGAACTGGTAACCAACACAAGCACAATAACAAGCACAAGGTTATAAATTCCGCTTGCTAAACTTTTCTTAAAGCCAACAATAAGCCCATACAAAACGCCAATAACCACAAAGGCAAGGCAAGCAAGGCTTAAAATCAAACTTATTAAATTAACTGTTTCCATAAAAACTCCTATAATAATTTTTACCTAAATTTATAGTATTATAACAAATAAACCTTTAAATTAAAAACGAAATTAACTTAAAATTCAAAAAAATGAAGATTAACAAAAAAGGCATAAAAATTTAGCACAAATTTTGATTTTTTGCTTGACAAACAAGTTTAATGGTTGTAAAATAGGCAAGTATAAGTTTATTTTGAATTAGCCCCTTAAAATAGACAATCACAAAAACTTTGGAGGAATTATGAAATCATATATGGCAAATCCTTCAACAGTGGAAAGAAAATGGTTCGTTATTGACGCAACAAATATCCCAATGGGAAGGTTAGCAAGCCAAGTTGCAGCAATACTACGAGGCAAAAACAAACCAACATTCACACCACATGTTGACACTGGGGATTATGTTATTATTATCAATAGTGATAATGTAAAATTAACAGGAAAGAAACTTGAACAAAAAATGTATCGTCATCACACAGGATACATTGGCAATATGAAAGAAGAAAACTATGCAAAACTTATGAGTGAACGAAGCGACTTTGCAATCACTCTTGCAGTTAAAGGAATGTTGCCAAAATCAAATATGGGCAGAGAAATGCTAAAACGACTATTTGTTTACAAAGACGCAAACCATGGTCATGAAGCACAAAAACCACAAACACTTGTTTTAAAGGAGGCAAACAGATAATTTATGGCAGTTACTAAAAAAGCAAAAGAAACAAAAACACTTGCTCCTTTAAATGTTGGCAGAAGAAAATCTTCTGTTGCTCGTGTTCGTGTAACTAATGGAACAGGCAAAATTGTTATCAACAAAAAAGAACTTAACGAATATTTTGCGCTAGAAACTTTAAAACAAATTGTTAAACAACCACTTGTATTAACAAACACACTTGACAAAGTTGATGTTTTGGTTAATGTTTATGGCGGTGGATTAACAGGTCAAGCAGGTGCAATCCGTCACGGCATTGCAAGAGGTTTGGTTGAACTTGACGAAACTTACAAACCAGAACTTAAAAAAGCAGGCTTCTTAACTCGTGATGCACGAAAAAAAGAAAGAAAGAAATATGGATTGAAAAAAGCCCGAAAAGCGCCACAATTCAGCAAAAGATAATATTTTGTTATTTAAAACAGCAATCAAAAACGGTTGCTGTTTTTTGTTTTATTTTGAAGTTTAAAGCGGGTTCAATATCTTTATTTTCTTGACAATTTGATTAAAAAATACTATAATAATTCAAAGGAGTTTTGAATGGAACAAACAAATCATTTGCTTGAAATTTTGCAAGCACAGCAAAAGTCAAAATTAAGTGGCGGAATTTATCACAAAGTGCAAATTGAATTAACTTTCAATTCAAACCATATTGAAGGAAGCAGACTTTCGGTTGACCAAACAAGATATATTTTTGAAACAAACACGATTGGTGCATCGGATATTCCAGTTAATGTTGATGATGTTGTTGAAACAGCCAACCATTTTAGGTGTATAGATTTTATAATACAAAATGCAAAACAACCACTTACACAAGATATGATAAAGCATCTTCATTTTATGTTAAAAACAGGCACTTCAGATAGTCAAAACGATTGGTTTAATGTTGGCGAGTATAAAAAACTTCCAAACGAAGTTGGTGGAAACCAAACTTGTCCACCAAATTTGGTTGAACAAAAAATGAAAGATTTGCTAAATGAATATAATCAAAATAGCAAAAAATCCCTTGAAGACATTGTTGCTTTTCACCATAGTTTTGAGTGTGTTCACCCTTTTCAAGACGGAAATGGGCGTGTGGGCAGACTTATTATGTTTAAAGAGTGTTTAAACAATAACATTGTGCCATTTGTGATTGACGAAGCGCATAAATTTTTCTATTATCGTGGATTAAAAGAATGGAACAATCAAAAAGGTTTTTTGCTTGACACCTGCTTGTCATGTCAAGACACTTTCAAAACTTGGCTAGATTATTTTAATATAAACTATGTGATGTAAAATTTTAAGCAAGTTAAAATTTTGATTTGCTTACGCAACTCCTTGATAAATCAAGGCATCACAGTTTGAATAAACATCGGTTGCTGGCAAATATCCCTGCGGGCTGCTTGCCGACAACTTCCGATAATATAAAATATTAGTTTGCAAAATAAGGGGAAAAAGCAAATGTCGAATATAAAGATTTTTGAAGATAAAAAAATAAGAACAAAATGGGACGCCGAAAAAGAAGATTGGTGGTTTTCGGTTGTTGATGTTGTTTGGGCTTTAACAGATAGCATAAACTATCAAACGGCAAGAAAATATTGGAATAAATTAAAACAACGATTGAATGACGAAGGAAGTGAACTGGTGACAATTTGTCACCAATTGAAATTGCCCGCTCAAGATGGAAAATTAAGGGACACCGATGTTGTAAACACAAAAGACCTTCTTCGTCTAATCCAATCCATTCCAAGCAAAAAGGCAGAGCCGTTCAAAATGTGGCTTGCCAAGGTTGGTAGTGAAAGGCTTGATGAAATTGCCGACCCAGAAAAAGCAATTATTCGTGGTGCAGATTTTTATCGTGCAAAAGGCTACACTGAAGGGTGGATAAATCAAAGACTACAAACCATAGAAATGCGGAAAGAACTAACTGACGAATGGAAAAATCGTGGGATAGAAAATGAAAAAGATTATGCGATATTAACCAACGAAATGACAAAGGCATGGAGTGGAATGAGCGTGCAAGAATACAAAGAGCACAAAGGGTTGAAAAAAGAGAATTTGCGAGATAACATGACAAACATAGAATTGGTTTTAAATATGCTTGCCGAAGTTACTACAACGGACATTTCTAAAAATGAAAAACCACAAACTTTTTATCAAAGCAAACAAATCGCAAAGCGGGGCGGAAAAATCGCAAAAAATGCACGGCTTAATTATGAAAAAGAAATAGGAAAAAGTGTTATATCGTCTGCAAATGCAAGCAATAAACAACTTTTGGAAACACCACCAGTTGAAAACAAAAAACATAAAAAATAAAAAAAGTTGCTCAAAAAAAGGGCAAACTTTTTTTATTTGCTTTTCCAAAAATTTGCATTGAATAAATATGCACAAAAATGAATAAAAAATTATTTTAAAAATCTTTGAAAATTGTTTGCCATAAGGTCGAAAATTGTTGTATCATAAAAGTGTTGATGAAAATAAGTTTGGAAAGCTTAATTCAACACCGAAATTTATAAAACAGGCTAATGCCGGGTTGAAAAAATTTTAAAAACATAAAAAAATTAATTGACAGTTTGTCGAATTTTGTTGTAACATTAAGTTGTTAGCAAAATTCACAAAACGGTCAAGCAAAAACAAAAAAATTAAAAAATTTGTTGAAATTTGTTTGACAAGTTCCAAACAAAAGAGTTATGCTTAAAAAGGATAGAACAAATCTATCAAATCAAAAAAAATTGTTGTGCAATAGGCACGCAATCGGGGACGGGTGTCCCACTACATAATGGTATTCTCTTGCTACGGCAAGTTGAAATACAAATTAAAAAATTATTAAATTTAAAAAGGAGAAAAAACAAAATGACAAACGCAAAAAACAAAAAAAGCGTAATTGCTATTATCGCTATGGCATTCTTGCTAGTTGCTTCAATCGTTTTGGCTGCTACTGGTGCATGGTTCACAAGCACTGCTACTGACAGAACTGGCAACGCAGATGTTAAATTCGGTAAAGTTGCTATTAGCATTGGTGAAGGTGATGTTACTCTAACAAAATCTCACGTTGCTGAACTTACAGTTGATAACTGTTCTTGGGCTGTAACAGGTCTAGAATTAACAACTACTTCTAGTGTTGATATGTATTATCAATATGAAGTTAAAGTTGAAATCACAGGAGCTGATACATCTTATTTCACAGTTACAGGAGATAAAGCTGCAACTATCAAAAAATGGACTGTTGGTGGAGAACTTGACAAATTAGATAACATCAGTATTAAATTTGATTCAAACAATGCTATGAATGGTAGTACTACAACTGCTACTATTAAAGTTACAGTATCTGCAAAAGCTATCCAAGCAGACCACTTAACTGCTGCTCAATACAAAACATTCTTTGATGTTGAAGAAGCTCCTGCTGATCTTGCTTAATTAGTTTGATTTAGTAGATAAAAAAGAGAGTTTTAAAACTCTCTTTTTTTAAAACTTTTTTTATAATAACTATTTATTTGACAAAAATATTTATTTATGTTATTTATATAAAACAGGAGGGTATTATATGAGTTTAGCTAAAGAATTATTTTCTGATAAAAACTTTTTTGAAGAGATTATTCCAGAGATTTTGAGTGAAGTGGGTATTGATGCTGGTTGCCAATACGATTTAAAAGATGAAGAAAGAAAAGAAATTCATTCAAATGCTGAAAATGTGTTAAAAGAAAAATATGGAGAGAACCAAAACTTCATAATGTTTCACGAAATGATAAATAAAATACTGGACACAAAAATATAAATAACAATTAAAAAAGGCTAAAATTTAGCCTTTTTTTGTTTAGTCTTCAATTTGCTTATAATATTTTAATTCATTGTTTTTAATAACAAAATAGTCATTGTTGGGCATTTCAAAAAACTTTTCATACGCACCAATTTCAATGGTTGATGTAAGTTGTGGGCTATAATTTATATAACTTATTGTTTTTTTAATAATTTTGTCAAAATGCTTTATATAAATGTCATACTTATAATCAGCAAAAGAATTAAATTCGCTTAAACAAATTGTAGCATCAGAACCATATCCTAAATCAATGCTGTCGACAACTTCATGTATAGACTTGAAAAAGTTTACTTTGCCATTTTTGTCAATCGTAACAAACGATTTTGCTATGCCAGTTTGTGTGGTATATTTTCCATGCAAAAATCTTACTCCACTGCATTTAATAAAATTTCTGTTTTTAATATTACTTGTTGTTGCGCTATCATTTGACGCACCATTATAATATAAATATTTAATGCAATTATTAGTTATATCACAAACTATAAAATTATTTCTTTCATCAATTCCATCTAACCAATCCATATAAAAATTGTTAGCGTCCATATTTTTTAAATTTGTGTTGCCAATATCATAATAAACTTTATTTACTTTTGAAATATATCTAAACCCAAGTTTATCATACAAATAAGTGCCTGAATATTCTTTATAATTGCTTGCAAACCTATAATCATAAGTTTCAATGTTGGTGCTTTCAAAGTCAAGAACTGTTGCATTGTTCATGTTTTGTGGCTCAATTTCAGCAATTTTTGCAATTCCGCTTGTGCAATCAGCAATGTGATATTTTCCGTCAGCCAAACAAACAACGTCAAAATTGCAAAGTTTGTTGATTATATCGGCATTAGGTGATAGAATTTCAATTTTTTGTTTTGTAACAACAATGCTTTTTCCACTAACGCTACTTTCAAGTGCAAATTTAACATAAATATTGTTGCCTTTTTCAGTTTCGTTAAAGTTTTGTGAAAAGGTTTTTTCATAAATATAAGTTGTGTCAGTATTTTCAACTTCAAATGTTTCTTGGCAAATTTGCGAGCCATTAAGATATGTTGAAATAAGGGCATCACAAGCATTGTTTAAAATTTTAAATTCAATATGAACTTTAATTTGTCCCGCACTGCCTGCTTCACTGCAAAAATAAATTTTTGGAAGTGTAAGCCCACTTGTATGTGTCATGTTCAAAATTCTTTCGTCAACATCATAGGTTTTAATGATTGTTCCAGCAGGATAGTCAGAAAATGATTTTCCAGAATAGTTTGTATCTTCATTCACCAAAGTGCTCATCTTTTTTTTCAAAACTTCAATGTCTTGTTTAATGGTTTCAATGCTAGTGGATGTGGTTGCTGTGTTGCTGTTGATTGTAACAACATTGCTATTAATAGTTTGCACACTGCTTGCCAAATTGTCCAGTTTTGCGCTATCAGCATCAATATCGTTTTGCATAACCGTTTGCCCAAGTTGCAAACCAATAAGTTTTTCATTAAGGTTTGGCAAACTCACGCTTCCATCGCCAGCAACAACTGTGTGGCAAGTTGAAATTTTGTTATAAATTCCCGTAAGGTTCATGTTGTCAGAGCCCACAATGTCGCTTTTAACACTATCAATTTTTGTGTTAACTGTGCTTAAATCAATGTTTTCAATAGCCTGTGAAATTTCACTTTTTGCACTATCAATTTTGGTGTCAACCGCACTCAAATCAATATCATTCACGGCATTAACAATTTCAGTTTTAACCGTGTCAATTTGGTCCTTAACACTTGTCAAATCAATATCGTCCGTGCCTTTAATGCTTGATTTTGAACTTTCAATTTTGCTGTTAATGCTTGTTTTAAGCCCGCTCACATCAACTCCGCCCGCATTTGAATTTTCGAGCGCTTCTCTAACATCGTGGTCTAATCTTTCAACCTTGTTATAGGTTTCATGTGTAATTTGTTCTATGTCCATATTTTCTCCTATTTTTTCAATTTTTTGGCATTATATCACCACTTTTTTCAAAAGGGAATATTTTAGTGCCAAATATTTTTGCAAAAATCAAAATTTATTTACTAAATAATTTCAAAACTGGTATAATATTTAAGTAATATGTGTTCAAATAATTAGACTTAAATCAGTTCAAAACTTACAATCACAAACATTCAAAAAAAGCCCAAACAGTGGCAATCAAAAAGCACAAAAAGGGCAATTAAAAAACAAATTTTATTTGAAAAAGGGGAACAATTTATGCATGATGTTATAATTATTGGTGGTGGACCAAGTGGAATAATGGCGGGTATATACGCAAAACGGAGCGGGCTTAATCCGCTTATAATTGAAAAAGGCAACATCGGTGGGCAGGTTATCAACACCTATGAAATAAAAAATTTTCCAACCTACACTAACATTTCAGGTGCAGATTTTTGTGCCAAACTTTACGAGCAAGCAGATTTTAATGGTATAGAAATTGAATATACCGATGTCGTTTCAGTTGATTTTTCACAAAAAACAAAAGTGATAAAAACATCTTCTCAAACCTACTTTGCAAATGCGGTTATAATTTGCAGTGGAACAAAACCACGGTCTTTGGGGCTTTCGGGCGAGCAAGAGTTGATTGGTCGTGGCATAAGTTATTGCGCTCTTTGTGATGGAAATTTTTTCAAAAACAAAACCGTTGCCGTAATTGGCGGGGGAGATAGCGCTATGGAAGATGCTATTTATCTTGGCGGAATTTGTAAAAAAGTGTATGTGATAAATCGTTCAAACAATTTTAGGGCTCAACCAATTTTAACGCAAAGTTTAAACGATTTTGCACAAAAAAATGGCAATATTCAAATTATAAAAAACAGCACCGTTTCAAAACTTTATTCTTCAAACAATCTTTTAAGCGGAATTGATATTTTGGTTCAATCAAATGCGTGTGAAAATAAAATTGAAAACCAAAATTCTGTCGCACAAAATAACATTCAATCCGCTCATCTTGCACAAAATGTTCAACAAAAAAATTCAAATCTTGAAACTTCAATAGCCGCACAAACCACAGCACAAAATTGCCAAAGTCTTGCCACACAGCACATTGAACTTGACGGGTTATTTTTGGCTATTGGTTCAAACCCCGACACAAAAATTTTTGAAAATCAAATTAAACTTGACAGCCATGGATATATTGTTGTTGATAAAAATCAGCAAACAAGTGTTCAAGGAGTTTTTGCGGGTGGAGATTGCACACAAAAATTAATAAGACAAATTATAACGGCTTGTGCAGACGGGGCTGTTTGTGCCACAAACGCCAACACTTATCTTAAAAATTTAATATAAAAATTTAAAATAAAATTTAATATAAAATTTAAATAAAAATTAAAAACAGACAAATTTAAAATTTTTTAATCGTGCATAAAAATTAACAATAACAGCATTTACTAAAATATTTTAAAAATAATTAAGCACTAATTTTTAAACAAATTAAACATATTTTTGTTTTTTTAATAACATAATTCAAACTTAAAATAATTAAATGTTTTAGGTTTTAACATTTTTCTTTTTTCAAAAATTCGGTAATTTTTTTGTTTACAAAATTTTGTTGGGTTTGCTCTAATAGATGCCCATTTCCACAAAAAATTTTAACAAAGAAGTTGCCTTTTTTTTCAAAAAACCAAATGCCATAGTTGCACAAATGTTGTTTAATAAATTTGCCAAAATCACAGAGTTTCACATTTTTTTCAAAAAAAACCGTGCTTTTTGGCTCAAAAATGCCTTTTTTAAGGCTATTGTAGTAATTTTTATGGTATATTCCGCCAACACACAAACGGGCATTCCACACGGGCGAATAGCATAGCGTTTTTAAAGCATAGCCTAATGCTTCTAATTGTTTTTGCCCACCTAATTTTTTTGTGTTTATAACAGCACCTTTATCAAAATAGTTAAAAAAACCGCTTATTTTTTTTGTTTTATTGTTGTTTTTATAGCCATTTTTTGTTATAATATTTTTGCTATTTATATTGCAATTTTCACACAACTTTTTCATAAAAAAATATATGCAAAAATTTTAAAAATACGCCACAAAACAAAAAATAAAAAAACAAAAAAATTTAATTATTATCAAAAAGAATATAAACAATATAACAATAAACAATTTAAAATAGATATAAAAAACAATTTAAAAAGATAAAAAATTTTAACAAAAGAGAGAAATTTTATGCTAAAACTAACGCAAAACTGGTTTGAACTTTTAAAGCCTGAATTTGAAAAAGATTATTTCAAAAATCTTCAAAAATTTTTGGATAAAGAATATTCAAGTTACACGATTTATCCAAAAATCGAAAATGTTTTTAATGCCCTTAATCTTACAAAATTTTGCGATGTTAAAGTTGTAATTTTGGGTCAAGACCCTTATCACGAACCAGGGCAGGCACATGGGCTTGCGTTTTCGGTTGAAAGCGGAGCGTTGCCACCATCGCTTCAAAATATCTTTAAAGAAATTAAAGACGATTTGAATATAACGATGACGCCAAACAACGGCAATCTTACGCCTTGGGCAAAGCAAGGGGTTTTGCTTTTAAACACGGTTTTAACTGTTCGCCGTGGGCAAGCAAACTCGCACAAAAACATGGGCTGGGAAATTTTCACTTCAAAGATTATTGAACTTCTTAACGCTCGTGAAACTCCAATAGTATTTTTGCTTTGGGGTGGGCAAGCCAAAAAAATTGGTGAAAAAATAACAAACAAAAACCACTTGGTTTTGTCATGTGCACATCCAAGTCCATTAAGTGCTTATAACGGCTTTTTTGGTTGCAAACATTTTTCAAAAACAAATCAGTTTTTGGCCAATCATAATGTTACGCCAATCAATTTTCAAATTTAACAGTTGTTTATTATTAAATTTTAAACTAATTTTTATAATAAATTAAGAAGATTAATAACTTATTTTCTACTCGCAAATTTTTGTGTTTATCATTAAAATTTATTATTTTTTTAATCTAAATTTATCTTTTTCACAAACTTTCAGTCAAAGGCTGGAAATCAATTTTGAATAATTTTTTTGCAATAAAAAAGGTGCTTTTATAGCACCTTTTATTATTTTAATTTGCTTAAATTAACTGGGTCCATAGCGTCCAAAAACATATTCAAAAGTTCAACTCTTTCAAAATCGTGGTCAAGAGTTATTGACAAAACTGGAAGTTTAACGCTAGATAAGCCTTTTTTGATATAATCATTATAGGTTGTAATGCTTTTATCACCCTTTGAAGGGTCAATTAAATCAACAACCAAAACTGGTTGCATTTTGGTTTTCAAAAACACAACAACGTCCAAAATGTTATGTTCAATTTCGTGATATACAACAAGTGAACCATCAGGTTTTACAATCGAACTTGCAACGATTTTTGGAAATGCAACATATTCACTTGGAAGTGAGTTTTGAAAAACTGCCAAAAATTTGGTTTCACTTTGCGACAAAAACGGAAGATTAAGTTTTAGTCTTGGCTTTCCGTCAAACTTTGCTTGTTTTGATTTTGAAGCACGCTTTTTTTCAAGATTTTTTATAACAAAATATATTAAAAATGCACCAACAACAAATGCCAAAAGCACAATTAATGCTAAAATTGTTTCACTCATAATTATCCCTCACAATTAAAAACTTTCTTTATTATATCACACCAAAATTCAAATTTCAAGTGGCAAATTAGCATTTTTGTTAACATATTTTCAAAAAAATTCAAAAAAATTCAAATTTGTTAAAATAAGATAAAAAAATAAAAGGTTTTTTATATAAAATTCAACTCTTTTAAATTTAATTGTTAAAAATTAAAAATTTTTAAAAATAATTTAAATAAAATCAAAATATTAAACATTTCAACAAAAGTGCTAAATTTTTTTGTTTTAAAAACACAAATTTAATTTATGCCTAAAAATGTTTGACAAAGGTTTTGCTATTTATTAAAATATTAATAAATATTTGAAAATAAAACAAAATATAACAAAGGGGAAAGTTGTGAGCAAAAGGAAAACAAGAATAATTCAATATGTGTTATATGCACTTGTGGCACTTGTTGTTTTGTTAAGCGTGGTTGCAACCTATGCATATTATTCCGATAGGCGAGATTATTCATCTTCGCTTACTTTTGGCAACATTCAAATTGACGCAAACAACCAAACGGGTGCAAGTTCATATTTTGCATCAAGCACACTTTCAAACGCACAAGCGGGTGATTATATTTTGAACAAAGATGTTAGTTTTAACCTAAAATCAGGAAGCGAACCTGCTTATATCCGTGCCAAATACACGGCAAGCCTAAACGAAACGGGAAACACTTATGACCAAGCCCTTGCAAATTATTTTAAATATAGAAATTTGGGGCTAGGAAGCAATATTTTATCACTTGAAGGAAGGACATTTGGAACTTCTTATGGCGGAGACAATACAACAAAAAGAACATTAACTGGCAACCAAATTTTGCTTGATGTTTCAGCAAACAATTATTGGCGTGGTGCTTATGTTACTGATTACACCATTGGAAAAGATTATTTAACAGCAACTTGTAAAAAGGCTTGGTATGGCGTTGCTTTTGACTATTTAACTTCGCCAGGGCAAATTTATTCATTAACTTGGACAGGTTCAACAGGCAGTCAAGTGCGAGCATCATTCTATGGAAGTGATGGATCCTATTTAGATATTATGTCAGTCTTAACTTCTGGCACAGCATTCACAGTTCCTGCAAATGCTTATGGCATGCTTATTGATTTTATTGCAACTGCGGATAATACAACAATTAATATAAGTAATATTAAACTATTAAAAACAGATACCGAATATATTTGGAGCGAAAAAATTGGTGATTATTATTATCTTTTAGATGCCACAACGGGCGCACCACTTGAAGTTAGTGATAGTGCAAAAACCTACACATTTATTACAAAAGAAAGTTCAAAAATTGCCGATAACACATTCTTTGGCAATGTTAGCGGAAACAGCGTTAAACTTACAATTTCTATTGAGGCAATTCAAGTTGCAAACATTGATAAACTTGACCAAAGCAAAACAATTCTTCAAAACATAACAACTGCCCTTAACGAAATTTATAATGTTGAAATTCCAACTGCCACTTATGGCGTAACTTTTGTGATTGACAAAACAAGTTATTCACAAAGCGGAATTGCTTATGGTGGCGATGCAACACTTGACAGCACAGTTTTGGCAAAAATAAATAGTGACGATTTTGGTGGATTTGCTTTTTATGAAGGTGGCTATCCAGTAATCACAAAATCTTCAAGCGGACACAGTTGGCTAGACCTAACAAATGGCAAACTTAAAAATATAACCGAAAATCTAACACTTTATGCTGCAAAAAAAGTTAGCGGAGCACAAGAATATACTGTTACATTCAAAAATGGTTCAACCACTTTGCAAACAGGAAAGGCATCAAAAGGAAATTGCTATTATTTTGGTGCAGTTCCAACAAAAGATGCAACAAACACTAACTATTATGAATTTGCGGGCTGGAAAAAATCGGGTGAAACAACTGTTTACACCGATTTAAGCAAAGTTACAATTTCGGCAGACACAACTTTTGAAGCGGTGTTTAATGAAATTGCTCGAACTTTTGACATTGCTTTTGACTTAAATGAAGGATATTTCTTATCTTCTGCTTCTGTTCCTTCAAGTTATTCTTATGGAACAAAAACAACCCTTCCAACCGCCGAAATGCTTTCAAAACCAGGCTACGCATTTGCGGGTTGGTTTGAAAATGCTGATTTTTCAGGCACTGCCGTAACCGAAATTAGTGCAACAACGGTAGGAAACAAAACTTATTATGCAAAATGGACTGCTCCAACTCTAACCCTAAACCTTGCGGGGGGGGGGGTATGACGGAAATACATCTAGCGTAACATACTCTGGAACCGCTGGGTCAAGCATAACAATTAAAAACCCAACTCGAACAAATTATAAATTTGCTGGCTGGCAAAATGGAACAATAGTTGTTCCAAATGGTGCAACCACAAAATTTGAAAGACATATAACATCTTCTTCAAGTTCAAACTTACCGATATATAACAATGCAGGTGGCGGAACTGTAACAAGCACTATAATTGCTGATAGCACAAGTGAAACTGGTTATTCTGCAAAAATTGTAACAAACGGAACTGCATCTCCAGGTGCGGGTGGAATTGCTTCGGGTGTTATAGCAAACAGGGATAAAATGTATGTTATGGAAATTAAAGCCAAAATTCCAACTGGTTATTATATGGGGCATGGTTCAAATGTAACTTTTGGTGCAACTTGTGATAATAGCACGGCTGGCACTGGCGAATGGAGAACATATCAATTTGTTGTAACAACTCCAAACACAAAAAAACAACAATTAACTTTTGGTTTTATGTATCTTAATGGCACAAACAATCAAAGTGTAACTTGGTATTGCAACAGTTATAAAGTTTATGAACTTCCAACTTCAAGTTCGTTAGATTATGTTTTTGACAACAAAGATTTGACATTAATAGCAAAATGGACAGAAGAAACTGCAAAAGTTAATTTCTATGCTGAAGGTGGAAATGTAACCAAAAATAATGGTAATTATAGCAACTATTATTCTGCTGGTGGAGTTAATGCCACAACTTATAATGATTATAGAGTTAACACAACACTTGATAGTAGGTATGTGCCACTTGCGGATAATGTAACAAAAACTGGTTATACTTTTGCTGGTTGGTGGACTGCAAGCGGTGGAACAGGTGCAATGGTAATTTCGGCTGACGGAAAATTGCAAGCCGTTACAGGTTATTCAAGAACATCAGGTAGCACTGTTGTGTGGGATACAATCAATGAATTTACCTTATATGCAAAATGGACTGCGAACTAAATTTAATCAAAAATAAAAAAAACTTGCTAAAATGCAAGTTTTTTTTGATTTACCCCCTTTTCAAACGCAAAATTGTGTGATATAATAAAACAAAATTGGGGGATTTTATGAATTTTCTTCTTGATGTTAATCAAACTTTTGCAATAATTTCAACCGTAGTTTATGTTTTGGCAATCATATTTTTGATTATCGAAGCATTCATTCCGGGTTTTGGATTTTTTGGAATAAGTGGAATAGCAGGCATAGTTCTTGCCCTTGCAACCAAAATTTTTGTTGGTGAAACAATCGAGCGAATTTTGCTTGAACTTGTTATTGCTTTGGTTGTTATAATTGCACTTTTGGTGTGGGTAATAATTTCGGCAAGGAAAGGGCTGATAAGCAAGTCGCCACTAATTTCAAAGGGAAGTAGCATTCCGTCATTTTATAATGATGACGACCTAAAAATATTTATTGGACAAATGGGCGAAACCGTAACCACTTGCAAGCCTGTTGGAAAAATAAGGCTTGACAATGAAATTTATGACGCAACAAGCCTAGATGGCTTTTTGGATATTGGCACAAAAATAAAAGTTTCAAATGTTAAAGACAACACTCTTGAAATTGAAAAAGTAAACACACAAATAATTAAGGAAGGTGAATAATATGAGTATTAGTATGTTAAATTCAACAATAGGTTGGATAATTGGTCTTGGAGTTTTTCTTCTTGTTTTGGCAGTTGTTCTTGCCCTTTTGCCAGTAAAATATTGGTTTAGATGCTTGGTTAGCGGAACTTATCTTTCAATGGCAAAAATCTTTGGAATGAAACTTCGTGGAATTAACCTAAATGTTATAATTGACAGTTATATCAACGCAAAAAAAGCCGGTCTAGACCTTAATATCTCTGACCTTGAAAACCACATGCTAGCAGGCGGAAATGTAAACAAAGTTGTTATGGCATTAATCTCTGCTCACAGTGCAAAAATAAATCTTACAACCGAACAAGCAAGGGCTATTGACCTTGCAGGTCGTGATGTTTTGCAAGCAGTTAAAGAAAGCGTAACCCCAAAAATCATTCAAACTCCAAAAATTTCAACAATAGCAAAAGACGGAATTGAACTTATAATCACTGCAAAAGTAACCGTAAAAACAAATCTTCAACGATTGGTTGGTGGAGCAGGTGAAGAAACAATTATTTCCCGTGTTGGTGAAGGAATTGTAACAACCGTTGGTTCAACCGAAACTCACGCACAAGTGTTGGAAAACCCAGATGAAATTTCTCGAACCGTTTTGTTAAAAGGCTTGGCAAGTGGCACAGCGTATGAAATTTTGTCTGTTGATATTGCCGATATTGATGTTGGCAGAAACGTTGGTGCTGATTTGTTGAAATTGCAAGCACAAGCCGACAAAGAAATTGCACAAGCAAAAGCCGAAGAACGAAAATCAATGGCTCTTGCCGAAGAACAAGAAATGAAAGCAAAAACTCAAGAAAAACGAGCACAAGTTGTTGAAGCCGAAGCCGAAGTTCCAAAAGCAATGGCAAAAGCCTTTGAAGAAGGAAAACTTGGTGTGTTCGACTATTACAAAATGCAAAATATTCTTGCCGACACTTCAATGAGAAAATCATTCTCAAACGAAAATCCTGACGAACAAAATTAATTAAAGGGATAGAAAATTTTTATGACCACATTTGAAATTATAGTTGTTATATTAATAGCGTCTATTTTGTTATTTGTTTTAATAACATACCTTTTTCACGGCATGAAAATTGAAAAAAACAAAAAGAAAGAAAAGAAAAAAGAACCCGCCAAAGAAGTAAAAACCGAAGAAATTAAACAGCCCGAACAAAAGCCTGTTCCTGTTGGAATTATAAAAGAAGCAAAGCCAAAAACAAACGAAGATGGCACTCCCGAATATGATTTAGCGCCCCTAAAAGATAAACCAACTTTAACCCCTACTTCTTCTTGCGAAACAAAAACTTTAAGCAAAGATATAAAAGATTTAAGTCCAGAGATGAAGAAAGTTATGATGTCGGACTTGTTAAAGCCCAAATTCTAAAATACGGCAAAAAAAACTTCGCAATACTGCGTTTCTAAAAAACGCCACAAAAAAGTCATTTACGCAAAGTAAACTCCTATCTTGTGGCATTTTTTGAGCCTTGTCTTGCTCGTTTTTTTTGCCGTATTTTTGTATATCGCTTTTGGTTATTTTATCCCACAAAATAGTCATTTACGCGAAGTAAACCCCTATCTTGTGGCATTTTTAAGCCTTGTCTTGCTCGTTTTTTTTGCTATATAATAAAATAATTATTTTACTCTATTTATAATTAACTAAAAAGCGTTTGTTACGCCCAAAAGATAGTCAACCGAAACTCCAAAATGTTTAGCGATTAAAATTAACATATCAAATCCACATTCTCGTTGACCTAATTCCCAAAAACAAACAGTTCTTTCCAAAACATTCAAACTCTGTGCAAGTTGTTTTCTAGTTTCACCCTTTTCAAGTCTTAATTCTTTTACTCTTTCACTAAATTCATTCATTAATTTTCTAACCCTAACAAATAATCACTTGAAACTTTAAAGAACACTGCAATGTTATATAAATTGTCAATATTTGGAACTCGTTGATTGGTTTCCCACCTTGTTATTGTTGAATTGCTAACTTTAAGTTCTTTTGCAAGTTTAACTGTTGATAATTGTTTTTCTTCTCTTAATTCTTTAAATCTTTCGCAAAAAATTTTCATATTTTCTCCTTATAAAAAATTATATGCCAAACGGGACAAAATTTGTTGACATTTGCCAATCGGGACTGATATAATGTATTTGCCAAATGGCAAAGGAGTATTATTATGTCAAAACATTTTAAAACAGAATTGATTGATGAGTATATGTTAAATCATCACTTAACCAAAAAAGAGTTTTGTGTTAAATGCGGAATAAGCGAATATGCTTTAAGAAAAATTTATAAACAAGATGGCTCTGTAAAGGTTAGCAGGATATTGAATGTTATTTTTGTTTTGGGTATTTTGTTTTCTGAATTTGCTAGTTGATTTGATAAAGTGCAAAAAGCCACGCATAGTCTTTTGATTGTAACAAAATTTTGGGGGACTTTTTGTCGCACTTAGTTTTGGTGCATAACACCAACATAATTTAATTATTTGTGTCATATTATTTATTATGTTTTCGTTAATTAATGAATTTTTAAATGATTTTGATTTCAAAACTTCAACAGTTTCAAAAAAGGGTGCGTTTAAGTATGTTAATTTTAACAACGAAATTTTTTATTTGCAAAATTTTAAAGATATAATTTCTTTTTCTGATGAATTGATTATTATCAAACTTTTTTCGGGTGAAATTTCAATCTTTGGAACTTCACTTAAACTTAAAGAAATAAGCCACAAATTTGTTTGTGTTCAAGGAAAAATAAGCAAAATTGAGGTGCAAAATGCTTAAAGAAAAAATAAAAAATCGTGTTGAAATTAATATTCGTGGAGTGAACCTTAAAAGGCTTATTAAAAATTTATACAAAAACAATATTGATGTTTTTAATCTTAATCAAAAAAGTCATAAAGAACTTGATTTAACAGTTTACGCAAAAGATTTGAAAAAGATAAAACTTTTGCTTGCTGATTATGATTACAAAATAATCAAAAATTATGGGTTTTCGTTTTTTAAATCAGTTTTTAAATTAAGATTTGGCTTATGTGCAATTTTTGTTTTGTTTTTTGTTGCACTTTTTTTTAATAACAATTATTTGGCAAAAATTTGTGTTTTTAATGCAAGTCAAGAAACCGCTAATGGCATTACTGCATATTTGAAAGAACAGGGAATAACAAAAAATTCTTTTTTTGTTAATATTGATTGTGAAAATTTAGAGACCGAACTTGAAAATAAATTTCCACAAATAAGTTTGTGCAGTATCATAAAAAAAGGCACAAATTTATTAATTAACATAAAAGAAAAAATTGATGCCAAAGATTTGGTTTCTCAAACTGATATTGTAGCACCAGAAAACGGAAAGATTTTGGAACTTTTGGTTGTGCAAGGACGAAGCAAAGTTAAAGTGGGTGATAGCGTAAAAAAAGGCGATGTTATTATTGAAGGCGTAACAAATTCAAATGGCGAAGATGTTGCTTGCAAAGCAATAGGCAAAGTAAAAATGCAAATTTGGTATTCGGATAGCATAACTTTTTTGTCCGAAGAAAGAGTTTTTGAAAAAACGGGCAACAAAATCGTTAATTCTTATTATGAAATTTTCAACAAGCGAATAAAAATAAAATCAAAAACCAATAATTTTATAACTTATGAAAAAGAAACAAAATGTGAATATTTGTTTAAAAATTTGTTTATTCCAATTAAAATTTATAAAGAAATTTATTATGAAACAAAAGAAAATTTAATAAAAAACGATTTTTCATTGCAAAAAGATGAAATTTATAATACAATATTAGCAAGAACCAA
The DNA here is from genome assembly GCA_934757845.1 of uncultured Clostridia bacterium. GTDB lineage: Bacteria > Bacillota > Clostridia > Christensenellales > UBA1242 > UBA7868. The sequence goes on from CAKVLQ010000001.1 coordinate 236,397, forward strand.
AGCACAAATTCCGTATGGCGTGGTTGATGTTAACACAAAATTTGAAGAATCAGACATTCAAAACGGAAAAATTATAACTTGTTATATTGAAACAGTGCAAGAGTTTGAATAGGAGAATTATGCTAAATTTTGTTGGAGAAGAAATTGATAAAAATCTTTCAAAAAAACTTGAAAAAATATTTAAGGTGGGTTTAAAACAAACAGGACAAAACTATCATATATTAGAAGCCACAGTTGAATTTGTTTATTCGCAAGAAATGCAAGTACTAAACAATCGAATGCGTGGCGTAAACGAAGCAACTGATGTTTTAAGTTTTCCGTCTTTAACAAATATTTTTAACAAAAAAATAAGAAGAAAAGACTTTGCTATGGATATTAATCCCGAAAACAATAAAGTTTATTTGGGGGATATTGTTATCAATCTTGACAGGGCTCAAAGCCAAGCCCTTGAATATGGACATTCAAGTGAAAGAGAAATTTGCTATTTGTTTGTTCATGGATTGCTTCATTTGCTTGAGTATGACCACATGAACGAACTTGACAAAAATATTATGCGTGCAAGAGAAGAGTTAATTCTTTCAAAATTTAAACTTAAAAGGGGATAATTATGTTTAAATCTGGTTTTGTTGCCATTGTTGGAAAAGCCAATGTTGGCAAAAGCACACTTCTTAATTGTTTGGTAAATCAAAAAGTTTCAATAACAAGCCCAAAACCTCAAACAACAAGAAACAAAATTAATGGAATTTTAACAACAAACGATTATCAAATTGTATTCACTGATACTCCCGGAATTCACAAATCAAAAAACAAACTTGACAGTTTTATGGACGAAAGCATCAAAAGTGGTGTTGACGGCATTGATTGCTTAATTTTTATGCTTGATGCATTGAAACCTTTTGACAAATCTGATATTGAATTAATAAATTCATATTCAAAAACTGGCGTTCCAGTTATTGTTGTTGTTTCAAAAATAGACAAAACAAATTTTGAAAAGTTATATCCAAAATTAAGCGAACTTAATTCGCTTGAAAATGTTAAAGATATAATTCCAATATCATCGTTTAGAAAGAAAAACATTGATGTTTTGATTGAAAGTGTTTTAAAATTTATTCCACAAGGTCAAAAGTTTTATGCCGATGATGAAGTAACTGATGTTAGTTTAAAGTTTTTGGCAAGCGAGATTATTCGTGAAAAATCACTGCTATATTTGCAAGAAGAAGTGCCACACGGGCTTGCTGTTGTGATTGATAGTTTTGTGGAAGGCGAAAATCTTTTAAAAATTTCAGCAACCATTTTTTGCGAAAAACCAGCACACAAATTAATTATTATTGGAAAGTCGGGTGAAATGCTTAAAAAAATTGGAAGCAGTGCAAGAACTGAACTTGAACATCTAACTCAAAGCAAAGTGTTTTTGGAACTTTGGGTTAAGGTTAAAGAAAATTGGCGAAATAATGAAATATTAATTAATAACATGGGCTATAATAAAAAAGATATATAGTCAAATTGCTTTAAAAAGCAAAAATATACAAAATTCGATTTTTAATTTTGTATATTTTTTTAAAATTGAGTGTTTTTTGGCAAAATAAAAAAAATTTTTATTTTTATAAAAAATTCTTTGCTTTTTGCTTAATAGTTTATTATACTTTTTATATAAAAAATAAGTAGTAAATATTTTAATCTTTTCAGCATATACTACTTTAAAGGGGGAGAATATGAAATATAAAAGTGAATTTGCGCTTCTTTGTAGAGAATTATTCTTTCAAACTGGAGAGATTGGCTATTACCTTTTAGCAAAAGATGTTGAAAAGGCAAATATAAATATTGAAGAAAACGAATTAACAAGATAGTTTATGGAAGAAACAAAAGTTAAAGCCCTTGTTCTTAAAAGCATAGATTACAAAGAGAAGGACAAGCTTGTAACATTATTTTCGCTTGAAAATGGGCTTATAAATGTTATTATAAAAAATTGCAAGTCAAGTGCCTATAAGTTAAAATTTGCTTATAGCGCTTTTTCTTTTGCCGAATTTGAACTTATAAAAAACGGCGACTTTTTGTTTTTAAAAAACGCAACCCTAATTGACAATTTGTTTGATATTTGCGAAGATTATGACAAATTTGTTGTTGGCAATGCAATTTTGGAAATTTTGCTTAAATGCAACAGGGTTTATCAGCCAAACGAAATTTTGTTTATAAACGCCCTAAAAGCCCTTAATTTGCTTGCAAATTCAACCGAAAATGAAAGAGTTTTGCTTGCAAAATTTGTGCTTGGAACGCTTAAAGTTAATGGCTTTAAACTTAATTTTTCATTCTGCAACACTTGTGGGCTTAAATATGTTAACAAAATTTATTTAAACCTTGAAATGGGTGAATTTGAATGCGGTTCGTGCAAAAGTAATTATTCAGTTTTTGTTGAAAAAGAAGTTTTTGAGTTTCTAAAACAAATCAATAAACTTGAAATTACAAATTTATCAAGCATAGACCTCGATGAAAAAATTATTACAAAAAGCATTCAACTTTTGCTTCTTAACCTTGAAAATAGATTTAACATAAAACTAAACAGCAAAAAGTTTGTGTCATAAGTATTATGCGATAGGCACAAAGAAATAAAAAATATTTTAAAACTTAAAAAGAGCATAATTAGGATAATTCTCTAATATGTTCTTTTTTGCATATAATTAAAATTATTTTTAAATTTTAAATTTTTTTTTACATTTTCAAAAAAAATTTAAATAAGTTGATAAATCCCGATAAACATATTTAAGTTGCTTGACGGAAAGTTTTAAAAAAGATATAATAATTATTATTTTTAATTTAGGAGAAAAATGATGCAAGAATTTGAAAAACATTATAACGGCAGTTTGATTGAAAAAGAAATGCAAAAATATTGGGCTGACAATGAAATATATAGATTTAAACGAGATAATTCAAAAAAATTATTTTCTATTGACACTCCGCCACCAACAGTAAATGGAAAGTTGCATATTGGTCATATTTTTAGTTATACACAAGCAGAAATGGTTGCAAGATATAAAAGAATGCAAGGCTTTAATGTTTATTATCCATTTGGTTTTGACGATAATGGTCTTCCTTCTGAAAGGCTTGTTGAACGAGAAAACAACATAAAAGCAGGTGATGTTCCACGAAGTTTATTTTGCGAAAAATGTATTGAAACAACACAAAAATATGAACAAGAATTTAAAAGTATGTGGCAATCACTAGGCTTTTCTTGCGATTGGGATTTATGCTATTCAACAGTAAGCAAAGAATCTCAAAAATTGTCGCAAAAAATGTTTATTGAACTTGCAAAAAAAGGAAATGCATATTTAAAAGAATCGCCTGTGCTTTGGTGCACTGAATGTCAAACTTCTATTGCACAAGCCGAACTTGAAACAAAAGAAATTGACACTTATTTTAATTATATTCCTTTTGTTGTTGATGGCGAAGTTATAACAGTTGCCACAACAAGACCTGAACTTCTTTATGGTGTTGTTTGTGTATTTGTAAATCCAAATGACGAAAGATATAACAAATTAATTGGCAAAAATGCTCGTGTTCCACTTTATAATTTTGAAGTTCCAGTTATAGGCGATGAAAAAGCACAGCCTGATAAAGGAACTGGTGTTGTTATGTGTGCAACTTTTGGCGACACAACTGATGCTGATTGGTGTGAAGAATATAATCTTCCATACAAAAAAGTTATTCTTCCAAATGGAATTATAGCAAGTGATGTTCCTTATATTGCTAATATGAATGTTATTGATGCAAGAAAAGAAATTGTAAGGCTTTTGAGTGAAAATAATCTTTTGATTAAAAGCGAAAAAATCAAACACATGGTTGCCGTTCATGAAAGATGCGGAACGCCAGTTGAAATTATACCTTCAAAACAATGGTATATTGATGTTTTAAGCCATAAAAAAAGGTTGCTTGAAATGGGAAATCAAATAAAATGGAACCCTTCTTCAATGCAGGCAAGATATAACACTTGGGTTGAAAATCTTAAATGGGATTGGTGTATTTCAAGACAAAGATTTTTTGGAGTTCCTTTTCCAGTTTGGTATTGCAAAAATTGTGGAAAGCCACACTTTGCAAACGAAAGTGATTTGCCAGTAAATCCGCTTGAAACAAACTATAATGGGGTGTGCGAATGTGGCTCTAACGAGTTCATTCCAGAAAAAGCCGTTTTGGACACTTGGGCAACTTCTTCAATTTCGCCACTTCTTAACAGAGAAAGGGCAAAATTGGCTGGCATTGCTGAAAACGATTTTATGCCTATGAGCGTAAGAACGCAAGCACATGAAATTATTCGAACTTGGGCTTTTTACACAATAGTAAGAAGTATGTATCACACAAATTATATTCCTTGGAAAGAAATTATGTTGAGCGGAATTGTGTATGCAAAACCAGGCGAAAAAATTAGCAAATCAAAAAATAATGCAACACTTTCTCCACAACAATTAATTGAAAAATGCACAGCCGATTATATTAGGTATGGCACAGCAAATGTAAAACTTGGAACTGACACTTATTTTGACGAACAAGATGTTGTTGATGTTTCAAGAAGATTTATCAACAAATTGTGGAATTCTTGCAAATTTGTTTTATCTCATCTTCATGATTATAACAACGAAGAAGATATTAAGCTTCTTCCAATAGATAGATGGATTGTTGAAAAAACAAACAAAACAATGAAAGAAGCACAAAATTATTTGGATAATTATGAAGTTGCTCTTGCACGAAAAGTTATTGACGATTTCTTCTGGGGTGATTTCTGCGATAACTATATTGAAATTGTTAAAGACCGATTGTATAAGCCTGAAATTCATGGCATAGAAAACCGAAAATCAGCACAAAAAGCAAGTTTCTACACTTTATTTAGTTTGCTTCAAATGTATTCAATTTATGTTCCACACTTAACTGAATATATTTATCTAAAAGGCTTTAAAGATATTGTTCACGAAGTTTCTATTCATCTAACAACTTGGAAGCAAATTGATAGCATAGATTCTGAAATTTTGGAATTTGGAAAATCTTTTGTATCAGTTGTTGAAGAAGCAAGAAGATTTAAAACTCAAAATGGTCTTTCAATGAAAACCGAAATGGAAAAAATTGAAATTAAAGCACCAAAGAAATTTGAAGAGTATTTTAAAGCAACCGAAAAAGACTTGATTGCTTGCACCAATGCTTTAAATATCGTTTATGATTTGAATTAATTTTAATAAAATTGCTATTTTAATAGCAATTTTTTTAATTAATCATTAAAAATTGGTTTTGAATTTATTAAAAATAAAGTTTAGATTTTTTTTGTTTATTTATTTGTTTTAATTTTCTTTAAAAAAAATGTAAATTAATAAAAGTGTTTTAAATTTTAATATTTTTCTAATATTACTTATTTTATTTGCTATTTTTGGCGAAAATTAATATACTTAATTTTGGAGGAATTTTATGAGTAAAAAATATGTATATCTTTTTAATGAAGGCAATGCTTCTCAACGAGAACTTTTGGGCGGAAAGGGTGCAAACCTTGCGGAAATGACAAACTTGGGGCTTCCAGTTCCAGAAGGCTTTACAATTTCAACCGAAGCGTGCAATGCCTATTATGAAGATGGGGAAGATTTGAATAATGAAATATTAAATCAAATTGATTGTGCATTAAAAGAACTTGAACACAAAACAGGCAGAAGTCTTGGTGGCGACAACCCACTTTTTGTGTCAGTTAGAAGTGGTGCAAGAGTTTCAATGCCAGGAATGATGGACACAATTTTGAATCTGGGATTAAACGACAAAACTGTTGAAATTTTGGCGGAGCAAACAAACAACAGTCGTTTTGCTTATGATAGTTATAGGCGTTTTGTTCAAATGTTTTCAAATGTGGCTATGAACATGAAATTAAGAGATTTTGAACAAATAATTGACGATGTAAAAAACCAAAAAGGCTACACAAAAGATTTGGATTTAACAACTGACGACCTAAAATTTATTTTGAGTGAATTTAAAAAATTATATTTCAAAAACAAAGGCGAAGAATTCCCACAAGATACTAAAAAACAACTTTTAGAAGCCGTTAAAGCCGTTTTTAGAACTTGGAATAACCCACGAGCAATAGTTTATAGAAGAATGAACGACATTCCATCAAACTGGGGAACAGCCGTAAATGTTCAACGAATGGTTTTTGGAAATTTGGGCTTAACAAGTGGAACTGGTGTTGCCTTTTCAAGAAATCCATCAACTGGTGAAAATGTTTTGTATGGCGAATATCTTATGAACGCACAAGGCGAAGATATTGTTGCTGGCGTTAGAACACCAAACAAAATTTCTGAACTTGAAAAACAAATGCCAGAAGTTTATAACCAATATGTTGATATTGTTAAAAAACTAGAATCTCATTATAAAGATATGCAAGATATGGAATTTACCATTGAAAATGGCAAATTATATATGCTTCAAACCCGAAATGGAAAAAGAACTGCCGCTGCTGCAATAAAAATTGCCGTAGATTTGGTTAATGAAGGTTTGAACACCGAAAAAGAAGCACTTATGAAAATTGAAGTGCGAACACTTGATAGTTTGCTTCATAAAACTTTTGATAGCAAAGAATTAAAACAAATTAGCCCTATCGCAAGTGGTCTTCCTGCAAGCCCTGGGGCTGGTGCTGGAAAAATTGCTTTCACAAGTGAAAGAGCAGTTGAAATGGCAACTAGTGGCGAAAAAGTTATTTTAATTAGGCTTGAAACTTCTGCAGAAGATATTGAAGGAATGCATCATAGCCAAGGAATTATCACTTGCAGAGGTGGTATGACTTCTCACGCAGCGGTTGTTGCTCGTGGGCTGGGAACTCCTTGCGTAGCAGGTGTTTCAAACATAACCATCAATGAAGAAAACGATGCCGTTTTGATGAACGGAAAAATTTATCACGAAGGCGATATTGTGTCTATTGATGGTTCAACTGGAAACATTTATGAAGGCACACTAAAAACTGTTGCTCCAACACTTAATGACGATTTCAAAACTGTTATGGGCTGGGCTAAAAAATATAAAAAACTTGGCGTTAGGGCAAATGCTGACACTCCACACGATGCAAAAGTTGCATTCGATTTTGGTGCAGAAGGAATTGGTCTTGTAAGAACTGAACATATGTTCTTTGATAATGACAGAATTTTGCCAATGCGAGAAATGATTGTTGCTAAAACTGTTGAAGAACGAAAAAAAGCACTAGACAAACTTCTTCCAATGCAACGACAAGATTTTGTTGGGTTGTTTAAAGCAATGCAAGGAAATTCTGTTACAATTCGTTATCTTGACCCACCACTTCATGAATTTTTGCCAAAAACCGAAAAAGACGAACTTGAACTTGCAAAACAAATCAATATCAGTCTTGAAGATTTAAGAACAATCGAAGATAGTCTTCACGAATTTAACCCAATGATGGGTCATCGTGGTTGCCGTCTTTCAATAACTTATCCAGAAATTGCCGAAATGCAAACAAGGGCAGTTATCGAAGCCGCAATTATTGTTAGCCGTGAAGGCTTAACTTGCAAGCCAGAAATTATGATACCACTTGTTGGCGATAAGAAAGAACTTGATTTTGTTAAAAATATTGTTGATACAACAGCAAAAGAAGTTATGGAAAAAGAAAATTTTGAAATTAATTATACTGTTGGAACAATGATTGAAATTCCAAGGGCTGCACTACTAGCAGACCAAATTGCCGAAACTGCTGACTTTTTCAGTTTTGGAACAAACGACCTAACTCAATTAACCTTTGGGTTCTCTCGTGATGATGCGGGAAAATTCTTGAACGACTATTACGACAAAAAAATCTATGAACAAGACCCATTTGCTCGTGTTGACGAAAATGGGGTTGGTCAACTTGTCAAAATGGGTGTTGAAAAAGGACGAAGCACAAAACCACATCTAAAAACAGGTGTTTGTGGTGAACATGGTGGCGAACCAAGCAGTATTGAATTTTTTCACAAAGTTGGGCTTTCTTATGTTTCTTGCTCTCCATACAGAATACCTATTGCGATTCTTGCTAGTGCTCAATCAGCAATCCGAAATGAATAAAAAAAGCACTGTTTTAGCGTTGTTTCTAAAAACGCCACTAAATAGTCATTTGCGAAAGTAAACGCTTATCTTGTGGCATTTTCGTGTGCTGAATTTTTAAAAAAACGGAATTGAAATAACAGCATAGAATTTACAAAAATAAAAACGAAAAGACTATAAAATTATAAATTTTTAATTTTATAGTTTTTTTTGTTTATTATAAAAAATTTTTTCAAAAATTTGTTAAAAATATTTTGCAAATCTATTGAAAATTTTGTAATAAAATGTTATAATTTTGTATATTTTAAAGGAGAAAAGAAGATATGAAAGAATTTTTTGAATATGTGTTCACAAAACAACTTTGGCTAGTTATTGTTATTTGTGTTTGCTTAATTGCTCTTGTCGTTTTATTAGTTTTGCTTTCAAAAGACAAAAAGAAAAAGCAACTTCAAAAACAACAAGAAATAAATGCCATAAATAATGAAAAACCTGCTGAAAATAAGGAAGAAATTAAAGAAGAAAACATTTCTGAAAAAGCAGATGAAAAAGCAGAAAAAGAAGAATTGGCTCAAAAAGAAGAAAAAGAAATAAAAGCAGAAGACAGACCTAAAAAAGCAAAAAAAGAAGCAAAACCTGCTAATGAAAAAACAACAAAAAAGGCTTCAAAACCAAAAACTGAAAGCAAAAAAGAAGAACCAAAAACAGAAACTACTAATTCTGAAAAAGAAGAGAAAAAAGAAGAACCAAAAAAACCTGCAAAAAAATCAGTTAAAACTGAAAATGCAAAAAAAGTTGCAGACGAAAAAGTTAGTCAACCAACTTTAACAGAATCTGTGGAAGAATCTAACAAAAAAGAAGAAAAAGTTGAAAATAAAAAAGTGGTTTCAAAAACTTCAAAAGCAAAAAAAGAAAAGGTTGAAACTGAAAACACTAAAAAAGCAGAAACTGAAACCAAAGAAAACAAAAAAGAAGACCAACCTAAAAAAGAAACAAAAAAAGTGGCAAAAGCTAAAGACGAAAAAGCAACTTCTGAAACAAAAAAAGAAGAAGTTAAAAAGTCTGAAAAAAAACCAGCAAAACAATCTGATGGCAAAAAAGAAGAAACTGAAAATGCTGTTGAAGAAGAAAAACATGAAGTAAAAAATTCAAAATATCGTGTTATATATGAAAAAGACAACGCAAGTTGGGTTATTAGAAAAGATGGTGCAGGAAGAACTATTAGACGAGTTAAAACAAAACAAGAAGCACTTGACATTTTGAAAGCTATGGAAGAAAACAACGAAGATATGAAAGTTGTTGTTCACAAAAAAAATGGTAAATTTCAAAAACAATAAAAAAATGGCATAAGCCATTTTTTTTGTTTGCTAAAAAACTTACAAATATAAAACTTACAAATATAAAACTTACAAATATAAAACTTACAAATATAAAACTTACAAATATAA
>CAKVLQ010000002.1 GCA_934757845.1 uncultured Clostridia bacterium
TACAAATATAAAACTTACAAATATAAAACTTACAAATATAAAACTTACAAATATAAAACTTACAAATATAAAACTTACAAATATAAAACTTAAAAAATATTACTTTAAATAAAAGTGTTAAAAACTTAAACAATTAAATGAATAGTTTTGCATATAAAAATTGAAAAATAAATAAATTTCTTTTAAAAATAAAAAATCTCCTAAAATTTTTTGGGAGATTTGTTTTTATATTCAACAAACTTAAATTCAAGATTCTGTTCAATATAAATTTGACTTTCTGAAACTTTCTTCCAGTTTTTGTTTTCATCTAAATTTGGGGCAAAAACGGTGGCTGGTTTTGAAGTGTTCACTTTTGTGCAAAATGCAAAATCACAGTAGGGGAGCATAAGATTATAAATGCTTTCGCCACCAATAATAAAAATTTGGTTGGAATTATAATTTTTTAAAATGTTAAACAATTCGGTTTCGTTGTTGACAACAAAGGCATCTTTCAATTTTTATATTTTTAGTGGTTAATACAATGTTTGTGCGATTTTTTAAAGGCTTTTTGTCAGGAAGCGACATTAAGGTTTTATATCCCATAACAACAACATTATTGAGAGTTTTTTGTTTAAAAAAAGCCAAATCTTGTTTTATATTAAACAACATTTGGTTGTCTTTTCCAATTCCAAAGTTTTTGTCTGCACAAAAAATCAAATTCATATTTCACCTATTTTTTATCGGTTGTGGGTTCTTTTTCACTTAAATTTTCATATAAACTTTCATAAATATAGGGTGCATTTTTCTTCCAAATTTTGCAAGCATTAATGGCTTGGTTTCGAGTTGGGAGTTTAATTTTAATTTCAACAGTGTTAATTTCGTTTATGTCTTTTATTTTTAGTGTGGTTAAAAATGAATCATCATTAATTTTTATAAAATTTGAAACATATTCTTGCGAGCGTTTAAGTTCCATTCTGTTTTCTTTGCAAAAAGTTGCAATTTGGTCTCTTAATTCGGGTGAAATTTGCGTGTAAAAATGCTCTAAACAACTTCGCCCAAGTTCGGTTATCAAATATCTTTCTTCGCCATCAGCATCTTTTGTTTTTGAAATAAAATTCATTTCAATCAAACTTGGCAAAATATCAACAATTTCCATATAATTAAGCCAGTTGTTTCTGCTCCAACAAATTTCCATAATAGAATTTTCGGTTAGGGCAATTTCAATTTTGTCAAAAACATAAAGCAAAATAATTTTGCTTAACATTGTGTCGGGTCTGAAATTCATTATTTTTTCCATGCAAATATTTTAACATAAAAAAAAATAAAAGTCTATAAAACAATTTACAAATTTTTAATTTATGTTATAATATTAACAGGAGAATTTAATATGCAAAAAGTTACAAATGATGATTTGGTTAAGGTTTCAGAATTTATAAGCAGTGTTGATGGATTGATTAACGGCAAATTTATTTTGGCTGACATAAAAATTTCAAATATTTTAAAAATGATTGCTTCAAATCAAGCACTTTATGGCTACATTAAAAATTGCTTGATTGATTTTAGTTTTGACAAAGAACTTTCAAGGGCAGAAGTTAAAAACCGATTTAATAATGGTGAGTTCAAACTTCCAATGGAAAAAAGCAAAGTTGTTGCTTTCGTGTTTTGTTTGCTTGTTGAATGTGATGCAAAACGAATGGATTTTTATGGTTTTATAAATTCAAATTTCAAAAGTGATAATAATGGCAGTGAATATGCAAACTTTGCACGAACTATTCTTGTTCCTTTCAAAGAAATTATTATAGACGAATTTTTGAACAAAGTTGAAGAAGATGAGCCTGAAAAAGAAGAAGTTGTTGAACCTGAAAAAGAAGAAATTAGTGTTGTTAATGATATTTTTTCAAAAATCAGTGAACATTTAACTGAAATGCAAGATAATATTTCAATAGACCGAAGAATAAAATCAAACGACAAAGAAAATTTGAATTATATTATTAAAAACACAATTTATAGTTTTAAATATAAAGATATAAACATTCTTAATGCTTTTATTAGCGTGCTTGATATTTTGGCTGACAAATATGCGGCATTAAGGCTTCCACTTAAAGATATAAAAAGTGATTTGCTTGAATATTATCAAAATCTTCAAAACAATTAAAAAAGTTATTTAATAAGATTTTAGAAAATAATTAAAAATTAATAGCAAAATAAGAAATAATTTAAAAAGTTAACTTATTAAGTTAAAAACAAAAAGTTAAAATATAACAAAAAAAGTGCAAGGCACTTTTTTTTATTTCTTGTTTGATTTACATTTGATGTAAGTGTTAAAAATAAAATTAAATAAATTACAATAAACAAACATATTTTTTATATTAAAATTTGAAAGATTTTTAGTTTTTTTTGATATAACATAATCACTTTTATATATTTAAAAAATAAATAAAGAAACCAAATAGGCAAGGGCTAGTGAAATTAATCCATGGCAAAATTTTTGAAAAATAAAAACTTTTTTGTTAACATTTGTTTTGTCCAAAAATGTTATTGATTGCAACAAAATGCTGATGCCGGAAAAACTTATCAAAAAACTTGATAAACAAAATGCAAGTTTCAAATTTGGTGATTTGCTTAAGATGCTAATGCCTTTTGTAATTTCAAATAACCCAGCACAAAACCCTTGTGATTCTGTGGCATTTAGTCCCAAAATCTCAAACAATTTTGTTAGAGGATAAAGCAAATTATAGTCTAATAAAATTTGAATAAAAACATAAAAAATTATAATAAATCCACCAACAACCAAAACACTTCTTATTGATGAATACATACAATCGTCTAAACTGAAACTATTGTTTTTTATGGTAACATTATTTTGGCGTATGTTGTTTGTATTAATTTTTTGATTATTTTGTTTATTTTTTTTAAACTTTTTGATATGCCCAAAAATAATTCCATTAATAACAGATGAAATTAGATGTATGACAAAAAGCAATATACCAATTTTTTGACTTAAAAAAAATCCAACTCCAACACTTCCAATAACAAAAAGTGGTCCGCTTGTTGAGCAAAAGGATAAAATTTTTTGTGCATCAACAGATGTTATTATTCCTTTATCATAAAATTCACTTGTAAGTTTTGCACCAACTGGATAGCCTGAAATTACACTCATAAAAAAAATATAAAAACTGATTGGTGGCGTTTTGAAAAGAAATTTTGAAACGAAGTTAAATTTGTTGCAAATTGTTAAAATAAAATCAAAATTGGAAAGTAATTTTGTTACAAATAAAAAGGGAAGAAGTGTGGGTAAAATTTTTGTTCCATAAAGCAAAATTCCTTGAATAGCAACATTGATATAATGTGCGGAATTTTTTATAAAAAAAATTGAAACAAAAACCAAAATTAAACTTAAAAATATTTGCTTTTTATTTCTATTCAAAAAGTTTAAAAATTTATTGTTTTTTTTGATTTTTAATATTTCAATTTTCACAAAATAATATATGCTTTAATTTTCCATTTTATTATATAAATCATTTTCATACAAATGAGTGCTATAAATTAAATTATAAACAATATTTGCATTATTTTCTATTTCAAAAAGTTTTTTATTAAAGTTGTCAAATGTTTTTTTGTCTGCATCTAATTTTCGCAAAATAAGGTTTTTAGTGTTAATTTTGCCTAAAATTTCATGTTTTTTAGGGTTAATTGCAAGTATTTTAACTAAAATATTATTTTTTATGGTATATAATTTTTCGATTGTTTTTTTGTCAATATCAAGCAAAACATTTAAGATGATGCTGTTAATTTTGTTTTGCTTATATCGCTTGGTTTGCAAAGATGTGTAAAATTCGTCAAATGAATTTGTTGTTTGTGATTGGTTTTTAAGTTTGTTTTCAAGCCCTTCACAAACTCCATAAATTGATTTTAAATAACTTAAATTTGACGACTTAATTTTGTATAGAATTAGCATTTTTAAGTTTAGCGGAATTTGATAATTTTTGTTAAAATTTTCAGTTAAAATTTCTTTGCTATTTTTGTCAATTTTTTGATTAAAATATTGCTCTGATTTTTCTAAATTTTTGGCATTATTTTTTTGCAAGTTTTCTTCAAAGAATTTAACCAAATTTTGTGGCAAAAATTTTTTGATTTCACAAAGTTTGTTTTCAAAAATTTTGTTTCTTAAACTTGTTGCACTTGCAAAGTTATTATCAATATTAATTGAATTATAGTCATTTTTTCGATAAATAAAAATTGGTTTTATTTTGCTGTTTGTTTTAATTAATGCTTTTATATATTCTAGTGCCAAAACATTGTTAGGTCTATCCAAAATTTTAATAATATCATCTTGCAAAGATTTGTCAAAAAATTGTGGATTTTCTTTTAGTGTTTTAATATAAGCGTTGTTGTGTGCTAGGCCTGATTTTAAATTTTGTTTAAGAAGGCTTTTAAATTCTTCTGGCTCGCTATGCATAAAATTTGAAAGTGTATAAAAAGCCTTTTGATTTAAAGTTTCAACCCCAAAAGCAAGATAGTTGACGGTTTTTAGATTGTTCAAAATTTTTATTGCAGAAAGAGCAAAAACTTCGGCGTTGTTTGTGCAAAAAGCGGTGGGTAAATTAAGCATCAAATCAAAGCCATTATGCACCGCAATTTTGGCACGCAAATATTTGTTTAAAATGCAAGGTTCGCTTCGCTGTGAAAAATTTCCGCTCATTATGCCAACCATATAGGTTGCATTTGTTTGCTTTTTTGCTTGCTCTATTAAATATGTGTGCCCCGTATGCATGGGGTTAAGTTCGCAAATAATTGCGGTTATAATTAGTTTTTGCTTTTTCATAACTTTTCCTTTTTTTGTTAAAAACTTTTCTAATTTGATTTTAATTTAAGCAAATCTTTTCAATATTTTATATCAAAATTAAAAAAAATCAAACTAACTTTTTAATTTACTTGCAAAACTACAAAAAAAATTATATACTAAAAAATGTTTTAAAGGAGAAAATTATTGTATGAAAATTTTAGTTATTAACTGTGGAAGTTCAAGTTTGAAATATCAACTTTTGAATATGCAAGACGAAAGCGTTATTGCAAAAGGTCTTGTTGAAAGAATTAATTTGGAAGGCTCAAAACTAACTCACAAAGCAAATGGAAAAGTTTATGAATTTTGTGAACCAATAAAAAATCATGCGGTTGCAATAAAAATGGTTTTGAATTGTTTGACCGATGCGGAAATGGGAGTTATTAAAGATATTGGTGAAATAAATGCTTTTGGACACCGATTTTTGCATGGTGGCGAAATTTGCGAACCAAGAATTGTGAACGAACAATTAATGGAATATCTTAAACAAAACACCGATTTGGCACCACTTCATGTTCCAGCAAATATAATTGGAATTGAAGCGTGCGAAAGCGTTGCTCCAAACATTCCAAATGTTGTTGTGTTTGACACAGCGTTTCATCAAACAATGCCAAAAAAGGCATATATGTATGCAATTCCTCAACATTTTTACACAGAATATAAAATTAGAAAATATGGTTTTCATGGCATGAGCCATCAATATGTTAGCGAAGAAGCAGCAAAAATGCTTAACAAACCACTTGAAAACACAAAAATTATAACTTGTCATATTGGAAATGGTGCAAGTTTGGCAGCCGTTTTGGGTGGAAAAAGTGTTGACACAACCATGGGCTTCACTCCACTTGCGGGCGTTATGATGGGCACAAGAAGTGGTGATATTGACCCTTCTGTTTTGGAATTTATTATGAAAAAAACAGGTTGGGATATTAATGAAACAACAAGTTTCTTGAACAAACAATGTGGATTGCTTGGAATAAGCGGTTTTTCAAGTGATAGCCGAGATATTGAAAAACAACTTAAAACAAACGAAAACGCAAGGCTTGCAATGGACATGATGTGCTATACTATCACAAAAAATATCGCAAGTTTTGCAGGCGTTTTGAATGGTGTTGATGCTATAGTGTTCACAGCAGGAATTGGTGAAAATTCTCCAGAATTAAGAGAAGAAGTTTTAAGCACATTAACTTATCTTGGACTTGAACTTGACAAAGAAGTTAACAACGCAACAATTCGTAAAGATGCAACCGAAATTTCAACCAAAAACAGCAAAGTTAAAGTTTTTGTTATTCCAACAAATGAAGAACTTGTTATTGCAAGAGAAACTGAAAAATTGGTTAAATAGTTTTTTAAATAATCATAAAAAATGATTTTGTTTTATAGCAAAGTCATTTTTTTTATGTTAAATATCATAATTAAATAAATTTTTTAACATTTTTTAACATTTGTTTAAAAAAAATATTTTTGTTTAAAACATTTATGTTTATATTCGCATTTAAAAATATATATTTCAACCTTTAACCCCCACCCATAATGATAAAAGGCAAAAAATAAAAAAGAAAACAAAAATAATTTTACAAAAACACTTGACTTTTTCAATGGGGGGGGGGGTATACTTTTTTTAATAATAAAGTTTTTGCTTTCAATTTTGCAAAAAAAAGAGTGAAAATTTTGATTATAAAAAAACAAAAGAATTAAGGAGAAAGAAAATGAAAAAAATAACAAAAATATTGTTAATGTTTGTGCTTATTATTTCATGTTTTGCAGGCGTTGTTGCATTTGCTGGTTGCAAAGAAAACAGCAAAACAATAACAAATATCGGGCTTTCAAAAGAAATTAAAACCGAATATAAACTTAATGAAAAACTAGACTTATTAGATGCAAAACTTGTTGTAACATTTAATGATGCAACTCAAAGTGTATTAATAATAACTAATGACATGATTTCAGGTTTTGACACAACAACTGCGGGGCAAAAAACATTAACAATAACCTATCAAGCAAAAGAAATTAAAGTAGACTATGTTGTTAAAGAAGACTTTAACACAATCATGTCAAAAACAACCCTAAATTTGCTAAATGCAGATAAATTTGAAGCAAAAATGCAAAGGTATGACGTAAATAAAAGTTGGTATGATTATGTTAGCTATGTTAAAAATGGACAATATTTTAAAGAAAAAAGTCCAGATGTTAATTATTACGAAATGTATGACCTTGTTAATAATAAACACTATATTAGTGGCGAAGGTGAAACAGACACGGAATATAATAAATTTCAAATTTATGGCTATGCACTAGGGTTGATTTATTCTGATAATGAAGACACGACTTTTACTGAAATTAGCACGGAAATTAGAGATGGAAAATATGTTGTAAAATATGATTTTAAACAAGGTGAAAGTTCTGCAATGCAAGTTACAGCACAAATCAGTTTAGATTGCAAAGTTGAACAAATTTTGATTGAAAATTTTACTAAAATAACTTATTCCTACACAGATGTTCCAGACCTAACATGGGATGCTGAATAATTAAAAACAAAATGCCACTAAATTAGTGGCTTTTTTAATTTAAACAAAATGATTTTTTTGTAAGTAGACACAAAGAAAAATTAATTTGTTAACGCATTAATAAAATACTAAAAATTTTGCCTAGAGATAGTGATTTATCACAAAAAAATAAAAATTGTTAAAAATCATTGACAAAATATTTTTTATGCTATATAATTTGCAAGTAAAAATTTGAAATTTATTAGAGAGGTGTGATATGGCTGTTCCAAAAGTTAAAGTTAGCAGAGCAAGACGAGATTCTAGAAAAGCAAACTGGAAAGTTGAAGCTCCTAGCGTTGTAAAATGCCCACATTGTCACGAATATACACTTCCACATAAGGCTTGCACAAAATGTGGTTACTATAAAGGTGAACAAGTTGTAGACATGAACAAAAAGAAAAAAGAAGATTAATTTATCTTTAATTTATCAAAAATTGTCAATCTCTTTGACAATTTTTTTTATTGAGTATATAATTGGTTTTGAATAGTTCTTTGTGGTGATAATAAAAATTATTAAAGCCATTGAAATAAACAAAAATTTAAGATAAATCTGATAATAAAGGAGCGAATATGGTAAAAGTTTTGCTTGACACTTTGGGGCTTGACAAAGGATATAAAGAAGTTGTTTTGGGTGGGGTAAATGCTCTAAAACAAAATGATAACTTGCAAATTACTTTTTTGGGGGATAAAAAACTTATTGAAAGTGAACTTAAAATCTATGAAAAAAAGTTTTTTAAACAAACAAACAAAAATCTTTTTGATTTTGCTTTTGTTATTGATGCACCAACTGAAATAAGTTGCAATGACATTCCAACCAAAGCCATAAAAGAAAAAACTGACAGTAGTTTGGTTGTTGGATTAAATGAACTTAAAAACGGCTATGATGCCCTAATTTCGGGCGGAAGCACAGGGGCAGTGCTTACGGGTGGATTTTTAAAAATTGGGCGAATAAAAGGTGTTTCAAGGCCTGCTCTTTGCCCTATGCTTCCAACACTTGCTGGCACAAAAGTTATGCTTATTGATTGTGGGGCAAATGTTGACGCAAAACCTAACAATTTGTGTGATTATGCATTAATGGCAAATATATATTTAAAAAGTGCATTAGGAATTGAAAATCCACGCATTGCACTATTGAATATTGGAACAGAAGAAAACAAAGGAAATGAACTTTCAAAAGAAACTTTTAAACTATTATCAAATATGCCAATCAATTTTGTTGGAAACTTGGAAGCACGAGATTTTTTGAGTGGCAATGCTGATGTTGTTATAACCGATGCGTTTAGTGGTAATGTTTTGCTTAAAGGCACAGAAGGTGCGGTTATGATGGTTTTGTCAAGATTAAAAAACGAAATCAAAAAATCGTTTTGGTGCAAAATTGGTGCATTATTTATGAAAAAAGCCTTCAAAAACCTTAAAAAAGAACTAAAAACCGATAATCACGGCGGTTCAATTATGCTAGGGCTTAAAAACACATTAATAAAAGTGCATGGGAATAGTTCACACAAAGCATTTGAAGTTGCAATAAAACAAGCAATAGAAATTTCAAACGGCGAAGTGTTAAAAAAGTTTGAAGAAGAATTTTCAAAGGTTCAAACAGGGGAATAATGGAAGATATTGAAAAAATAATTGGCTATGAATTTAAAGATAAAAAACTTTTAAAAGTTGCACTAACTCATTCGTCTTTTGCCCACAAATTTGGAAAGCATAATAACGAGCGTCTTGAATTTTTGGGCGACAGCATTTTGGGGTTTATTGTGGCTGATTTTTTGCTTAAAAATTTTGAAGATAATGAGGGCGTTTTAACAAAAATGCGTTCAAGTTTGGTTAGCAGTGATTTTTTAAGCAAAATTATAACAAAAAACAATTTGCATGAATATATATTAGCAAGCCCTGAAAGTTTGAAAAATGGCGATAATGTTAAAGGTGATTTTTTTGAAGCACTTTTGGGGGCTATATATTTAGATTCTAATATTGAAGTTTGCAAAAATTTTGTTTACAGAATTTTAAACCTTAAAGTAGAAACCGCAAAAAGCGTTTTTAATTCTAGCAAAGATTTTAAAACCCTATTGCAAGAAAAGGTGCAAGCCGAAAAGAAAACAATGGAATATAAATTATTAAATGTGTCTGGCGAAGAAAATGCAAAAGTGTTTGAGATGGAACTTATTATTGATGGCGAGGTAATAAGTTCTGCAAAAGCATCAAGCAAACAAAAAGCCGAAAACCAAGCGGCAAAAATTGCTCTTGAAAACTTTGATAAAAATAATATTTAAAAATTGGTTGTAAATTATTTGACTAAGTAAATAATATATATTATAATAAATAAACAATTAAATAAAGGGGGCTTTTATTATGAAAGTAGAATTTCTTAATGACATTAATTCAAAGGCACTAGAAAGTCTTTGCGTTAAAAAACTTTTGAAACTTGAAAAATTTTATAAAGGAGGAGAGCCTACCATTGCTGTTGGTTTTGAAATTGATAACCGTGAGCATCTTGTAACACTATCTTCAAACTATAATGGCTTTAACTTAAAAGCAAAAGGCAAAAGTGAAGATATGTATAAAAGTTTGGATATTGCGATTGATAACCTAAAAAATCAAATTACCAAAAACAAATATGACAACAAAACCAAACGAAAAGAACGAGAATATAGTTTGTAAAAATTAACAAAAACTAGGCAAAAAAATAATTAAAAAAAATTAGAAAAAACGGTTGACATAGCCGTTTTTTTGTTATATAATAACCATGCTGTGTAATTAGGGAAGAAGTTTAAGGTTACTACGTGCCTTCCTTGGGTAGCGACGAGAGAACTTAAACCAACCTAGTTTGACAAAAATGTCAAGCGAATTAATTCAAGCATTTTTTTAAGTTAAAACTTATGAAACACACGGCACAATGTAAATGCTTTGAATAATTTTGAAAAGGAGATTAAAAAACAAAATGGCAACACAAAAAATCAGAATTAAATTAAAATCTTATGACCATGCCTTAATCGACCAAGTTGCATTAAGAATTGTAGACGTTGCAAACAAAAATGGTTGTAAAATAAGTGGACCTATTCCACTTCCAACAGACAGGGAAGTTATCACTGTTATTCGTTCACCACACAAACACAAAGATTCTCGTGAACAATTTGAAACAAGAACACACAAAAGGGTTATTGACATTCTAAGCCCATCATCAAAAGCAATCAACGCTTTTATGAAATTGGATTTACCAGCAGGCGTAGATATCAATATCAAATTATAGGAGGCAAGCGTTATGAGAAATGAAATTATAGGCAAAAAACTTGGAATGACTCAAATTTTCGCTAATAACGGATTGGTTGTTCCTGTAACAGTTGTTGAAGCAGGTCCTGTAAATGTTCTTCAAAAGAAAACTGAAGAAAATGACGGATATAAAGCTTTGAAAGTTGCATTTAAAGATGCAAGAGAAAAATTGCTAACAAATGCAGAAAAAGGTGAATTTAAAAAAGCCAATGTTGGTTTCAAAAAATATGTTAGAGAAATTGAAAATGCTAACTATGACAACATTAATGTTGGTGACGAAATTAATTGCGGAATTTTCACAGAAGGTGAAAAAGTTGATGTTACTGGTTTCACTCGTGGACGTGGTTTCACTGGTGTTATTCAAAGATGGAACAATCAACGACATAGAATGACTCATGGTGTTTCAATCGTTCACCGTGCAAGTGGTTCTATGAGTGCAAACAGTTTGCCAAGCAGAGTTTTCAAAGGAAAAAAACTTGCTGGTCAATATGGTAACGAAAAAGTTACAATTCAAAATCTAGAAGTTGTTAAAGTTGATGCAGACCGAAATGTTCTTTTAATTAAAGGTGCAGTTCCAGGTCCTAAGGGTGCAATACTTTCAATCAAAACAGCAGTAAAGGGAAAATAAGGAGTGAATTATGCCAAAAGTTAAAGTTTATAATATAAATGCAGAAGAATGTGGCAGTTTAACTTTAAGTGATGAAGTTTTTAAAGCACCTTACAACGAGGCTTTAATACATGAAGTTATTGTTGCATATCTTGCAAATCAACGACAAGGCTCAAAAAGCACCCTAACTCGTTCAGAAGTTAGAGGTCATGCAAAAAAACCTTGGGCTCAAAAACATACTGGTAACGCAAGACAAGGTTCAACAAAAGGTCCACAATGGACTGGCGGTGGAATTGTGTTTGCACCAAAACCAAGAGATTTTTCTAAAAAAGTAAACAGCAAAGCAAAGAAAATTGCTTTTATCAGTGCTCTTTCTAAAAAATTAGAACAAAACGAAATTACAGTTATTGATGAAATTAAAATTGAACCAAAAACAAAAGCAATGCAAAATGTTTTGGACAACTTTAAATTCAACAAAAGCACAGTTTTAGTAATTGATGGTGCTGACGAAAATGTTATGAGAGCATCAAACAACATTCAAAAATTAAGTGTTGTTAACGCAGACTTGTTAAACACTTATGAAGTTGTTGCAAATCAAAATTTGTTAATTACTAAAAATGCAATCAAAAAAATTCAGGAGGCTTGTAAATAATGAAAGAATATGATGTTATTATTAAGCCACTTTTAACTGAAAAAAGTTATAGTGATGTAGCAAACAAAAAATATGCATTTATTGTTAAAAAAGATGCTAGCAAAGCAGAAATCAAAAAAGCAATAGAAAGCATTTTTGGCGTTAGTGTTGAAAAAGTTAACACATTAAATTATGATGGAAAATTCAAAGTTCAAGGAAGAAATCAAGGTTATACTTCAAAATTCAAAAAAGCTTATGTTACATTAAAAGCAGACAGTAAAACCATTGAATTCTTTGATAGTTTGAGTTAATAGGGGGAGAAATTAATTATGGCTATTAAACAATATAATCCAATAACTCCTTCTTTAAGAGAAATGACAACATCAGATTATTCTGAATTAAGCAAAAAAGCCCCAGAAAAAAGCTTGCTTGCAAAAAAGAAAAAAACTGGTGGAAGAAACTCTTATGGAAGAATAACTGTTCGTCATATCGGTGGCGGAAACAAAATCAAATACAGAGTTATTGATTTTAAAAGAGATAAAGACAATATACCTGCAAAAGTTGCAAGTATTGAATATGATCCAAACCGTTCAGCATATATCGCTTTGCTTAACTATGCTGATGGTGAAAAAAGATATATTTTAGCTCCAAACGGACTAACAGTAGGTGAAACTGTTATGAGTGGCGAAAATGCAGAAATCAAAGTTGGTAACTGCCTTCCACTTGAAAATATACCAGTTGGTATCGTTGTTCACAACATTGAACTTCAACCAAAAAAAGGTGGAGCAATCGCTCGTTCAGCAGGAATTGAAGCACGAATTATGGCAAAAGAAGGTGCTTATGCAACTATTAAAATGCCAAGTGGGGAAATGAGAAAAGTTCCACTAAAATGTCGTGCAACAGTTGGTCAAGTTGGCAACCTAGATTATGAACTAATCAATCTTGGAAAAGCCGGCAAAACAAGACATCTTGGTGTTAAACCATCTGTTCGTGGTGCAGTTATGAACCCAGTTGACCATCCACATGGTGGTGGTGAAGGTAAAAACCCAGTTGGTCATGACAGTCCTAGAACTCCTTGGGGTAAACCAGCAATGGGTAATAAAACCAGAAAACATAAAAAATATTCTAACAGACTTATGGTTAAGCGTGTTAATTAGGAGTAAAAAATATGAGTAGATCATTGAAGAAAGGTCCTTTTGTTGAAGAAAGACTATTAAACAGAATTAAAAAATTGAATGAAGCAAACCAAAAACAAGTTGTAAAAACTTGGAGCAGAAGTTCAACAATTTACCCAGAATTTGTTGGTCACACAATCGCAGTTCACAACGGAAGAAAACATATCCCTGTTTATTGCACTGTTGATATGGTTGGTCACAAACTTGGTGAATTTGCTCCAACAAGAACATTTAAAGGTCATTCAACCGATAAAAAAACAAGTTCAGGCAAAAATGCTGTTACAGGAAAAAATTAGGAGGGGAAATTAAATGGCAAACATTGATACAATGGCTAAGGCAACAAGCAAATATGTTAGAATTAGCCCAAGCAAAGTTAATAGAATTTTAGCCACTATAAGAGGCAAAAAATATGTTGAAGCAGTTGCTATTTTAGAAGCACTTCCTAACACCGCTTCTCAAAGCATTTTAAAAGTGCTAAACAGTGCTGCTAGCAACGCAGAACACAATATGAACTTAAATAAAGACGATTTATTCGTTGAAACTGCTATGGCAAATCCTGGTCCAATTCTTAAAAGAATGATGCCAAGAGCCAAAGGCAGAGGAAATAGAATTTTAAAAAGAACAACTCACATAACTGTTATTTTAGGAACGGTTAAATAATAAAAGGAGAATGGTATGGGACAAAAAGTTAATCCTATTGGATTAAGATTAAAAGTTAATAAAACTTGGGATTCTCAATGGTATGGAAACAAAAAAGATATTGCTAAAAATATTCTTGAAGACCATAAAATTCGAGAAGCCATAATGAAAAATTATAATCAATGCAGTATTTCAAAAGTTTTAATAGAGCGTTCTCAATCAAGATTAACTGTTACAATTTTAACAGGCAGACCTGGTATGCTTATTGGTGTTAAAGGTGCTGGGGTTGAAACTATTAAAAAAGAAATTGCAAAATTATCTAGCAGTAAAAATATTATTGTTAACATTAGAGAAGTTAAAAAACCAGATTTAGATGCTATGATTGTTGCTGATTCTGTTGCAAAACAACTTGAAAAGCGTGTTTCTTGGAGAAGAGCTATGAAACAAGCAATTCAAAAAGCACAAAAAGCAGGTGCAGAAGGCGTTAAAATCATGATTGGTGGTCGTCTTGATGGTGCTGAAATTGCAAGAAGTGAATTCCAACAAGTTGGAAAACTTCCTCTTCACACAATCAGAGCCGACATTGATTATGGTGTTTGCACTGCAAAAACAACTTTTGGCGCTATTGGTGTTAAAGTTTGGATTTATAAAGGTGAAATTTTAGGTAATGTTCAACCTTCTAATGTTACAGCAAAGGAGGAAAACTAATATGTTGATGCCTAAAAGAGTAAAAAGAAGACTACAACACAGAGGTAGAATGACTGGTAAAGCAACAAGAGGTAACACTGTTTCTTATGGTGAATTTGGCTTGGTTGCACTTGAACCATGTTGGATAACTTCAAATCAAATTGAAGCAGCCCGTGTTGCTATGACAAGATTTACAAAACGTGGTGGAAAAGTTTGGATTAAAATTTTCCCTCACAAACCAGTAACAAAAAAACCTGCTGCAACTCGTATGGGTTCAGGTAAAGGTAGCGTAGAATTTTGGGTAGCAGTTGTTAAACCTGGCAGAGTGTTGTTTGAAATGGGTGGCATTTCTGAAGAAATGGCAAGAGAAGCATTAAGACTT
Organism: uncultured Clostridia bacterium; assembly: GCA_934757845.1. Lineage (GTDB taxonomy): Bacteria > Bacillota > Clostridia > Christensenellales > UBA1242 > UBA7868. The sequence goes on from CAKVLQ010000002.1 coordinate 14,754, forward strand.
GCTTCTTACAAACTTCCTTGCAAAGTTAAAATTGTTAAGAAAGAAGATGCTGCTAACGCTAACGAAGGTGGTGAAGAATAATGAAAACTAAAAATTTTAGAGAAATGACAACTGAAGAACTAAACACAAAACTTAAAGACCTTAAAGTTGAACTATTTAATTTGCGTTTTTCACATGCTACTGGTCAATTAGCAAATCCAATGAGTTTGAACACAATCAAAAAAGATATTGCTAAGGTTAAAACTATTTTAAAGGAAAGAGAACTTAACAACACTGTTAAGGGTTCTAATTAAGGAGTAGATTATGGAACAAATTGAAAGAAATGACCGTAGAAAAAGAATTGGCGTTGTAATTTCTAACAAAATGGACAAAACAATCGTTGTTGAAGTTCTAAGCCAAGAAAAACACCCACTTTACAAAAAATTTGTAAAAAAAACCAAAAGATATAAAGCTCATGATGAAGAAAACACTTGCAATATCGGTGATACAGTTGAAATTATGGAAACAAGACCATTAAGCAAAGATAAATATCACAGATTAACAAGAATAATTGAAAGGGCTAAATAGGAGGAGTTATGATACAACCACAAACAAGATTGAAAGTTGCTGACAACACTGGTGCAAAAGAAATTATGTGTATTCGTGTTCTTGGTGGCTCATTTAGAAGAAGTGGTAACATCGGCGATGTTATCGTAGCTTCTGTAAAAAGTGCTATACCTGGTGGTGTAGTTAAAAAAGGCGATGTTGTTAAAGCCGTTATTGTTAGAAGTGCAAAAGGTTTAAGACGACCAGATGGCTCTCACATTAAATTTGACGACAATGCCGCAGTTATTATTGACAATCAAAAAGAACCAAAAGGCACACGTATTTTTGGACCTGTTGCTAGGGAACTAAGAGAAAAAAACTTTATGAAAATTGTTTCTTTGGCACCAGAGGTTTTATAGGAGGAAGAAATGAATAGTTTAAGCATTAAAAAAGGCGATAGCGTTGTTGTTTTGGCTGGAAAAGACAAAGGCAAAACTGGAAACATTATGGCAGTTTCTCCTAAAACAAACCGTGTTATCGTTCAAAATGTAAACATTGTTAAAAGACATCAAAAAGCACGAAATGCTCAACAAAAAAGTGAAATCATTTCAAAAGAAGCACCTATTGATGCATCAAATGTTATGGTTGTTTGCAGTGCTTGCAATAAAGCAACAAGAATTGCAAAAAAAGAAGTTGACGGAAAACTTGTAAGAGTTTGCAAAAAATGTGGTGCAAGTTTAGATGTTGAAAACAAAAAAGCTGTTAAAAAAGCAACAAAATCTAAAGAAACAAAGACAGAAGAAAAACCAAAAACAAAAAAATCTTCTGCAAAAAAGGGGGAATAATTTATGAATAGACTACAAGAATATTATAAAAAAGAAGTTGTTCCAGCCCTAACAAAAGAACTTGGTTACAAAAATATTAACGAAGTTCCTAAAATTGAAAAAATTGTTGTTAACACTTGCCTAGGCGATGTTAAAGATAATTCAAAAAGTTTTAATATGGCAGTTGACGAAATTGAAGCAATCACAGGTCAAAAACCAGTTGTTGTTAAAGCAAAAAAATCAATTGCAAACTTCAAACTTCGTGAAGGTATGAAACTTGGTGCAAAAGTTACACTTCGTGGTGAAAAAATGTATGAGTTCCTAGACAAACTTTTGTCTATAGCTCTTCCACGTGTTCGTGATTTTAAAGGCATAAGCGACAAAGCCTTCGATGGAAAAGGAAATTATAGTTTAGGAATTAAAGAACAATTAATTTTCCCTGAAATTCAATACGATAAAATCGAAAAAGTTAGAGGTTTCGACATTGTGGTTGTTACCACAGCAAAATCTAATGACGAAGCAAAAGCATTACTTGCTAAAATTGGCTTCCCATTTAAGGCGTAAGGAGTAGAGTATGGCAAAAACAAGTTTAAAAGTTAAACAATCAAGAAAACAAAAATTTTCAACTCGTGAATATACTCGTTGCACAATTTGTGGCCGACCTCATGCGGTTTTAAAGAAATATGGAATTTGCAGAGTATGTTTTAGAAAAATGGCAAACGAAGGTGAAATTCCTGGCGTTTCAAAATCAAGCTGGTAAAAGGAGAGAAAGATATGAAATTTGACCCAATCGCAGATATGCTTACAAGAATTCGTAACGCAATTACTGCTAAAAAAACAGATGTAATTATTCCTGCATCAAAAACAAAAATGTCTATCGCTAACATTTTACTAAGCGAAGGTTATGTTAGTGCCGTAGATGTTATTGAAAATGGAATTAAAAAAGATATTAAAATTACTTTAAAATATGGTCCTAATGGTGAAAAAGTTATTTCTGGAATAAAAAGAATTTCAAAACCAGGATTAAGAATATTTTCTAACGCAGAAGAACTTCCAAAAGTTATTAATGGGTTAGGTATTGCAATTATATCAACAAACAAAGGAGTTATGACAGATAAACAAGCACGAAGCCTTAATATCGGTGGCGAAGTTCTTGCTTATGTGTGGTAATTAAAAGGAGAAAAGTATGTCAAGAATTGGAAAAATGCCTGTTAAAATTTTAGATGGCGTTAAAGTTGAAGTTAATGGCGACAATGTTGTAACTGTTAGCGGTCCACTTGGAACTCTATCTCAAATTGTTGATAAAAATATTAATGTTAAAGTAGAAAATAATGAAGTAATTTTAACAAGAAATAGTGACGAAAACGAAGTTAAAGCAAAACACGGACTATATCGTGCTTTAATCCACAATATGGTTATTGGTGTTAAAGAAGGTTTCAAAAAAACTTTGGTTATTAACGGCGTTGGTTACAAAGCAGCAAAACAAGGCACAAAACTTGTTTTGAACATTGGTTTCTCTAACCCAACAGAAGTTGAAGAAATTAACGGCATTAAACTTAATGTTGTTGATAACAACAAAATTGAAGTTAGCGGAATTAATAAAGAATTAGTTGGCCAAATGGCTTCTAAAATAAGAGATTTAAAACCTGTTGAGCCTTATCATGCTTATGGAATTAGATATGAAGATGAATATGTAGTTCGTAAAGAAGGTAAGAAGGCTGGTAAAAAATAAGGAGCATAAGTTATGATTAAAAAAATTGATAAAAATAGCATAAGAGTTAGTCGTCATAAAAAAATCAGACAAAACTTGGCTGGAACAACAGAACGTCCAAGACTATGCGTTTATAGAAGCACATCAAACATTTATGCTCAAATTATAGACGACACCAAAGGCGTAACACTTGTTTCTGCATCTAGTTTGGAAAAAGCGTTGGCTTCTGAAATTAAAGGTAAAAGCAAAAGTGAAGTTGCAACATTTATTGGTGAAACTATTGCAAAAAGAGCAATTGAAGCAAACATCAAAACTGTTGTTTTCGACCGTGGTGGATACCTTTATATTGGCAGAGTTAAAGCATTGGCAGACGGTGCAAGAAATGCTGGGTTAGAGTTTTAGGAGGATTAACAAATGGCTAAAAGAGAAGAATTTAATAGAGTTAGAAAAGAAGACGAACTAGACCGAAGAATGATAAGTATCCGTCGTGTTGTTAAAGTTGTTAAAGGCGGAAGAACACTAAATTTTAGTGCTACTATGGTTGTTGGCGACAAAAAAGGACACGTTGGAATTGGTTCAGGTAAAGCTAGTGAAACTTCTGTTGCTGTTGAAAAAGCATTTCAATCAGCTAAAAAGAATATGAAATTTGTTAATGTTGTTGGCTTTACAATCCCACACGAAGTTAAAGGCAAATTTGGCACAAGTGAAGTTTTGCTTCAACCAGCAAAAGAAGGTACTGGTGTTATTGCATCAGGTGCTGTTCGTGCAGTTATTGACCTTGCTGGCATTCAAGATATTGTTTCAAAATCTTATGGTGGACGAAACAAAATCAACACAGTTAAAGCAACACTAGATGGCTTAATGCAATTAAGAACAAGAGAACAAATTGCTGCTCTTCGTGGCAAAAAACCAGAAGAAATATAGGAGGAGTTATGGAAGGAAAATTGAAAGTAACTTATATAAGAAGTTGCATTGGTTTTAACAAAAATCAAGCAAAAGTTTTAGAAAGTTTAGGTTTAAAAAAACTAAATGATGAAAATATTTTACCTGATAACCCTGCTGTTAATGGTATGATTTTTAAAGTTAAACATTTAGTTAAAGTAGAAAAAGTTTAAGGAGAACAAAAATATGAGAATTAATGAATTATCTCCTGCTGAAAATTCTAAAAAAAGTCCAAAACGTCTAGGTCGTGGAATTGGCTCTGGCATTGGCAAAACAAGTGGAAAAGGACACAAAGGACAAAACGCTAGAAGTGGCGGTGGAGTTCGTCCTGGTTTTGAAGGCGGACAAATGCCTTTAACTCGTCGTCTTCCTCAAAGAGGTTTTAACAACCTATTTAGAAAAGAATATTCAGTAGTTAATGTTGAAGATTTGAATGCACTAGAAGATAATACAGTTGTTACAGAAGAAGTTTTAAAAGAAAAAGGCATTATTTCAAAACTATCAAATTATGGTTTGAAAGTTTTAGGTAATGGCGAAATAAATAAGGCTTTACAAGTTAAGGCTGCAAAATTTTCTAAGTCTGCTATTGAAAAAATTGAAAAAGCGGGCGGAAGTATTGAGGTGTTATAATGTTCACAACATTAAAAAATGCTTTTAAAATAAAAGAAATAAGAAAAAAAATATTTATCACTCTTGGAATTTTGGCTTTATTCCGTCTTGGTTGTTGGCTTCCTATTCCAGGAATTGATGCTGCTGCATTCAGCCAAAACATTAACAATCAAAGCTTTTTGAGTTTGTTAAGTGGCTTGGGTGGTGGCGCTTTGGCAAACGGAACATTTTTTGCTCTTGGTGTAACACCTTATATTAATGCGTCAATTATTTTGCAACTTTTGACATTTGCAATTCCAAAACTTCAACGACTTTCTCAAATGGGAGAAGAAGGAAGAAAGAAAATTGCAAAATACACAAAATATTGTGCATTATTCTTGGCTATTGCTCAAGCAGCAGGTATTTGTGCTGGTTTTTCAAGTAATATCAGTTTAACTATGTTTGGAGTAACACTTCCAACTTGGCTTTCATGCGTATTTGTTGCCATTTGTTTGGTTGCAGGTGCAATGTTAACTTATTGGATTGGTGAAAAAATAACCGAACTTGGCGTTGCCAATGGTTTGTCATTACTAATTTTTGTTGGTATTTTGTCAACTGCTGGAACTGCAATTTTGGCTTCATTTACAAATGTATTTAACGGTGATTTAGAAAGTTTGTGGAACATTTTATTGTTCTTTGCTGCTGTAATTTTAATTTTTGGCTTAATCGTATTTATGGATTTGGCTGAAAGAAAAATTCAAGTTCAATATGCAAAACAGATTAAAGGACGAAAAATGTATGGTGGACAAAGCAACTTTATTCCTATTAGACTTTTAGGAACTGGTGTTTTGCCAATCATATTTGCAATGAGTTTTTTAAGTTTCCCACAACTAATTATGTCAATTTTCTGGCCAACAAGTGATGCTGCAACTTGGTATGCTATTCACATGGGGGCAGGTTCTTGGCCTTATACACTTGTTATGGGCTTGTTAATTTTATTCTTTGCATATTTCACTTCTCAAATGATGTTCAACCCAGAAGATGTTGCAAAACAAATTCAAGGTAATGGTGGTTTTATTATTGGTATTCGTCCAGGAAAGCCAACCGCAGATTATTTGAAAAGAATTAACAACAGAATAACTTTATTTGGAGCAATATTCCTTGCATTTATTGCGATTGTTCCAACCTTAATTTTCACCTTTGTTGCTGGAAATTCAGGTCTTGTTAGTGCATTTAGTGCAACAGGAATGTTAATCGTTGTTAGTGTTGCGCTTGAATTTAATAAACAACTTGAAGCACAAGTTTTAATGAAAAACTATAAAGGATTTTTAAAATAATGAACTTTGTTTTAATTGGTGCACCTTTAAGCGGAAAAGGAACTATTGGTTCACTTTTAAGCACGCATTTTCAAATTCCCCATATTTCTATGGGGGATTTATTGCGTAATAGTGCAAAAGGCGACAATAAATATTCACAATATATTGCAAAACATATCGAAGAAGGCAAACTTATAAATGACGATTTGGTTAAGGTTATTCTTGCTGATAGATTATCTAAACCCGATTGTCAAAACGGTTATGTGCTTGATGGATATCCAAGAACTATTGAGCAAGCCAATAAACTTGATGAAATTACAAAAGTTGAAAAGGCTGTTTATGTAACTGTAAGTGCTGTAACTGTTATGGGGCGTTTAAATTCAAGATATGTTTGTCCTGTTTGTTACAAAACTTATAACACACAAGTTTATGACAAAAATTATTGCGAAGATTGCAAAGAACATTTGATAAAACGAGAAGACGACAATGAAGAAACTTTGCTTAAACGAATAAAATTGTTTAACGAAACTTCATTTCCAATTTTGGATAAATATTTAAAAGAAAACAAACTTGTTACGATTGCCAATGAAGGCAATTTAGACGATGTTTTTAGCGAATTGTTAGGAAAATTATAATGATTACATTAAAAAATGATGAACAAATTCAAAAAATGTATATAGCAAACCAAATTGTTAAGCAAACATTAGATTTGGTTGAAAAGCATATAAAACCAGGTGTTAACACAAAATTTTTAGATGAAATTGCCGAAGATTTTATAAGAAGTCAAAACGCAATTCCAAATTTCAAAAATTTTGAAGGTTATCCTGCATCAATCTGTGCAAGCGTGAATGATGTTGTAGTTCACGGTATTCCACGACATGATATAATTCTTAAAGAAGGCGACATAATTTCAATAGATTGTGGCGTTACTAAAAGTGGATATAACGGAGATGCTGCAAGAACTTTTCCTGTTGGGAAAATTTCAAAAGAAAAACAAAAACTAATTGATGTTACACGAGAATGCTTTTTTAAAGGCATTGAAAACATCAAGATTGGTGATAGGCTTGGCGATATTGGTTATGCTATCCAGCATCATGCCGAAAGCAACGGATTTTCGGTTGTTAGAGAAATGGTTGGACACGGAATTGGAAGGCAAATGCACGAAGACCCCGAAGTTCCAAACTATGGCAAAAAAGGCACTGGAATTATTATTCAAGAAGGCTTAACAATAGCGATTGAACCTATGATTAATATGGGCAAAAAAGATATATACATAGATTACGATGGCTGGACTTGTCGAACTGACGATGGAATGCCAAGTGCACACTATGAAAATACAATTGCTTTTACAAAAGAAGGAATTAAAATTTTAAGTTTGTAGGAAATTATGGATAATCTTATAGGAAACCTGTGTATTTCGTTAAATGGTCGAGATACAAATAAAGTGTATTTAATATATGAGCATATCGGCAATAATTGCTTTCTTGTTGACGGTGATGCTAAAAAAATTATAAATCCCAAAAAGAAAAATATAAAACATATTAAACTTTTGGGGCAAGAAAGCACAATAATTAAAGAAAAAATAGTGAAAAATCAAAAAGTTTTTGATTCTGAAATATATAGTTTTATAAAAAATTATAAAAATTGTTGAAATTTTTATTTTAGTATGATATAATAAAAAGGTTAGGGGGATTTTATGCCAAAAGATGATGTAATTGAACTAGAAGGTGAAGTTATTGATATTTCAAGAGATAACATTCAAGTTAAACTTTCAAACGGACATATTATAACTGCATATTTGTCTGGAAAATTAAGAATTAATGCAATTAAAATCTTAATTGGCGATAAAGTTCGTTGTGAACTTTCTCCATACGATTTAACAAAGGGAAGAATCACTTGGAGAGGAAAAAAACCTATTAATAATCAATAAATAATTCTACTAAAAAGATAATCTTTTATAAAGGAGAAAAATTATGAAAGTAAGACCATCAGTTAAACCTATTTGCGACAAATGCAAAGTTATAAGACGAGAAGGTAAAGTATTAGTAATTTGCAAAGATAAAAAGCATAAACAAAGACAAGGTTAATTTTAACTTGCCTTTTGTTTGTTTAAATTTGAAAACAATTTGTTTGCTTGCGGCTGAATAAAAGCAAACAGTGAAAATAAATAATTTTAATTGGAGGAAAATATGGCTCGTATTGCTGGAATAGATTTGCCAAAAGAAAAAAGAATAGAAATTGGACTAACTTATATTTATGGTATTGGCAGAAATCAAGCAACTAAAATTTGTAAAGAAACAGGGGTTAACCCAGACATCAGAGTTAAAGATTTAAGCGAAGAAGACCAAGCAAAAATTCGTGCTTATATCGATAAAAACCTTGTTGTTGAAGGCGATTTAAGAAGAGATGTTGCTTTAAACATCAAACGACTTACAGAAATTGGTTGTTACAGAGGGGTTCGTCATAGAAAAGGTATCACTTTAAGAGGACAAAGAACTCACTCTAATGCAAGAACTGCTCGAGGAATGAGCAAGAAGAATGCAGGGAAAAACAAAAAGTAAAATTTTAAGGAGATAAAAAATGGCTAGTGTTAAAAACAATGCTAAATCTAAAAAAAGAAAATTAACTAAAGGTGTTACAAAAGGTTGTGCACACATTCAATCTTCAAACAATAACACTATAGTTACAATCACAGATGAACAAGGTAATGCAATTTCATGGTCAAGTGCTGGTGCTTTGGGCTTCAGAGGTTCAAGAAAAAACACACCATTCGCTGCTGGTCAAGCTGCTGAAACTGCTGCTAAACAAGCAAAAGAACTTGGAATTGAAAGTGTTGAAGTTTATGTTAAAGGTCCAGGTAACGGAAGAGAATCTGCTATTAGAGCACTTCAAACAGCTGAACTTAACATCACAAAAATTCAAGATGTTTCACCAATCGCACACAATGGTTGCAGACCACCAAAAAAGAGAAGAATTTAATAAAGGAGTAAAAAATATATGGCTAGATATACAGATGCCGATTGTCGTTTATGCAGAAGAGAAGGTTGCAAACTTTTCTTAAAAGGCGACAGATGCGTTTCAAAAAAATGCTCAATAGAACGACGACCAACTGTTCCCGGAGTTCATGGAAATAATCCAAGCAGAAGAAAACCAAGTGAATATCAAATGCAACTTCGTGAAAAACAAAAAGTTAAAAGAGCTTATGGCGTTTTAGAAAAACAATTCAGAAGATATTATGATGAAGCAGAAAGACAAAAAGGAATTACTGGTGAAAATATGTTATCACTTCTTGAAAGAAGACTTGATAATGTTGTTTACAGACTAGGATTTGCTGCTTCAAGAGATCAAGCAAGACAAATGGTTACACATTCATTGTTCACTTTAAACGGCAAAAAAGCAAACATTCCAAGTATGCAAGTTAAAGTTGGTGATGTTATTGCTGTTAAAGAAAACAAGAAAAATTCAGAACTATTTAAAGAACTTAAAGATGTTAAACTTGTAACACCAAAATGGCTTGAAACTGATCTTGAAAAACTTACAGGCAAAGTTGTTGCTCTTCCACAAAGAGATGATATTGATTTAACAATCAAAGAACACTTAATTATTGAATTATATTCTAAGTAATTAACAATTTAAAGGAGTTTATATAATATATGATGGAAATTGAAAAACCAAAAATTACTTGTGAAGAATCTGATAATGGAACTTTTGCAAGATTTGTTGTTGAACCATTAGACCGTGGTTTTGGTCTTACAATAGGCAACGCTTTAAGAAGAACTCTTTTGGGTGCTCTTCCAGGTGCTGCTCCTATTGCAATAAGAATTAATGGTGTTCAACACGAATTTTCAACAGTTGTTGGTGTTGTTGAAGATGTTATTGATATTGTTTTAAACATTAAATGTTTGGCAGTAAAAACAACAAATTTAGATAAAGACTTTAAAACTGTTTTAAGAATTAACAAATATACAGCGGGCGAAGTTACCGCTGCTGATATTGAACCAAATGACCAAGTAGAAATTTTAAATCCAGAACTTCATATTGCAACTCTTGACGATGGTGCAAAATTTGAAATGGAAATTATTATTGGTCGTGGCAGAGGATATGTTTGTGCAGATGACAATAAAGACGAAAGTCAAGATATTGGTTATATTGCAGTTGATTCTATCTTCTCACCAGTTAAAAAAGTAAATTACAAAGTTGAAGGTGCAAGGGTTGGTCAAAACATGAATTATGACAAACTAATTCTTGAAGTTGAAACAAACGGAACACTTTCAGCACGAGAAGTTGTAAGTTTGAGTGCAAAAATTATTCAAGACCATACAAACTTGTTTGTTGAACTTGTTGAAAGCATGAAAGACTTAACAATTTTGCAAGCGCGTGAAGACGAAAAACAGCATAAAGTTTTGGAAATGACAATAGAAGATATGGATTTAAGCGTTAGAAGTTATAATTGCTTGAAACGAGCAAATATCAACACTGTTAGCGACTTAACCAAAAAATCAAAAGACGATATGTTAAAAGTTAGGAATTTGGGTCTAAAATCATTAGAAGAAGTTATTAAAAAACTTGAAAGTTTGGGCCTTGGTTTCCGAAATGACGAAGAATAATAAGGAGAAAAAGTAAGATGGCACAAATCAAAAAATTAGGTCTTCCTACAAAAGAAAGAAAAGCTTTGCTTCGTGGTCAAGCATCAAGTTTGCTTTGGCACGAAAAATTAGAAACAACTTTGCCACAAGCAAAAAGTGTTCAAAGTTATGCTGAAAAAGTTTTAACTCTTGCAATCAACACTTATGAAGATACTGTTAAAACAACAAAAACAGTAACTAATGCAAAAGGTGAAAAAGTTTCTAAAGAAGTTGTTGTTGATGGTCCAAAAAAATTGGCTGCTAGAAGAAAAATCATGACTTTAATTTATGATATTCCAGAAACAAAACAAGCAAAAGAAAGCAAATCTGCTTATAAAGAAAGAACCAAAGATGTTAAACATCCATTAGTTGAAAAAATATTCAATGTTCTTGCTCCAAAATATGATGCAAGAAGCAAAGAATTAGGTCAAAAAGGTGGTTATACAAGAATTTACAAACTAGGTAAACGACTTGGTGATAACGCTGAAATGGCTAAACTAGAATTAGTTAAATAGTTTAATTATGCGAAGGGGTGAGAGCGGCAAAAATTTCTTTTTGGGCATTTGAGCCCCCAACATAATAAAAATTTAATTTTTAATTATAAAGTGCAGTAGCACTTTTTTTATTTATATTTTAATATATTAAGTTTATTGACTGAAAAACCAATAATATCGTCAAATTAAATATTTTAAAATAATTGATATAATTGGTAATTTATGATATAATTTGAATAGGAGAATATATGAAAAAACCTATTGTAGCAATAGTTGGAAGACCAAATGTTGGAAAAAGTACTTTTTTTAATAAAATTGCGGGAAGAAGAATAAGCATAATAAAAGACGAACCAGGTGTAACAAGAGATAGAATTTATGCCGATTGTGTTTGGCTTGATAATAGTTTCACTATGATAGATACTGGTGGAATTGACCTTAAAAACAACAGTGAAGTTCAAAAAAACATTATGATGCAAAGCCAAATTGCAATAGAAATTGCTGATGTTATTTTGTTTTTTGTTGATGGACGGGAAGGGGTTACAAATCAAGACCATGAAGTTGCAGATTTTTTGCGAAAAACAAAAAAACCAGTTATTTTGGTTGTAAACAAACTTGACAACAACGAAGTTGAAAAAAGTTATGAGTTTTTTGAACTAAATCTTGGTGAGCCTTTTGCTATTTCAAGCGAACAAAGCAAAGGTCTTGGTGATTTGCTTGACGAAGTTGTTAAAAACTTTAAAAACATTTCAAAAATAAGTGATGACGATGGTGGCAAAATTAAAATTGCTATTGTTGGAAAGCCAAATGCAGGCAAAAGCAGTTTAACAAACAAACTTTTGGGCGAAGAGCGTGTGGTTGTAAGTTCAGTGGCGGGCACAACTCGTGATGCTATTGACACTCCTTTTAGATATAACGACAAAGATTATATTTTGATTGACACCGCTGGAATAAGACGAAAGCGAGGAATTGAACTTGATTCGGTTGAAGAATATAGCGTTATAAGAAGTTTGGAAGCCATAAAAAGAGCAGATATTTGCATTTTGGTTATTGATTCAAGTGAACCTTTAAGTGAACAAGATGTTCGTATTGCAGGCTTTATTCATGAAGAAAAAAAGCCAAGTTTGATTGTTATGAACAAATGGGATTTGATTGACAAAGACGACAAAACAATTAATGAATTTAACAAAAAACTTGAAACTGATTTGAGTTTTATGAGTTATTTTGAATCACTTTTCATTTCGGCAAAAACAGGTCAAAGAGTTGTTAACATTATGCCAAAAGTTGAAGAGATTTTAGAACATAATAATTTTAGAATTTCAACCAGCACTTTAAACGAGATAATCGGTGATGCTGTTAGAATGACAGAGCCACCAGTTTATAATGGAAAAAAACTTAAAATTTATTATGCAAGTCAAACGGGGACAAATCCGCCAACTTTCACTTTTAAAGTTAACGACAAAAAACATTTGCATTATTCTTATGCAAGATATCTTGAAAACACAATAAGACGAAATATAAATTTTAAAGGAACACCAATAGAACTTATTTTCAAAAATAAAGTTGAAGAGGAAATATGATAGAAAAAATTTTGATATTCAGTGCTTTTATTGTTTGTGGTTATTTGTTAGGAAACATTAGTTTTGCTCGAATAATCAGCAAAGGCATGAAAAACGACATTACAAAACTTGGTTCAGGAAATCCAGGAACTATGAATGTTGCACGAAATTTTGGCTTTGGCATGGGTCTTTTGAACTTGATTTTAGATGTTTTAAAATCAGTTATCCCTTGTTTATGTGCCTATTTTGTTGCAAAAACTTATTTTGCAAATTTAACTAACATTTTGGTTTATTCCACTGGGCTTGCAGTTTTAATTGGAAATATGTTTCCAGTTTTCTATAAATTTAAAGGCGGGAAAGGCGTTGCCGTAACTCTTGGAATGTTTGCAGTTTTATATCCGCTTTGGTTTGCAGGCTTTTTGCTTCTTGGCTTTGTTATGATTTTTACTATAAAAATTGGCAGTTTAACTTCATTAACATTAATTTTGGGGTTAAGTATTGTTGGAATTGTGTTTAACACAAGTTATGTTGAAATCATATTAATTTGTATTATCTTTGCATTAATTTTAATTGCTCACAGGCAAAACTTGGTTAGGCTTTTTAGCGGAAAAGAAAGCAAAGTTGACTTGTTAAAAAAGAAGAATAAAAAAGTGGACGGGTCTTCCACTCAATCACAAACAAATGTGGAAAACAAAACTGAAAATGAAGCAGAAAATGTTGAAGAAAAACAACAAGATAATTTGAATGATTAAATTGAACAAACATAATTAAAAAAAGGGGATTAAATGAAAATTTTAAGCGTAGGTTTTGATATTTTTGGTTTGCACATAAGCGTTTATGGGCTTTTGATGGCTGTTGGGTTTGTGGCCGCATTTTTCGTGGCAAATCATTTGTTCAAAAAAACTGGCGAGTTTAAAAAAGATATAACCATAGATTTGTTATTAATAATTTTTCCGCTTTCAATTTTAGGTGCACGAATTTATTATTGTGTGTTTTCAAGTGAACATTTCACATTTTTGGAATTTTTGCAAGTGTGGAATGGTGGGCTTGCAATTTATGGCGGCATAATCGGTGGATTAATTGGTGTTATAATTTATGCTTTAATCAAAAAAATCAACATTTTGAAATTGACTGATGTTATTGCTGTTGGATTAATTTTGGCACAAGGCATTGGCAGAATTGGTTGCTATTTTGGTGGCTGTTGTTATGGAATTGAAGTTACAAATCCAAATTTGTGTTGGTTTCCATTTTCGGTTTTGATTGACGGACATTGGCATTTGTCAACATTCTTTTATGAAGCGATTTGGAACTTTTTAGGGTTTATTTTGCTATATTTGGTCTATAATAAAACAAAGCAAAAAGGTTTAACAACTGGGCTATATTTGGCTTATTATGGGCTTGGAAGATGCGTGATAGAAACTTTTAGGGGAGATAGTTTATATATAGGCTCTCTAAAAGTATCACAAATTTTAAGTGGAATTATAATGCTTATTGGAATTGGTCTTATTTGTTATGCCTTAATTTCAAACAAAAAGGCAAGCAATGAACAAAAACAAATTTCTTAACATTTTATTTTTTAGTTTAAATGGTGCTAATATCATTTTTGTGGGTTTAAATTTTATTTATAAATTTTTAGACCTATATTATGTTTTGGCACTTTTTTTGTTTTTAAATTCTATTTATTTGCTTGCAAAATATATTGCCTATGCAAGCGATAGTAGTTTATTTTTTGGAATAATGTTTTTGTTTGGCGGATTTTTCTTGTTTTTAAAAACTTTTTTGGGGTTAAGTTTTTTAGAACTAGGAGCACTTTTGCTACTTGATTTTTCTGTTGCTTGTTTGTTTATATTTATATTTTTTAAAAGCATATATTTTTGTTATTTGTTTTTAAGCAATTTTTTGATATTTTTCCCCATATTTTTTTATAGTTTTAATATAATTGAATTAAAATTATTCTTTATTTTTGTTTCTGTTTGTGTTATAATAAATGTGATTTTATATCTAGTTTTAATAAAAAGTGTTAAAAGGGCATAAAAATGAGCAAATTTAGTATTGAGAAAAAAGGTTATTCAATAAGCGAAGTTGATGATTATATCTTGAACAAAGAACTTGAATTTAACAGACTTCAAGAAGAAAAGCAATCAAGGATTGATGAACTTCGGCAAGAAAATTTTAAATTAAACAGCGAACTTGAAAAATATAAACAAAACGAACAAAGCATTTCAAGCACTTTGATTATTGCTCATCAAAAAGCAACCGAAATTGAAAACAACTCGAAGCAAAAATATAAATTAGAACTTAAAAACCTTGATGATTTTTATGATAAGTGGCAAATTTTCTTTGATGAACTTATAAAAAAATATCCTTTAATGAACGACTTTGACACAAATCAGGTTTTGCAAAATCTTAAAGAAGATATTGATAGTTTGCTTACAAATGAATTTCACACAAAAAATGGTTTGAACAGGTCAAACAACTCGTTTGAAAACTTGCTTGACAAATTAAAAACTCACAGAGTTGCTAGCCCTGATAAAGTTGTTTTAAAAACAAACAAAACTCCCGATAAAGAAAAAATAGTTGAAAGTGAAAATGAAATTGAGTTTGTGGGGGAAAGTAACAAAATGAATAATATAAAACCTATAACAAATTTAACATTATCAAAAGATGAGCAAGACGAATATGATTCTTTACTTGATAAATTTTTGCATTCTGACAATAATGTTTCAAAAGGCTATGAAAACAGCATTTTGAATAAAGGCAAAAAGCCAAAAACTGAAAGCAAATATCCAAAGCCAAACGAAAGTGGCTTTGATTTGGAAGAAGCACTAAACCCAACCGAAGATTTGCTTAAAATTATGAAAGGTTTTAAACTTGACTAATTTTTTCAGTTAAACTTTTTAAGGCATTGATTAATTTATCAATATGCCTTTTTTTATTGAAATAACTTAAACTTATTCTAACCATGCCGTTTTCAAGTGTTCCAAAATGTTTGTGAACAAGTGGGGCACAATGAAGGCCAGTTCGCACACAAATACCAAATTTTTCGCTCAAATAATTTCCAACTTCATTTGAAGAAAAGTCTTTCAAATTAAAACTAACAACGCCACTATTTTTGTTATTGATTGGATAAATTTTTATTCCGTCAATTTTCTTTAAATTTTCAAGCAAATAAGTTGTTAAATATTCAATTTTGTTGTTTATCTTTTTACTGTTTTTTATAACAAACTTTAATCCTGCACCCAAACTTAAAATGCCAGTTGTGTTGGCTGTTCCACTTTCAAAGCCGTCAGGGAAGTCGGTTGGTTGAATGGGGCTGTTGCTTTGTGTTCCTGTTCCGCCAAATTTTATTGGTCTTATAATTTGTTTTGCGTTGTTGCTAACAAGCAGTGCACCAATCCCTGTCAAAGCATAAAAGCCTTTGTGCCCTGCAATAGAAAGCATATCAATATTCATTTTTTGCATATCAATTTTTTCATGCCCCGCACTTTGTGCGCAATCAACCAAAAACAAAATGTTATGTTTTTTGCAAATGTTTCCAATTTTTTCAATTTGATTTGTTATTCCTGTAACATTGCTTGTGAATATACACGCAATCAAATTTGTTTTTTCGGTTATTTGTTTTTCAATTTCGTTTGGGTCAATTTCGCCACTACTGTTTGGATTAATTAAAGTTATATTTTGATTATATCTTTTTTTAAGTTCAAAAAGTGGTCTTAAAACCGAGTTGTGTTCATAAATTGTGGTTATAACATGACCATTTTTTTTATAAGTTCCAAGCAAGGCCAAATTTAATGCTTCGGTGCAACCAGATGTGAAAATAACATTTTCGGCACTTTCGCAATTAAAAAAGTTTGCAAGATTTTCTCTTATATCCAAAATTTTGCTGGCAAGATTTGCGCTAATTTCATAGCCACTTCGGTTTGGATTTGCACAATTCTTTTTAAAGGTGGATTTTAGCACTGCAAGTTTAACGCAAAGTGGTTTTTTGTTGGTGGTTGCACCATTATCAAGATATATCATATTGCTCCTTGTTAACTTAAAATATTTTAAATTAATAATATATATTGTGTAGCAAAACAAATTGTTACAAAGGAGAAAATTATGAATTATATTTTAGCAGTTTTCACATCGCGAACTCAAACCATGCTTTTTTATAATAAACTAAAAGCAAAGGGCGTTGCGTGTTCAATCATAAACAATCCAAAAGCCACAAAGGTAACTTGCGGAATTTGCGTGAAATTTTATGCCTATAATTTGCAAGTGGCAAGGTCAATTTTAAACAACAACATGACGGGTTTCGCAGGGTTTTATAAATATACTGATAGTTTTGGTCTTCCAAAAGTTTCGCCACTTTGAAAAGATTATAGTTTTTATAAAAATTATATTAAAAATTAGGAATATAATATTTTTGTTCCTAATTTTTTTAATTTGTTTGCAAACTATCAAAAAATTAAGTTATAATATTTTTATGGATAAAATGTTTGATAATTCACAAAAAAAGCAACAAGCAATAATGTGCTATGCTTGCTTTAACACAAAAGAAGATGTTGATATGCTTTTAAGCGAACTTAAAAGTTTGATTAAAGCCGATGATATTAATGTTGTTGGGCAAATTGTTCAAAACATAAAACAACCTGATTTGTCTTATTTGATTGGCATAGGAAAACTTGAAGAACTTAAACAGTTAATTCAAGTTACAAATGCCGATATGGTGGTTTTTCAAAACGAACTTACAGGAAGCAAAATAAACAATTTGGAACAATATCTAAATGTTAAAGTTATTGACCGAACAATGCTTATACTAGACATTTTTGCAAGGCGAGCACAAAGCCGAGAAGGCAAACTTCAAGTTGAACTTGCCCAATTAAAATACACATTACCAAGATTGAGTGGGCTTAACAGTTCGGCATCAAGATATGGAAGTGGCGGAGTTGGAATGCGAGGTCCTGGCGAAACCAAACTTGAACTTGACAGACGAAAGGTTGAAAGGCAAATAGTTCAAAAACAAAAAGAACTTAAAGAACTTGAAGGGAATAGGAAATTAAGGCGAAAGCAACGAATAGAATCTAGGCAAGAATCGGTTGCACTTGTTGGTTACACAAACAGCGGAAAATCAACCCTTATGAATGTTATAACCAAAAGCGATGTTTTTGTTAAAGATATGCTTTTTGCCACACTTGACACAACAACCAGAAAAGTTTTTTTGAACAGTAACCACACAATTTTGTTATCTGACACTGTTGGTTTTGTTTCAAACCTAAATCATGAACTTGTTGATGCTTTTAAATCAACCTTGGAAGAAAGTTTGTCGGCTGACCTACTTTTAAATATTGTTGATATATCCGACCCCGAAGCAAGCAAAAAAGAACAAATTACAAAAGATGTTTTAAGTGAACTTGGCGTTGATTTAAACAAAGTTATAACAATTTATAATAAAATCGACAAAATTCACCAAATGCCTAATAATAACAATTTGCAAATTTCCGCAAAACAAAATGTGAATATTGACAAACTTAAACAATTAATAATTGATTATTTTGAGCACCGTTAGCAAGACAGTGCGTAGCAGTGCCGTTCGGCACATTGTAATTTTCTTTTTTAAAAACAAATATATAATAATTTCAAAAATATGCCAAAATCATTTGAGTGAACAAGGCGTTATATGCACTTTTTCAAAAAATAAATTTAATATGTATAAAAATAAATAAATTAAATTAATATTTCAAAACTTATTTAGATTTATAATAAATATAAATATATAAAATAAAAGAAGATACCCAGAAACGGGGTATCTTTTATTTTTTTAAAATATTTTCATAAAAACATAAGATTATATGCACATTTTTTCGTGCAAAAAAATAGTATGACTATATACAGAAGAGAAAAAGAGAAGCACAAAAGAAAAGAATACATACAATTTTTTAAAATTTTAAAAAAGGAGGCCCTAATTATGTTATTCAATGGATTTGGTGGCTGCGGCAATATGCCAAAAGATTGTGGTTGTGGCGATAACAACTGCATGTGGATAATTTTGTTATTGCTTTGCGGTTGCGGCGGTGGAATTAATGGCTGTGTGGATATTGGTACATTAATTTTCTTACTATTGCTTTTAAGTTGTTGCGACAATAACTGCAAATAGAAAATCACCAAAAGTTCGCCAAGAGATTGGCGGGCTTTTTTTATGCACAATCTTTGTAAATATATATTCAAAAAAAATTTGTTTTTGTTAAAATAAGAAAAATTTTCCAATTTTGGTATAATTTTCCAATAATGAAAAAAACTAACTAAAATTAAAAAAATGAAAATATTTTTAATAATGCTTTTAATTTGTTGACAAAATTTTTTTAATTATATAAAATAATCTTGTTATACAAAATTACAAGAATTTTCAAGGAGTTAGTATGAAAAAATTAACAAACAAATTTACAAAAATAGCAATAAATTGTTTGGCAGCGATTGCCACATTGCTTGTTGCATTTTTAGGGGTGTTTTCTTCACCTTTAATGAATGTTGCAAATCTTTTGGCAGAAGGCAGTTCTTTTGCAAGTTCAACCTTAACACTTGCCAAATTAAAAAACAAAGTTAAACTAGGAAATAATATCGAAGTTCCAAAAGGAAGTGTAGATACTCTTGACACAAACGCACAAGTTAAAGTTGTTGTAAAAAATCCAAAAGGGGCTATTGTTTTCGACAGCACTCGTGCAAGCGAATTTTCAAATGTAACCGACAACGGCACTCATTATGTTATTAAAGCCGAAAATGTTGGAACATACAAAATTCAATATTCTGTTAGCGGAAGCACTCTTTATAAAAACCTAAAAACACAAGAATATAAAGTTGTTGTAACAGGCGAAAAAGCAACACTAAATTTTGAAGAAAATTCACAATTTATGATTCCAAGCGTTGCAAACGCAAACGAACAAATTGTTTTGCCTATTCCTTCTGTTAAAGACAGCAACGGAAGCGTTGTTAGTGAAGCCGATGTTTTGAACAGACTAGAAGTTGTTGTTAAAGAAACCAACGAAGGTCATGAATATTCAAGTGCAACAGCAGATGCTGAAGGGAATATCATCAAAAAAGTGGGCTCTCATTATGCTTTCACTCCAAGTGGGGAAATAGACTGCTCATATATTGTAACTTACACTTATACAGACGCAGAAACTGGATTAAAAACAATTTATCCACCATTTGAAATTAAATATGAAAAAGAATTTAAAGCCGAAGATATTAAATTTGGTTATAAATTCAAAAGCGTTGAAAATGGTCTTTCTTCTGTCCCAACAAGCCTAGAACTTGGAACTGAAACAATTCTTCCAATCGCAGAATATTATGACGAAAATGATAGTGATTTTGATTTGGCTGGCTACACAGACATTCAAGTTGTTTTCACACCAAATTCAGCAAGCAAAGAAAAATATGCAAGTTTGCTTGAAGAAGGCAAAGACTATGTTTTGGTTGCAAAATCAAACAAATTCACACCTATTTATCCATCAAGTGAAGGAACTTATACAATCACTTATGATATTTCAAGTTTCTATACTTATGCTGCAAACAGCCGAAAATCTGAAACTGAAGAAAAGAAACCAGATGCTCATTTAGTTTACAAAATTACTGATGCAAAAGATTCAACTGCACCAACAACTTATGTTGTTAACGATTATAATGCAGAAACTGGTCTTGAAAAAGACGACATCGTTGATGTTTCATACCTAATTCCAACAAAAGTTAAAACTGGAACAACTGTTAACTTCCCAGCAATTTTTGCTGTTGATAATGTTTCTTCTTTTGCTGATATGAAAGACACTTTCCATCGTGTTATTGTTCCAGAAAAAGAAAGCAATATTACGCTTGAAAATCAAATTAAAACTGGCGAAGAAAAATATAAATTTAATGAAACTGCATCATATACTTTTGAAAAAGCAGGAACTTACACAATAAGATATGAAGCAACTGATAAAGCAAACAAATATAACTATACAGGAACAACTTTCACTATTGTTGTTGAAGACGAATTTGAAGATACTACTGCTCCAAGAATTACAATGCTTGGCGTTCCAAGTTCTGCAAGGGCAGGGGAAACTATTGAATTTAAAAAACCAACTGCAATAGACTATAAATCTTCTGAAACAACTGAAATTGTTGATAATAACCTAGAAATGCATTATTTCTATTATCAAACTTCTCAAATTGCTGATGAAGATGCATTAAAAGCCGAAATTAATAAATTCCGTGCAGGACAAGATTCATTACTTTCTGTAATTACTGAAAAAGAAAATGACAGTTCAAAACTTTCATTCACAGCACCATCAACAAATGTTACTGTTGTTTGTGTTGCTATTGACGATTCTTTCTATCTAAATTCTTCAAAAGGAATTAGTATTGAATCAAAAAATATCAAAGTTGTTGATGCTGAAAGCGACAATGTAGCTCCAACAATCTCAACTATTGATGCAACTTACAAAGCAGGTTTTGATTCAATAGAACTTAAACAAGGCAAAGAAATAACACTTCCAGAATTTGTTGCAACTGACGCTGAAAACACTGAATATCTTGAAGGTGAAGTTAGCATAACTGATCGTTTTGGCAACATTGTTAGCATCACAGGTGCAAGTTATGTTGTTGACGGAAGCGATTATAAAATTTCTAACGCAACATTTAAAGCAACAAAATCAGGCGAATATACTATTGTTTATACCCTAAAAGATATGGGCGGAAACTATGTTATAAAAAGTTATGCTATTGAAGTTAAACCAACTTCAAAACCACAAGTTGAATTTGATAAAGAAATTTCAGAAGTTGAAGTCGGCGAAACTGTAACACTTCCAGGAATTATTACTAAACAAGAAGGCGAAGTTATCACTCCAACAAAAGTTGAAATCGTATTTGATAAAAATGTTAAATCTTACAGATTCAACAAAGGAACAAACGAATTTACAGCACTAGAACCAGGTGAATTCTCTTACACAGTTGTAGTTTACAGCGGAGAATTAAAATCAAATGAATATAAACAAACATTTGTTGCAAAAGACACAATCAAACCAGTTATCACAACAGATTATGACCTAAACAGCAAAAAAACATTTGATTTGGTTAAACTTGCTGACGGAACATACAAAGCAATAGACCTTCCAGACTTTACTGCCGAAGATGTTTTGAATGGAATTAAAGAAAGCAAATTAACAGTAAAATCACCAAAAAATAATGATTTAACTGTAACAAAAGATGAAGAACGAGGTGTTTACACATTTGTTCCAACAATGGACGGAGCATATACTGTAACATATAGTGCAACAGATAATGCAAACAACACAACTGAACTTGTTTATATTATTAAAGTTGGCGACACAACCGCTCCTTCATTCAGTTTTGCTGAAATTGAAGACTTTGGAAAACGAGCCGATGTTAAAGTTAACAGCGGAAGTTTGAAAATTGATTTGTCTAAAATCAAAATTAGTGATGCTGGAACAACAAAAACAGCAAGCGAACTTCAAGACGAATATACTAACAGTGGTGTAAGAATGTTTACAATCACAGTTACAGGTCCAGATGGCTCAACAATCACTTCAACAAGCGACACTGATATTAAAGAATATACTCTTGCAAATGCTGGAACTTACACAATCACATACACTGCTCGTGATAAAGCCGGCAATGAAAAAGTTGTTAAAGAAAAAATCGTTGCTTATGCTGACGATAACAAATCAGTTATTTCAACTGAAACATTAAACATCGTTCTTATTGTTGTTGGTCTTGCAATTTTGGCAGGAATAGTTATCTATTTTGTTAAAACTCGTGATAAAAAAACCAAAAAAGGAACACCTGTTAAATTAACAAACGATAAAAAAGACGACAAAAAAGAAGATAAAAAAGAAGACTAATATAAAAAATCTCACATATTTGTGAGATTTTTTTTAAAACCCTTTTTATATTAAAAATTTTATGTTATAATTAAAGTATGTTAAATAAAATTGAAAAACAAATTATGCGATATTTTTATAATCGTTGTTATAACAAAGAAAGTTGTTTAATCAAGCCCGAAGACATAAAAATAAGTTTAATTCCTGATTTGGAAATAAATGATGTTCAGCTTGACAGGGCGGTTAACAACCTTATTTATGACGGATATATCGACCTTGTTGCATCTGAAAACAAAGGCACACCAATTTATTCAGTTAGCCTAAAAAGCAAAGGTCAAGCATTTTTGCGTGAACTTGAAAACACAAAAAAAGAAAATCGTTATTTGGTTGTGCGTTCAATCGTGCTTGCTCTTTTGGGTTTAGCGGTAACATGGATAATAAGATTAATCTTCAAAATTTAGATAGAAAGGTGCAATTTTGCACTTTGTAACTATCACGAATTTAAAAAAATTTGAAAAAAGCAAAAATCATTTGAGTGTAGTAGGCTCTTTGTTTTAAAAATAATTTTATAATTAATAAAATTTTAAAAAATTATAACCTTAAATTATAGGTTATATTTTTTGTTACAATAATAATTTTTAAAATTAAGAATGTTTTTTTCAAAAAAAAGACAAAATTTTGATAAAATAAAAACAAAAAACTTTAAAATAATTTGATTTTGTGTTATATTGTTTTAAGGGGATTTTATGAAACTTTTAGATTTGTTGTTTAAAACAGACAAAAATCCTACAAAAGAAGTTTTGATTGACGACATAATTCAAACCGAATCAAGACCAAAAAAAACCACAGTTCAAAAACCAATTTCAGCAAAAGAAACCATAACTACTGTTGATTATAATAACATTAATGTTTATTCTCCGCAAAATCAAGAAGAAATTGAAAAAATTGTGTTAAACTTAATTAAAAATGAAGCAAGCATTATAAACCTAAAAGACTTGTCAAAGCAAGAATATACAAGGGTTTTAGACTTTTTGAGTGGAGCAGTTTTTGCCTTGAAAGGAACAATTAATCGTCTAACACAAGATTTGTATTTAATCACACCCGAAAATTTAAAGATAAAAGTTTTATTATAGTATGAAAACAAAAAATAAATATATTTTTATTGGCATTTTGTCGCCAATTTTAATCTTAATTGACATAATCACAAAAATTTTGTGTGAAGGAATAAATCAAGAGATTATTCCAAATTTTTTCTATTTAATTAGCACTCACAATTATGGTGCAGGTCTTGGCGTTTTGTCGGGCAAAACCGCACTTTTGATTATTTTGTCATTAATTTTTTTGCTGGCGTTTTTCTTGTATGATTTCTTTTGCAAAAGAAATGGAAAGGTTTATAATCTTTCATTAAGTTTTATTATTGCAGGTGCTATTGGAAATTTGATTGACCGAATTTTTCTTGGTTATGTTAGAGATTTTTTGTTTGTTAACATAAAAATTATGCCATATTATTTTAATATTGCTGATGTTTTACTCACTGTTGGAATTATTTTGTTTGTGATTGACTTATTGTTTTTAACCAAAAATTCAAAGTCAAAAAGTCCTGAAAATGCATTAGAAACCACGCAAAACCATGCTTCGACAAATCCTTTGCAAAAAGAAGAAAAAGAACAAATTTTGGGTGAAAATTTGACAGATAAAGCAAAAGAAGATGAAAAAGCATTAAATGACAAAATACAATTAGAAAATAATAAAAATAATAACTAATAAACAACTCAACAAACTAAATTTTTTTAAGGAAAAATCAAAAGATGACGCAAAATTTTAAAATAGAAAACAATAATGTTGGCAAAAGGCTTGATGCTTTTTTGGCAGAGAATATTAAGGATATTTCACGCAGTCAAATTTCATTATTAAACAAAGAAGGCAAAATTTTGGTTAACGGGAAAATTGAAAAAAATGGTTATAAACTATGCGTTAACGACAATGTATTAATTGAAATGTGTGAAAAAAAGGAATTAAGTTTCAAGCCTGAAAATATTGCTCTTGATGTTGTTTATGAAGATGATGATTTGATTGTTATAAACAAACCACAAGGTTTGTGCGTGCATCCAGCAATAAAAAATGAAGAACACACTCTTGTTAATGCTCTTGTTTATAAATATAAAAATTTAAGCGATATTAACGGAAATTTTAGGCTTGGAATTGTGCATAGGCTTGACAAAGACACATCAGGGCTTATGATTTGTGCAAAAAACAATAAGTCTCACGAAAGCCTTGCAAAACAAATTCAAACCAAAACTTGCAGGCGTAAATATCTTGCCTTGGTGGTGGGGAGTTTTAGCCCAAAAGATGGGATGATAAACAAAAATTTGCAACGAAGCAAAAAAAACAGACTTAAATATGATGTGTGTGCAGATTTTGAAGGTAAAACCGCCGAAACACACTATAAAACGCTTGAAATATTTAAGGGTTATAGTTTGGTGGAGTTTGAACTTAAAACGGGAAGAACGCACCAAATTAGGATTCATTCCAAATATTTGGGGCACCCAGTGGTCGGCGATAAACTTTATGGTGTGAAAGATAATTTTAATTTAAACGGGCAGTTGTTAACAAGTTATAGCCTAACTCTAACTCAACCAACAACTGGCAAAATTTTGCATTTTGAAATTCCGCTTCCAGATTATTTTGAAAATGTGCTTATTCAGCTTCGTAATGGTCAAAACTAACTTGCATTTTTGCAGGTTTTTTGCCTTTTTTGTGTAAATTAATTGTTAAAAAATTAAAAATATGATAATATAATTTTATGGAAAGACGCTCAAAAAAAATTATCTACTTTATTTCATTTGTGTTGATGTTTTTGATAGGAATTGTGCTTGTTTTGGATATAATTTTTGGCGAAAAATTGGGTGCTTTCGGCACAATTTCAAAAAAAGTTGTTGCAATTTTGGCGTATATAATTGTTTGTATAAATGGTTATTTATATGTAAAAACCAAACGAAGTGGAATTTTTATGGCAATATATTTTGTTGGAATTTTGTTGCTACTAGCGTGCATCATTCTTCCATTTATAATTTAAGGAGAAAATATGAAATTTAACAAATTTAATTTAATAACTGGAATTTTATATTTTGTGGGCTTCGTGCTTATTTTGCTAAATTTTTTAAGCGTTTACCTTAATTTGGCGGCACTTTGCATTTTTTTGGTTGCAACAATAATGTTAACCATAAGTCTAACCAAATATTGCATCAAACGAAATGCCATGCTTACAAGTGATAATGAAGAAATTATAATGGAACTGGCATTAGAAGACGGCATGGAAAAATTTGTTCCAAAAGAAAAAAAACAAAGTGGTTTTAAAAAATTTATAGAAAATGTTAAGATTTTCACGCCATGCATATTAAGTGGAATTATTGCTTGTATGCTTGTGGTTTTGTTAATTTTAAGTTTAGTTTAACAGCCCTGTGGCTGTTTTTTATTGCGGTTATAAAATTCTTTTAAAATTCGCTTAAAAATGTTTGAAGCGATAAAACAAAATTTTACTAAAATCAAAAAAACAAATGTTTGCTTCAAAATATTTTAAAAAATAACAAAAAAGCGATTGTTTTGTTAACAAAATTGTGTTATAATTTAATGTTTTATTATAAGGAGTTATTATGAATTACACAAAAGAATTATTAGAAAAAAACAAAGTTAAATTTGTGGTTACCACATCAAAAGAAGAATGGGAACATTGTTTGGAACATTCGTTTGAACATAACAAAGACAAATATACTGTTCAAGGTTTTAGAAAAGGCAAAGCACCAAGACATATTATTGAAAAAAATTATGGCGAATATGTTTTTTATGACGATGCAATTAATCACGCATTTGGTCATAACTATTCTGAAATCTTGGAAAAAGAAAAAGATGTTGAACCTATTGCAAGCCCAAGCGTAAATATTCTTGATTTTAAAGATGGTTTGAAATATGAAATTACAGTTGAAGTTAAACCTGAAGTAATTTTGGGTGAATATAAAAACCTAGAAATTAAACAAGAAAAAGTTGAAGTTAAAAAAGAAGAAATTGATGCAGAACTTGCTCTTGCACAAGACAAAGCATCAAGGCTTATAGTTGCCAATCGAGAAGTTAGAAATGGCGACACTGCAACAATAGATTTCTGCGGAAGCCGTGATGGTGTTAAGTTTGCTGGCGGAGAAGCAAAAGACTATGATTTGGTTATTGGTTCACACAGTTTTATTGACAACTTTGAAGAACAACTTATTGGCATGAAAAAGGGCGAAACAAAAACTATTACTGTAAAATTCCCAGATAACTATATGGAAGAAAGTTTGAAAGGAAAAGATGCTCAATTTGAAGTTACAATTAAAGAAGTAAGAGAAAAACAACTTCCAGAACTTGATGACGAATTTGCAAAAAATTATAGCGAATTTGAAACTTTGGAAGAATATAAAAAAGACATTGAAAAAACTTTGATTTCTGAAAAAGAAAAACAAGCAAAATATAAGGCTGAAAATGAACTTATTGACAAAATTACAGACCTTTCAACTTGTGAAATTAGTGAAACTTTGATTGAAAAACAAATAGACGAGTTTGTTCAAGATTTTGAATATAGATTAATGTATCAAGGATTGAAACTTGATGATTATTTAAAACACATGAACACAACAATGAAAGAACTTCGAGATTCAAGACGAGAAGATGCAATAAAAACAGCAAAAACGAAACTTGTTTTGGAAGAAATAATTAAAAAAGAAAAAATTGAAGTTAGTGAAGAAGAACTTAATCAAAAACTTATTGAAATGAGCGAAGCAAGGAACATTAAACTTGAAGATTTCAAAAAAGGTTTAAGTGAAGAATTCTTTAACCGAATTTACGGACAAATGATAAGCGACAAATTACTTGCTTTTTTGTGTCAAAACAATAAAATTGATTAGTATAAATTTTTAAAATTTACTAATATTTATAATGATATAAAATTTAATTAAGGAGAAAATAATTATGTTAGTTCCAATGGTTGTTGACCAAACAAGTGGTGGAGAAAGAAGTTATGACATCTATTCAAGACTTTTGGAAGACCGAATAATATTTATATCTGGCGAAATTAACACCGATGTTGCAAACCTTGTTATTGCTCAACTTTTGTTTTTGGAAGCAAAAAACAACAATAAAGATATTAGCCTTTATATCAACTCTCCGGGGGGAGAAGTTGACGCAGGTCTTGCCATTTATGACACTATGAACTTTATAAAAAGCAAAGTTAATGTTATTTGTGTGGGTCTAGCGGCATCAATGGCGGCAGTTTTGCTTTCTAGTGGCGAAAAAGGTAAGAGATATGCTTTGCCTCATTCAAGAATAATGATTCATCAACCTCTTGGCGGGGCACAAGGTCAAGCAAGCGACATTAAAATTCAAGCCGAACAAATTTTAAAAATTAGGGATGTTATCAATGGAATTTTAAGCAAAAACACAGGCAAGTCTTTGGAAGAAATTGAAAAAGATACAAACCGTGATTACTATTTAACTCCTGAAGAAGCCCTTAAATATGGTTTAATTGACGAAATTTTAGAAAAAAATAAATTATAGGAGATTTTATGCAGAAAAGCGATTTCAAATGTTCTTTTTGTGGTGCTGTTCAAAGTGAAGACAACAGCCTTATTGCAAGCCCTGACGGACAAAGTTTTATTTGTGCAACTTGCATTGGAATTTGCAACGAAATTGTAAAAACCAACATAAAAGCAAAGCCTGAAGCCAAACTTAAACTTATAAAACCTATGGAAATAAAAAAGCATCTTGACGATTTTATTATTGGTCAAGAAGATGCAAAAAAAGCAATAAGCGTTGCTGTTTATAATCATTATAAACGAATTAACTATAATATTGATAACAACATAAAAGCAAACAAGAAAAACGATAAGGTTGAACTTGAAAAAAGCAATGTTTTGCTTGTTGGTCCAACTGGTTGCGGAAAAACATTAATTGCACGAACTCTTGCCAAAATTTTGAATGTTCCATTTGCTCAATGTGATGCAACAACTTTAACCGAAGCAGGATATATTGGTGATGATGTTGAAACTTTGCTTCAAAAACTTTTGCAAAATGCCGATTATGATGTTAAGCGTGCTGAAATGGGCATAGTTTATATTGACGAAATTGACAAATTAAGCAAAAAGACAGACCGAAAAAGCAATTTGAAAGACCCAAGCGGAGAAGGTGTGCAACAAGCACTTTTGAAAATTTTGGAAGGAAGCGTTTGCAATGTTCCAGGTCCTGGTGGCAGAAAAAATGGATATAATGACGGCGTTTCAATGGATACTTCAAACATATTGTTTATTTGTGGCGGAGCATTTGTTGGATTAAACAAAATTATTGAAGACCGAACAACAAACAAATATCTTGGTTTTGTTGAAAATGTTGAAGCAAAAAATTCCGAAGTTATCAAAAAAATTCAGCCTGAAGACCTTATGAAATTTGGCATGATTCCAGAATTTATTGGAAGAATTCCAGTAACCGTTGGTCTTGATGAACTTGACGAAAATGCGTTGGTTAGCATTTTAACCAAACCAAAAAATGCTATTATAAAACAATATAAAGAAATGTTTAATATGGACGGAATTAGTCTTGAATTTTCTGACGAAGCATTAAAAAATGTTGCAAAAAAAGCAATCGAACTTAAAGCGGGTGCAAGGGGATTAAGAACAATTCTTGAAGACGATATGCTTGATGTTATGTTTTCATCGCCAAGCAACAAAAAAATTAAAGCAATAAATATGAAATATAACAGCAAAACAAAAAAGGTTGAACCAGAATATATAGAAAAAGTTGACGAAGAGCCACAAATTATTGAGGAAAACAAAAAAGCAACTATATAATTAAAAAATGATGATATAAAATCATCATTTTTTTAATTTTCACAAATAAATTTTTATTAAAAAAACCACTTAAATAAGTGGTTTTTGTTAAATTTAACTATTTTGCAAAGATAATTTCGTCATTTTTGTGGTGAACTTTATGAACAAAATCTTTTGCAGCATACCATTTCTTTTCGTTGTGCATATTTTCATTAAAATATTTAGCAACAAAAGCGGCATATTCTTTAACATCTTCTGGTCGTTCTTTAATTCTTAAACTATGAGCATAAACCCAGAATGGTTTTGGGTTGAACACAAACAAATCGTGTTCTTTCAAACTTTCACTCAAAACTGGGTAAGTTTTTCCGTCCAAAATATCAAGATATTCACTGTCGTTAAGTTTATAGAAAAGTCTAAAACCAAGTTTGTTATAGTGAGCAGTTTCAAGACCTGTGCCTTGTTCAGCATTTTCTTCATGAAGAACAACTCTAACTCTTGTTACAAATAAATTTCCACCATCAAGTAATTTTTGTTTTTTCATATTCATTTCTCCTTTAAATTTGTTAAAATTATACAACGAACTTTTTTAGTTGTCAATACCTAATTTTAAATATTTTTTGCTTTTTTTAAAAAAAATATTATTAAATGTTTAAATATTTTAATGTAAAAAATTTTAAAAAAATATTCAAAAAATTTTAATTTTTCTGTTGCAAATTTCGCATAATATAAATATAATATTTGCATGGAAATTGATAATTTGGAAAATAAACCTAAAATTGGTGTTGCTTTGGGCGGGGGCGGAATGTGTGGCATTGCACACATTGGCTTTTTGCAAGGCTTGATAGAAAACGGTATTGAAATTGATATGATTTCGGGCATAAGCATGGGGGCTATTGTTGGCGGGCTTTATGCAAGCGGAATGGATATTTACGACATAGAAAAACTAGCCAAAAAAATTGCAAAAAAAGATGTTATTGAACTTAACTATTTTAAAATGCTAAAAGAAGGCGTTGTTTCAGGCAAAAAAATTGAAAGATTTTTGTCAAGACACTTAATAACTAAAAATATTGAAGATGCCAAAATAAAATTTATGGCTGGTGCGTGCGATTTAAAAAAAGGTAAGTTGTTTTATTTTGAAAATGGAAGTTTTGCAACGGCATTGCGGGCATCAAGTGCAATTCCCGCACTAATTCCGCCAGTTTTTGCAAATGGAACTTGTTATGTTGATGGTGGAACTTGTGAAAATGTGCCTTTTAATGTTTTAAGACAAAAAGGTTGTGATGTTGTTATTGCGGTTGATTGCATGGACGATTATCAAAAAGACACTCTTCCAAAAGGAAGCATTAACACACTTGCTTATGCTATGGAAGTTATGCAACATGAACTTATTGTGCTAAACAAAAAAACAAACAAAAAAAATTATGATATATATTGCTATGATGTAACCAAAGGTGTAAATCACATGGACACAGATTTCAAACAAATTCCAAATTTGATTGAAAGTGGCAAGAAATGTGCACAAAAATATGCCAAAAAAATAAAAAAAATTATCGAAAAAAGAAAAATTTGCGAAAAACACTTGATTATTAATGAAGATTGTGATATGATTAAATGTTAATTATGGTCAGTCCTCTGCAAACGGTGTATGAATGACTAGGTTAAAATTTAAAGGGGGGAACATTATGAACTTGGTTGATATTATCGAAAAAGAAAATATTAAAAAAGAAGTTCCAGACTTTAATATTGGTGATACCGTTAGAGTATTTGTAAAAGTTGTTGAAGGCGATAAAGAGCGTCTACAAGCATTTGAAGGCGTTGTTATTGCAAAAAGAAATGGCTCAATTCGAGAATCTTTTACAGTAAGAAGAATTTCTTATGGCGTTGGCGTTGAAAGAACATTCCCAATTCACTCTCCACGTATTGACCACATTGAAGTTGTAAGAACTGGTAAAGTTAGAAGAGCAAAACTTTATTATCTTCGTGATTTAACTGGCAAAGCAGCAAAAGTTAAAGAAGATATTACAAGAAGATAACAAATAGGCGAAGCAAAATGATGCTTCGTTTTTTTGTTTAAATTTTTTTTAAAATAATTAAATTATTTTAAAGCAAAACATAAAATAAGTTTTAAAAATTTTATAAAAATAAAAAAATAGTTGACAAATTTTTTTGGCTGAATATAATATTAATAGTTAAAAATAAAGGCGGGTGAAAAAGTTGTCAGTAGTTAAAGTTGGCGAAAATGAAAGCGTTGAAAGTGCTATTAAGCGTTTTAAACGAAAATGTCAAAAAGATGGCATTATCGGCGATTTAAGAAAAAAAGAATTTTATGAAAAACCAAGCGTTAAACGAAAAAAGAAAGCCGAAAATGCAAGAAAAAGAAATGTAAAATAATAAATCAAAAAAGTGCCATTGGCACTTTTTTTTTATTATAAAAAATATTAGCAAAATAAAAATAAAATATTAAAAAGCAATAAAGTAAAAAAGTAGAGTATAAATTAGTTCAATTTAAATCTTTGTTTTTAGAAAATCTTATAATTATTTTTTTTAACAATAAATAGAAAATTTATTTGAATAAAAAAAATAGATGAGCAGTAATCCACCCATCTATTCAATTATTATAACACATTTTATAAAAAAATCAAAACAAATTTCAAAGATTTTCAAATTTTTTTAAAATTTATAATTATACTTTTGAATATAAGATTAACATCTTTTTATCAAAAACAAAAAATACTTTTTTTAAAAATTAATTATATAAAAATTTATTAATCAATTTTAACATCACCATTGTTAATTAGCATTTGAAGGGCATATAGCCTGCATTCATATTCGTTTCGAGTTAGCACGGTTTCTTGTGGGTTGGTTCTTCCAATGTGGTGAAGAAGATATTTTGTGCCAGTTGATTTTATAGCCCGTTTATATAAATTATTTTTAAGGCAACTTAAATAAAGTTCGTCCAAAAAATTTTGATATTCGGTTTTGTGTCTGTCGATTTCTTTTCCACAAAACCAAAGTTTTCCATTGTTTCCCCAAAAGTCAAAATTGTTTGATGCTCTTGTGTGATAAGCATCAACACCAGCATAACTAAAAACCAATTTTTGAGTTTTTTTGTTTTTATATTTTATGCCTTGCAAAACACTTTCAATCGAACTTACTTTTTTACCCATAAACTTAAATTTGTAAGGAAATAGGTTTGACAAAACACGGCTAATTGAAGTTTTTGACGAATATTTTATATTAATAAAGTTTTCTGTTTCTGAAACTATAACTCCATTTTCGTCTTCACATACTTCATTTTCAAGAAAAATTTTTCCGTCTTTTTGGAAAATTTCTTTTGGCTTAAATTGATTTTTATATTCTTTAAATTTTTGCAATAATTTTTTGTTCATTTTTTTACTTCCTTTTGAAATAATTATGGTTATTTTAACAAATAAATACAAAAAATAACAAATAAATTTTATAATATTTTGTAGAATTTGATTTTAAAAAGTGTTTTCCAAAATCTTTTTGTTATTTTTGTGTGTTTAATGCAAATTTTGATAAATAAACATAAAAAAATCAAGGTTTTGAAAGTTTATTATATTAAAAAGCAATTAAACAAACTTTTTGGTCAAATAAAATAATTTGGGCTCAATAAATTGGATAAAACAAAGATAAAAAAAGATTATTGAATAATAACATTGTTTTTTATATTTTTAAACGCTTTTTGCTCTAAAAACTTCGGTTTTTAACTTATTTTGCTAGCATTAACAAAAATGCTTTTTTGTGGTTTATAATCTAAATGTTTTAAAAACAAAAGGAGAAAAAGATTATGAAAAACAAAAACAAAAGTGTGCTTAAGGAATTGATAATGAGCGCAAAAACAAGATTAAAAAATCACGATTATGGAACGGTTGACTATAACCGAGAAAGCAAGAAAAATGATAAGATAAAAACAAATCATGTTTTAAGAATTCTTGCTAGCAGTGAATTTAAAAGTGCTGATATTGAATATAGAAGCATATCGACCAAAGAAGATGAAATTTTTAATCAAAAGGTTATTGATTTGCTAACAACAAATCCAAACACAATAAGCCCACTTGCTGAACTTATTGACTATTCAAAATACAAAAATTTATCCGACACCGAAAAGCAAAATTACATTCTTAATTTAAGTGAAAAATATGTTAAAATTAGGCAAGATTTTGAACGAAAACAAGCATTAAAATTTTAATTTAACATTTTAAAAAAATTTGTTTTTTGTTAACAAAAAATGGAAAAATATAAAAACATTTGACAAAAGGAAATATATTTTATACACTATTATACATAGGAGTTAAAATGTATTTCTTTTTTATTTTTCTTGCGATTTTTGCAATTATAGGAATAAATTTAATATTAGATTTTTCGTTTATAACCGCACTAAATTTGCTTATTAGTTTTGCTATTGTTTTGCTTCCGTCTTTGCCACTTGCAATTTTAATAAGGTTTATGCCAAAAAGTTGGTTTGACTATAACAAACGAATTTATCATGTTACTGAATTTGAAAAAAATTTCTTGGTTAAACTTGGAATAAGAAAATGGAAAGACAAAATTCCCGATTTGGGAAACACGGTTAAATTCAAAAAAGACAAACTTGACAGTTCAAAAAACATTGATTATCTTAAAAGGTTTATAACCGAAACTTGCTATGCTGAAATCTTGCATATCTTTTGCATCATTTTTGCTTTTTTAAGTTTAATTTTTGTGCCAAAACAAATGCTTCTTACAATGGCACTTCCAGTTGCAATAATTTATTCACTTATAAATGTTCCTTCAATATTAATTCAAAGATACAATCGTCCAAGGCTTATAAAACAACTAACAAGGCTTGAAAGGAACAAAGTTGTTTTAAGTTCGCAAAATTTGGAACAATCAGAATCTGAAAATAATGAAGTTGACAGTTTTGGGCAACAAAATATTTAACTTTTTGAAAAAGATATTTTAAATAAATATCTTTTTTTGTTTGGATATGATATAATAAAGCCATGAACGAATTTTTAGATTTAAAATTAAATGAAATGCAAAAACAAGCAGTGCTTTCTTCGGCACAAAATATATTAGTAACCGCTGGGGCAGGAAGCGGAAAAACAAGAGTTTTAACCGAAAGGATAATCAATCTTATAAATTGCAGATTTATTCACCCATCACAAATATTGGCAATAACTTTTACAAACAAAGCAAGCAATGTTATGAAAGAAAGGCTTGAAGAAAAAGGTTTAAGCACTCAAAATATGTGGATAAGCACTTTTCATAGTTGTTGCGTTAGAATTTTGCGTGAAAATGCAAGCAAACTTTGTGGCTATAATTCTAATTTTACAATTTTTGATGAAAGCGACAAAAACAAAGTTATTTCGGATATTTTAAAAGAAAATATGAAAGAAGTGCAAGACGACTTTAAAAAAACTTTAAGTTTTCATATTTCTCACTATAAAAACAAATATCAAACGCTTGAAGAATATGCTATTGCAAATAGTTTTGAACCAGATATTGACGAAATTGTTGAATATATAAAAATTTATGAAAAAAAACTTTGCGAAAACAATGCTTTCGACTTTGACGATTTGCTTTTTAAGGCATACAAACTTTTGAAAGAAAATGTTGATGTTAGGTCTTATTATAACCAAAAATTTAAACATATTTTGGTTGACGAATTTCAAGATACCAACGAAATTCAATATGATTTGATAAAACTTTTGAAAGGGGCTGATACAAGCGTATTTGTAGTGGGTGATGAAGACCAGTGTATCTACACTTGGCGTGGGGCAAACTATAAAAACATTGCAAACTTCACAAAAGATTTTAGTGATGTTGAAATAATAAAATTAGAGCAAAATTATAGGTCAACAAAAAAAATAATTGAAGGTGCAAACAAAATTATTTCCAAAAATTTTGAGCGTATTGACAAAAAACTTTGGACTGACAATGAAGATGGGCTTAAAATTGAATATAAAAAATGTTATAACGAAAGTGAAGAAGCCGATTATGTTGCAAGCACAATATATTCACTTTCATCAACAAACAGGGAAAGTTTGAACAATATTGCCGTTCTTGTTCGGCTTAACTCGCTTACTCGAAACATAGAAGAAAAACTTTTAAATTATGGCATAAATTACAAAGTTTATGGCGGTATGAAGTTTTATGACAGGTTAGAAATCAAATGCTTTTTGGCATATTTAAAAGTTTTAAACAACCTTAAAGATGATGTTAGTTTTGCAAAAATTGCAAACTTTCCAAAAAGGGGAATTGGTGAAGCCAGTTTAGAAAATCTTAAAAAAATTAACCCTTCAAAATCTATGCTTGAAAATTTGCTTGAACTTAATGAATTTTGCGGTATAAAAGGGGCTAGTTTTAATAAACTTTGCTTGTTGAAACTTTTGTTTGAAGATTTGTATCAAAAAAAAGAAGAACTCGACCTAGTTGATTTAACCGAATATATTATTGAAAAAATTAATCTTGAAAACTATCTTAATGTGGTTGAAGAAGATAAAAACCGAATGCTAAACATTGAACAACTTGTTTTAAGCATAAAAGAATTTTGCAAAAATAACGAAGATGCCACACTTTCGTCATATCTTCAAAGTGTAACGCTTGTTTCGGATATGGATTCCTACAATGAAGACGAAGAATGTGTTACAATCGCAACTGTTCACGCAAGTAAAGGTCTTGAATTTGAATGTGTGTTTGTGGTGGGGCTTGAAGACGGAATTTTCCCATTAAAACGAAATGACGATTGTGATGAAGAAGAAGAGCGAAGACTTATGTATGTTGCAGTTACAAGGGCAATGAAAAGGCTTTATTTAACTTGTGCAAAACAAAGATTTTTGTATGGCTACACTCGCCATGAAATTGTTTCGCCTTACATAAAAGATTTGGGTTTTGAACAATCAATGTTTGAAAAAAATAGTTTTAATACAGGCACAGATTATGGTTATAATGGTGCATATAATGGGCACAATTCTTACAGTTCAAATTCGGTTGGTTTTGGCTTTAAGTATAATAGTGGCGTGAATGATTTTGCTTATGCAAATACGCAAAGTGTTAAAAACGCAACCGAAATTAAAGCCGAAAGCGTTAATGACACCGATTTTAGCGTTGGCGACAGAGTTTTGCATAATCGCTATGGTGAAGGACTAATAATTTCAATTTCGGGCGACACTGCAAAAATAAACTTTAAAGGCATTGGTGTTAAAGAACTTATGATAACCATTGCACCACTTCAAAAATTATAGAGGTTTTATGGACAGAATGAAAGAACTTGTTGAAATTCTCAACAAGCATAACTATAACTATTATGTTTTGGATAATCCCACAATAAGCGATAAAGAATGGGATAAACTTTATGACGAACTTTTGCTTTTGGAAAAACAAACGGGCATTGTTTTGGAAAACTCGCCAAGCAAAAAAGTTGGTGGTGAAGTTTTGAAAGGCTTTAAAAAAGAAGCCCACAAAGTTCCGCTTTTTTCGCTTGAAAAAGTTAATACCTATGAAGATTTGGAAAAATGGATTAAAGACATTAAAAGCAAAGTTAAAGATGCAAAATTTAGCATTGATTATAAATATGACGGTTTAAGTTGTGTTTTAACATATAAAGATGGAATATTGGTTAAAGCACTCACTAGGGGCAACGGGCAGGTTGGCGAAGATGTAACCGAGCAGGTTAAAACAATCCGAACTGTGCCACTAACAATAGATTTTAAAGGCGAAGTTGTTGTTCAAGGCGAGTGTATTATGAAATTAAGCGAACTTGAAAAGTATAACAAAACAGCAACTGAACTTTTAAAAAATGCACGAAACGCTGCAGCGGGCGGATTAAGAAACCTTGACCCTAAAATAACAAAAAGTCGAAATCTTGATGTTATTTGTTATTCAGTTAACTTTATTGAAGGCAAAAAATTTAACACTCAACAAGAGATGCAAAACTTTTTAAGGCAAAACAAATTTTATGTGGTTGAAAATTTTAAGGTTGAAAATGATTTTGAACAAATCAAACAAGTTTTTGAAAAAATTGATGTTGAAAGGCATAGCCTAGACTTTTTGATTGACGGGGCAGTTTTGAAACTTGATAATGTAAGCGAGCGGGAAAAACTTGGCTACACAATCAAATTTCCCAAATGGGCAATAGCATTTAAGTTTGAAGCCGAAGAAACTTCAACAATTCTTAAAAATGTTGTGTGGACTGTTGGCAGAACTGGAAAAATCACCCCAGGGGCAATAGTTGAGCCTGTTAATCTTGCGGGGGCAACCATCACCAAGGCAACGCTTAACAACTATGAAGATATTTTGCGAAAAAAAGTTTTGATAAATTCAAGGGTGTTTATAAGAAGAAGTAATGAAGTTATCCCTGAAATTTTGGGTCTTGCTGAAAAATTTGACGATAGCAAACAAATTGAGAAACCAAAAACTTGCCCAAGTTGCGGGCAGGAACTCACACAAATTGGTCCTAATTTGTTTTGTTTGAACACATATTTATGTCCAGAGCAAATTAAAGAAAAAATTGTGCATTATTGCAGTAGAGATGCAATGAACATTGAGGGGATAAGCGACAAGACAATAGATTTGTTTTTTAACAAACTTAATGTTAGAAGTGTTGCTGATTTGTATGATTTAACATATTCGCAACTATTAGAACTTGAAAGTTTTAAACAGAAAAAAACTCAAAATATATTAGATGCTATTGAAAAAAGCAAAAAAGTTACACTTTCAAAATTTATTTTTGCAATTGGAATTTTAAATGTTGGCAAAAAAACTGCACGAGATTTGGCAAAAACTTTTAAAACTTTTGAAAATTTTAAAAATGCAAGTTTTGATAGCCTAATTCAAATTCAAGATATTGGCGAAATTGTTGCAAATTCAATATTAGATTATTTTGCTAACGAAAAAAACAATGTTTTGATAAACAAAATATTTGAAAAAGGCGTTGTTGTTTTGGGTGAAGAAAACAGCACTATTCAAAAAGAAAATTATTTTTCTGGCAAAAAAATAGTGCTTACGGGTGCTTTGCAAAGTTTTAAGCGTGAAGAACTTTCGGAAATTTTATTGTCTTTTGGGGCTGATGTTGTGTCAAGCGTTAGCAAAAACACCGATTTGGTTATTTGCGGTGAAGATGCTGGAAGCAAACTTGCAAAAGCACAAAGTTTGAATATAAAAACAATAAATGAACAAGAATTGCTTGAACTTTTAAAAAATGAACAAAACACTTGAAAAATAGATTAAATTTTGATAAAATAATTTGTTAGGAGAAATTATGGAAATTACAACCGATTTGGTTAAACATTTGGCAGAACTATCAAGGCTAAATTTTAACGATGAAGAAATAGAAAATTTTAAAGGCGAGTTTGCAAAAACTTTATCTCAAATAAATGAACTTCAAAATGTTGACACAACAAATGTTAAAAATCACGACAGAATTATTAACGCAAAAGATTTGCGAGAAGACGAAACAAAACAAGGTTTGTTAATTCAAAATGTAATTAAAAATGCACCACAAAGCAAAGGTTCGTGCATTGTTGTTCCAAAGGTGGTGGACTAATGAAAAATGTTTTAGAATTAAGTTTGCTTGAAATAAGCAATATGCTAAAAAATCATGAGATTTCAAGTGAAGAATTAACAAAACTTTGCTTTGAAAATATCAAAAAAAATGCTCATCTTAATGCCGTTTTAAGCATAAGGGAAGAAGACGCAATTAAAGAAGCAAAACTTGCCGACAAAATTTTGAGTGAAAACGGCGGGAGTTATTTAACTGGAGTTCCAATAATAATTAAAGATAACATCAATTTAACTGGAACAAAAACCACGTGTGCAAGCAAATTTTTGGAAAATTATGAAAGTGTTTATGATGCAAGTGTTGTTGAAAAACTAAAAAATGAGCACGCTGTTATTTTGGGAAAAGCCAACATGGACGAATTTGCTATGGGAAGTTCAAACGAAAATAGTGCTTTTGGTGCTTGTTTAAACCCAATAGATAATTCACGAGTTACTGGTGGAAGCAGTGGCGGAAGTGCTTGCAGTGTTAAGGCAAATTTGTGCTTTGCTTCGCTTGGGAGCGACACTGGTGGATCAATCCGTCAACCAGCAAGTTTTTGTGGCGTGGTGGGGCTAAAACCAACTTATGGTTTGGTTTCAAGATATGGATTAGTTGCTTTTGCATCAAGCCTTGACCAAATTGGTCCTTTCACAAAAACAGTAAAAGACAGTGCAATAATGTTAAATGCCATTGCTGGTTATGATAATCGGGAATTCACAAGCGAAAATCGTGAAAAAGTTGATTATCTTAAAAACCTAAATTCAAGTGTTAAAGGTCTTAAAATTGGCGTTCCAACAAACTTTTTGGAAATGGGAATGGACGAAGATGTTAAAAAAGCAATAAATGGTGCTATTAAATTTTTTGAAGATAATGGTGCACAAATTATTAACATTTCGCTTGATAACATTGATAAATCATTAAGTGCTTATTATGTTATTTCAAGTGCTGAAGCGTGCAGTAATCTTGGGCGTTTTGACGGAATAAGGTTTGGAAGGCGAGCAGAAAATTATCACGACCTTGTTGATTTATATTTTAAAAGCCGAACCGAAGGCTTTGGAAAAGAAGTTAAACGAAGAATAATGCTTGGAAACTTTGTTTTGTCAAGCGGATATTATGACGCATATTATAAAAAAGCCAAATCAGTTCAAAACCTAATTAAAAGTGATTTTGAAAAGGCTTTTGAAAAAGTTGATGTAATTTTAAGCCCAACTTCACCATTCACAGCATTCAAAATTGGTGAAAAAATTAATGACCACATAAAAATGTATTTAAGTGATATTTACACCGTTCCTGTTAACATTGCTGGGCTTCCAGCAATAAGCATTCCTTGCGGAGAAGATAAAAACAATATGCCAATAGGCTTGCAACTTATTGCCAACAAGTTTTGTGAACAAACTTTGTTTAACACCGCAGACTTTTTTGAAACAAACAAAGGAGGGAACAACTAATGGAATATGAAGCAGTTATTGGTCTTGAAATTCACAGCGAATTAAAAACCAAAACAAAAAATTTTTGCAGTTGTCAAAATAAATTTGGTGCAAGCCCAAACAGCAAAGTTTGCCCAGTTTGTTTGGGGCTTCCAGGGGCACTTCCAGTTCCAAACAAAAAAGCGTTTGAATATTGCATAAAAGCCGGGCTTTCGTTTGAATGCGACATTAACGACATGGCAATTTTTGAACGAAAAAACTATTTCTATCCCGACCTTCCAAAGTCATATCAAATTTCGCAACTTGAAAAGCCAATTTGCTTGGGTGGAAAAATTGTTTTTGATGACGAAAACGGAAATGAAAAGTTTATAAGATTAAACAGAATACACCTTGAAGAAGACGCAGGAAAGTTGGTTCACGACAGCACATTAAACGCAAGTTTGGTTGATTTTAACCGTTGCAGTGTTCCACTTATTGAAATTGTAACCGAACCAGATATAAGGTCAAGCAGTGAAGCCGTTAAGGTTTTGGAAACAATAAAAGAAACATTAAAATATATTGATGTGTCTGATTGCAAAATGCAAGAAGGCAGTTTAAGATGCGATGTTAATGTTTCTGTTCGTGAAAAAGGTTCAAAAAATCTTAATAACCGAACCGAAATGAAAAACCTTTCAAGTTTCAAAGCAGTTCAAAGGGCGATAGACTATGAAATTGCAAGGCAAATTAAACTTTATGAAAGTGGCAAGCCTGTTATAACTCAAACTTTAAGGTGGGACGATGAACTTGGCGAAAATTTTGGTTTAAGAAGCAAAGAAGGAAGCAATGATTATAAATATTTTCCAGACCCAGATTTGTTGAATATAAAAATTGATAAAGATTATGTTGATGATATAAAACAAAATCTTGCAAGGCTTCCAAGAGTAAGACGAAAAGAATACACCCAAAAACTTGGTCTTCCAGATTATGACGCAAAAGTTTTAACAAATGACAAAAAAATTAGCGACTTTTTTGAAGCATCAATAAAAGGTTTTAACAATCCAAAACAAGTATCAAACTTTATCATGAGCGATATTTTAAGACTAATGAAACAAAATGAACTTAATTTGGAAGAAAATATTACAATTTCTGTTGACAATTTTGTAAATTTGCTTAAAATGTTAGATAGAAAAGAAATAACCCGAACAGCGGCAACAACAATTCTTGAAAATGTTTTTGAAACAAACGAAGATGTTAATGTGTGTGCTGAAAGGCTAAACTTAAAAATTTCAGACAACACAGATGAAATTGTTGAAGTTGTAAAACAAATTATTCAAAACAACCCACAAGCCGTTTCCGATTATAAAGGCGGAAATGAACGAACAATGACATTCTTTATGGGTCAAGTTATGAAAGCCTTAAAAGGCAAAGCAAAACCCGATGTTGTTACAAAAATTTTGAAAGAGAATTTAATTTAAGGAGATTTTATATGTTATTAGAACCACCAGTAGAAGAATTGGTTGATATTGTTGGAAACAAATATAAACTTTGCAACCTAACTGCAAGAAGAGCAAACGAAATTCAAAAAAAGAATTTGCTTGAAAATGTTGAATGTCATGAAAATGAACTTTCAATAGCAGCCGAAGAAGTTTACACAAAAAAAGTTGTTCCACAAGATTAGTTTTTTGCTATGATATGTGAAGTTATTGTTGACATTGCTTCTTCACCAGTTGACAGAATTTTTGACTATAATTTTTCAACCGACCTAAACCTTAAAATCGGTCAACGAGTTCTTGTTCCGTTTGGAAACAGACAAATTGAAGGCTATGTTCTTGGTTTTAAAGAAAATTCAAATCTTGATTCATCTAAACTTAAAAGCGTAATAAAAAGTTTAGATGATTTTTCATATCTAAACGATGAAACAATCGCATTAATGCAGTTTATGATAAAAACATATAATCTTCGTTATGCTGATTGTTTAAGGCTTTTTGTGCCTAATGTTATAAGAAAGAATGTTAAAGAAAAATATACAAAATATGTTAAACTTTGCGATAATTTTGAAAAAGATAGATTAGGTTTTAACATAAACAATTCTTCCGCACAAAACCAAACAGATAATAAAACACACATAAAAAAAATAAACGAAAAACAAGCAAAAATCATTGAATTTTTAATGAAAAATTCGCCATTTAAGTTAAGTGAACTTAATGTTTTGTTTTCTTCGCAAAGCATAAAAACGCTAATTAAAAATGGTATAATTCAAACTTTTGAAGTTTTGGATAAACGAAGCCCATATTTGGGATTAAGTCAAAACAACAAAAAAACTGAAATTGTTTTAACAGATGCTCAACAAAATGCGGTTGACACCATAATACAAAATCCACAAAACACATTTTTGCTTTTTGGCGTAACTGCAAGCGGGAAAACCGAAGTGTATATAAAAGTTATTGAGCATTGTTTAAGATTGGGGAAAACCGCATTATTGCTTGTTCCTGAAATTGGCTTAACGCCACAACTTTTCAAGCGCTTTACAACCGTTTTTGGGGATAATGTTGCAATTATTCACAGTGGATTATCGCAGGGTGAAAAACTTGACGAGTGGCTAAAAATTAAGCGGGGAGAGGCAAAAGTGGTTATAGGGGCTCGAAGTGCAATATTCGCTCCGCTTGAAAATATTGGAGTTATAATAATTGACGAAGAACACGACACAAGTTATTATTCCGAAACAAATCCTCGTTATTACGCCAAAGATGTGGCAGAATTTAGGGCAAAATTCAATAACGCAAGTTTAATTCTTGGCAGTGCCACACCTTCAATCGAAACCTATTATTTGGCAAAACAAGGACAAATTAAACTTATCGAAATGAAACAGCGGGCAGTTGCAAAAAAACTTCCAGACATTTTTATTGTTGACATGATGAAAGAATTAAGAATGGGCAACACAAGTATGTTTTCAAAACTTTTGCAACTAAAACTTAAAGAGTGTTTAAACAAAAACCAGCAAGCCTTAATTTTTTTGAACAGGCGGGGTTACACTTCTTTTTTAAGATGCCTTGATTGTGGATATGTTCCAAAATGCGAAGATTGTGATGTTAGTTTGGTTTATCACAAAGAAGACGAAAAATTGAAATGCCATTATTGCGGAAATAGATATAAAGTTTTAACAAAATGCCCACAATGTGGAAGCACCAACATTCGTTTGGGTGCGGTTGGAACCCAGCAAGTGGTTGAAAAACTTGAACAAATTTTTCCAAATGTTAAAGTTTTTAGAATGGATAACGACTCAACCACCACAAAAGATTCGGCAACAAACATAATTGAGCAATTCAACAACACAAAACCAGCAATTTTGGTTGGAACGCAAATGATAAGCAAAGGTCATAACTTTAATGGCGTAAGTTTGGTTGGAATTATTGATGCCGATTTAAGTTTGCATTATGCAGATTTTAGGTCAACCGACCGAACTTTCAATTTGCTAACGCAAGTGGCAGGCAGGGCAGGGCGAACAAATCTTGATGGTGAAGTGGTTTTGCAAACTTATATGCCCAGGCATTTTGCTTATGCGTGTGTTTGCTCAAACAACTATGAAAAATTTTTTGAAAAAGAAATAAATTTAAGAAAAGTTACAAAATTCCCACCATTTTCAAAAATTGTTAGAGTTTTGGCAACAAGTGAAGATGACGAAAAAGTTAAAGAGTTTGTTCAAAATTTCTATCAAAAAGTGGTTGATATAAAAAACCAAAATTTGCCCGCATTTGTTTATGTTGGGGCAATGAAAAGCCCAGTTAAACGAGCCAAAAAGCAATATAGATATCAAATTTTGATGCGATTAAATAACGATTATGCCGATGAAATTATTTCAAAATTGTTTGAAATTAACAAAGAACTTTATAACAAAAATGTTACAAGTTTTGTTGAACTTGACCCACAAAATTTAAGTTAATCCTAACTTTTTCAACTAAAAAAGTTACAAAAAGGTTTGGTGGTTGCAATTCACCCAAACTTAAGGATAAAATTATTTGAAATTGATAATGTATTAAAATTATTATTTTTAATTAATAACAAAACAATCAATAAAAAGGATAAAAATATATAATAACTTATTTTATATAAAATAATAAATCAATAAAAAAAATTGCATTGGCAATAAATAAAATTTTAAAAAAATTTGAAAACTCAAAAAAATTTTGCACTTTTGAAAAAATTAAAAAAAGAAAATAATCAAAAAAATTAAAAAAATTTTAAAAAAATGTGAAATATGCTTGACAAAAAATAGCGAAATATGGCATGATTTTTAATGGATAGTAGATAATACTATAAACACGAAAAATAATACACGCTCTGGTTGACCACGCTCTGGTTGACCACGCGATTTAAGTGGAAGTATAAACTTTTTAAAAAGGGTCAACCTAAATTAGGCTGACTT
Source organism: uncultured Clostridia bacterium (assembly GCA_934757845.1). GTDB lineage: Bacteria > Bacillota > Clostridia > Christensenellales > UBA1242 > UBA7868. Next base: position 59,413 of record CAKVLQ010000002.1, read on the forward strand.
TTTTGTTTTTAATATTAATCCAAAACAAAAAGGCTCCAAGGGCAAAAAGCGTCATAAAAGGAGTTTTGTATGGGAAAAAGAAAATTAAATTCAAAAACAAAATATGTTTCACTAATTTTGGTTTTTGCCTTGGTTGCAATCTCGTGCTTGTCTTGGATAACTTATGCATGGTTCACCGACAGAAAAGATTTTTCAGGCAATTTAACCTTTGGCACAGTTGAACTTGATGTTAGTGGCACAGGTGTTGACAACACAACAAAAAAACTAAAATTTTCAACCACAAGAAATGATTCAACATGGACAGGCAACATTATGCCGGGCGATACAATAAACATTCCGCTAACAATAAGCTTAACCAGCACAAGTGAAGATGCTTATTATATTGTTCAAATTTCAGACGATAAAAATATATTTGAAAATGCTTATTATTACAGCCAAAACGGAACAGATGTTTATGTAAATAACGGTTCAACAATAACAAAACAAGGCACAACAACCACAGTTACAAGCCCCGTAGTTGGCAAACTTTTGAAAGGCACAAGCGGGCATAATATAACAATAGGTGCAAAAATAAGTGAAGACTTTGAACAAAAAGGCATTTCCACAACAATCGAATGCAATATTTATGCAATTCAAGTTGCGAACCTAACAGAAGCCGATGCATATATTCTTTTAAACAAAGAAGCAACAACCGTGGCACATTTTATAACTGGATGGCAATCAGCGATTGCAAATGTGGCTAATTTTACCACAATTGGATTTTATGAAAAAGGTAGTCAACCAGCAACCACTACATTTAATAGTGAACTAACAACATCATATAACAATGCGGTTACAAATGAAGCAGACAAAAACCTTATTGAAGTTTACACAAACGGAACAACAGAACTAGCATTTGTTAGTGAATACAAAATTTATGCACCAGAGAATTGTAAGTATTTGTTTGGGTGGAATATTCCATTGGGTATTGGTTTTTTGAAATGTGAGATATTTGAGTTTGAAAACTTTTATACGAATAAAGTAACTGATATGAGTTCTATGTTTTACACAAATCGAAATGTGAAAAGCATAGATTTGAGTAATTTTAACACAGAAAATGTTGAAACAATGAGTAGTATGTTTAAAGCGTGTGGTGATAGTTTGACTAGTCTTGATTTATCGAGTTTTAACACAACAAAAGTTAGTGATTTTGACGATATGCTTGGCAATTGCAACGGTTTGACTAGAGTAGATATACCTTTAAAGTTCACAAACAAAGGAACTGCTTTCACAAAAGCAACTTTATGTGAGACGACAGGTTTGTCAACCAGTGTGGCGGTTTATCGTGATGGAGAGTTGTTGGCATAGCAAACTTATAAGTTTGATTGCAAAATGCGTGCAACAAATTTGCAAACTCTTGCAAAGGGCAAGGGGGAACTTTATTAAATTTAATAATTTTGAAAAACGGAAAGGTTATAAAACAATCTTTCCGTTTTTTTTTGTTATTTAAAAAGCCAAATCAAAAATAAAAGTTTGCAGCACTCGTTTTTTTTGATGCAAGGCTTTGGTTTGCATTTTGGTTTGCAAGGAATGTAAGGTGCATCAATAACAGTTGTTTTTCGCTTTTTTGGCTGTATAACTTCAATAAAAAGTTCATTGCTTTTATAGGTTTGCAAAACGCCATCTATTTTGCTTGTAACCTCTGACTGAAATTTTAAATATTTTTTCATAGTTTAACAAGCACATCAAAAGTAACATTAATTTCATCGTTTGGATTAAGGTTAGAAATGGCAAAACCTTTTGTTGGGTCCAATTCTTCTCGTGGGGTATTATCAATTTTAACGCTTTCAGCAACAAATTCTGTGCCTTCTGGAAGGTCGTCTTTAAACACAACATCAGTGTTAACAATAGAGCCGTCATTTGTTATTAAGTTAACAAAAGTTATTGTTTGACCTTTTATTACGGCTTTTTTGTTTGCAGTTTTTGTAATTGACAAACTTTGATTTAAAATGTTAAGTGCCACAACGTTTGAGTTTTCTTGAAAAACAAGATTGTCGGCTTCATAATTAATCACGGCAACCATATTAACAACATCAGTTGTTGGCTCTTCTTTAATTTCAACATCAAATGTGATTTTTGCACTAGAATTTGGTGAAATATCACTGGGCAAGTTAAAACCTGTTACAATATCAAAGTTTGCATAACTAACATCGTCAATTTTAACCGAACCAGCCTTAAATGTTCCTTCATCAGAAATAGTTTCTTTAACATTAACATTCGTTATTACAAGTTCACTTTCGTTAGTAAGTGTTAGCGTTTGCGTGATAGTTTCACCTTTCATAACATTCATTTTTGGCGAAGTTTGCTGTTTTAAAAACGATGTTGTCATGTTTGTGGTTGAAGAAACATTGCTTAATGTTGTGGCTTCCATAATTGAACTGTCTGGTAGTTGATATTTTGATGTGATTTGAGATTGATTATCAATTTTTGACATAATTTCTCCTTTGTAGCGTAAGGCTATTTTAATAGTTGCCAGCATGACTAAATGTGTTTACCGGTAACTATAGAATTTTAAACGGGGAAGTGTAAACATAAAATTTTGCAAGTTGATAGCATAAAATTTGAATTTCTTTCAAAATATACTCCCGATAGTCTATTTTATGGAAAAAATTTTTTTTGTGTTAAAAAAAAGCCCACGGATAATTTCCGCAGGCCATTTATTTTAAAATGTTAGTTTAAAACATAACCACAATAAGGGCAGTTTGTTTTTTCATTTCCAACAACTTCAACTTTTGCACCACAACCATTGCACATAACTGTTTGTTTCAAAATTTCGGCTTTTGAAAGAGTTTTGTTTTGGCTTTTAACAACATATTTTTTATCAATAATTTCATAACCAGTTAAATATCTTTTTGAAATTAAGTGGTTAACCACACTTACCATTGTGTCAACATTTTTGTTGTTCAAACTTGCAAGTTTGTCAATTTCTTGAATGTTATCAAGCACAATTTGGTCACGAATAGATTTTTTAATTTTCATTTCGCCATAGTTTATCCACAAAATTGGGCAACCATAAAACCCCATAACGCACAAAATAATTCCGCAAACAAGGATAGCAGTGGAAGATTTTGCACCCAAAATAATCATAACAATTCCGCAAGGAAGCATGATTGAAAATAATATTGAATAAATCAATAACCAAGTAACTCGTCTGTTTAACATAATATAATTATATTCAAAATAGTAAAAAAAGTAAAGAAAAAATATAAATAAAATTTATATTAAAAAATTGACATATAAACAATCATATATTTAAAATGTTTTTAGAGTTCTATTTGCGTCAAAAAAATGGAAAAATAAAAATTATTCTAGCCATTAATTAATTGTTTATTTCCTAAAATGTTTATAAAATTATATTAGCAATCAAATAAAAATTAATCGTAAAACCAAAAAAAAGAAAAACATATAAAAAAGATTAAGAGCAAGACAAAAAAAGATAAATCACAAAACTTATATTTGTTGACAGAAAGGCATTAATGTGATAAACTATAATAGTTGACCTCATAGTAAAACTGGATATTACGGAGCCCTCCTAAGGCTTTGTTCTGGGTTCGAGTCCCGGTGGGGTCACCAAGGAACGAAAGGAAAGTCTTATTGGCTTTTCTTTTTGTTTACAATGAAATTGAACTTTGGGTTTATGTAGTTATTAATTGATAATTGCTAATGCAAAAATTAAGTGTAAATTTTTATCAATTTTAAAACAATATTAAAAAAATTAATGCAAATATTAAAAAAGTATGTTATAATATATTGTTATAGGAGATTTTATGGCTTTAAGAAACATAGTTTATAGTGATGACAGTTTAATAAGAAAGAAAAGCAAGGTTGTAACCGAATTTGACGAAAACCTTGATATTTTGCTTGATGATATGAAAGAAACAATGCGTCATAATGACGGCGTTGGTCTTGCTGCGGTTCAGGTTGGCGTTTTAAAAAGAGTTGTTGTTATTGAAGCGTGCGGGCAATATTTTGAATTAATCAACCCAAAAATTTTAAGTCAAGAAGGCTCTCAATGTGGTGTTGAAGGTTGTTTGAGTGTTAAAAATATTACTGGTGAAGTTATAAGACCAAACAAAATAACTGTTAATGCTCAAAATCGTTATGGCGACAATATGGTTTTTACTCTTGAAGGTTTGCTTGCTGTTGTTGTTTGTCATGAAGTTGACCACCTTGACGGAATTTTGTTTATTGACAAAATGATAAAAAAAGTTGAAAAATAAAACCACAAAAATTTTTTTTGTGTGGTTTTTTTGTTTTTGGAGAAGTTATGAAGATAGTTTTTTTTGGCTCACCAGATTTTTCTGGGTTGGTGCTTGAAAGTTTGATAAATTCAAAACATCAAGTTGTTGGTGTTGTTACAAATGAAGATAAAAAGGTTGGAAGAAAACAAATTTTAACCAAAACTCCTGTTAAAATTATTGCAGAAAATCATAATATACCTGTTTTTCAATTTCATAAAATTAGGCTTGAAGGATATGAAACACTTAAAAGTTTGAATGCAGATATTTTTATAACTTGTGCTTATGGACAAATTATAAGCAAACAAATTTTGGAGTGCGCTAAATTTGGCACAATTAATGTTCATTTTTCACTTTTGCCAGCATATCGTGGTGCAAGCCCAGTTCAAAGTGCTCTTTTGCAAGGCGAAAAAATAACAGGCGTTACAATTATGCGAACAGATGAAGGCATCGACACGGGTGATATTATTTGTCAAAAATCTCTTGAAATTGAAAGTGCTGATAATGCTCAAACTCTTTTAAACAAACTTGCAATTCTTGGTGTTTCAATGCTTGGCGGGGTGCTTGAAAGTTTTGAAAATGGCACAATCAAATTCACAAAACAAGGCGATAATTTTTCTTATTTTGGAACAATCAAAAAAGAAGACGGACTTATTGATTTTGGAAAAAATAGCACGCAGATTGAAAACAAAGTTAAAGCTCTTTATTTGTGGCCCAATGCTTATGCATTTTTAAACGGAAAAACTTTAAAAATATTTAAGGCAAATGCTTTTGAATTTTGTGCAAGCAAAAATTATAATTTGGGTGAAATTGTTTTGGCAGACAAAACTGGTCTTATTGTGGCTTGTGGAAACAACACATTTTTGAAAATTGACGAACTTCAACTTGAAGGTGGGAAAAGGCTTTTTTATAAAGACTTTTTGAATGGAAATAAAAATTTATTAGGAACAATTTTGAATGGAAACTTTGCTTAATTTTAGTTTGGAAGAAATGGAAAAAATAATTGTTGGCTTTGGCGAAGCAAAATTTCGTGCTGGTCAAGTTTTTAATGGGCTTTATCTTGGAAAAAGTTTTAATGAAATTTCAACTTTAAGCACCAACTTAAAAACTTTTTTGCAACAAAATTATTACAGTCAGCCACTTTCAATTTTAGATTATAAACTTTCGAAAGACGGAACGGTTAAATTTGTTTTAAAAACTCTTGACAATAATATTATTGAAAGTGTTTTGATGAAATATGAATATGGCTATACATTGTGCGTTACAACTCAAATTGGTTGCAATATGCATTGCAAATTTTGTGCCAGCGGACTAAATGGCAAAGTTAGAGATTTGTCTTGTGGCGAAATTTTGGCAGAAGTTATTTTGGCAAACAAGTTTTTAGACGGAAAACTTGGCGAAAAGCGAAAGATAACTAACATAGTTTTGATGGGAAGTGGCGAACCACTTGATAATTATGATAATTGCACCAAATTTATAAAATTAGTTGGTTTTGAAAAAGGTTTTAATATTTCACAGCGGAACATTTCACTTTCTACCTGTGGAATAGTTGAAAATATTTACAAACTTGCAGATGACGGATTTAAAGTTACTTTAACCATAAGTTTGCACGCAACAAATGATGAAGCCCGAAAACAAATTATGCCAATCGCTAGGCGTTATACAATAAAAGATATTTTAACCGCTTGTGAATATTATTACCAAAAAACAAATCGAAGAATTGTGTTTGAATATACTTTGATTAAAGGTGTTAATGACGATTTGAATGAGTGCAATCGTATTCAAAATTTGTTTAAACGCTATAAAATGCAATATCACTTTAACATTATTGCCTTAAACGAAAATGACGGCATGACAACTTTGACTTCAACAGGAAGGGAATATGCTCGAAAGTTTACAAATTATCTTTCAAAACTTGGGGTTTCTGCAAGTTTAAGGCGAACACTTGGAGAAGATATTGAAGGGGCTTGTGGAATGCTTCGCCAAAAATACCTAAAATAGGGCAAAAAAAACTTCGCAATACTGCGTTAACTGAAAAACGAGCCAAAATGGTCATGTATTTATATACACTCCCACTTTGGCTCATTTTTCGAGCCTTGTCTTGCTTGTTTTTTTGCTCTATTTATATTTAAAGTTTGTGTTGGCAATTTGAAAAAGTGCTTGTAGCACCTTGTGGCATTTTTTGAGCCTAGCACTGCTTGTTTTTTAAACTAACTTATATTATTTCTTTAAAATGTAAAAGTGCCTGTGGCACCCAAAATGGTCATTTATTTATATACACTCTCACTTTGGCTCATTTTTCGAGCCTTGTCTTGCTTGTTCTTTTGCTCTATTTATATTTAAAGTTTGTGTGGGCAATTTGTTTAAAATTAAATGTAAAAAGTGCCTGTGGCACCTTATGCAAATTAATCTTGGCTTACAAAAAACTGCTTTAAACTTTCAACAAATTCTTCATTTGTGGAAATAAGTTTTTTTATCAAATTTATTTCATCAAGGTCAGAAAAAATTAAAAATGAATATAATTTAGGGTTTGTTTCGCAAATAGTAAGATACAAAATTTCGGCAATTTCAAATGTCGATTTTTTTGTTAAGTTTGCAATTTTTAGTGATATGATATTTTGATATTTATCAAAAAAATTTGCTTCTTCAATCTCTCTATTATATGATTTTATCAACATCTTGCATTCGTCAATAATAACTCCATATTGTTGCACAAAATTTGCACATAAGTTTTTAAATTTTTCGGGTTTAATTTCAAGCAAAAAGTTGTCAATAGTCTTTTCAATTTGTTTTGCAATTTGGTATGACGAATTTATTATGTTTACGCTATTAGAATTATCCATATTCAGTATTTTTGGCATCAATTTGTTTTTTATGCAATAATTTTACTAATTTGGCAAAAAATAATCTTGATGAGCAAAGATTTAGTTTTGTTGTTATACACAATTTTAATTTCGCTTTTTGTGGTTGTTTTGTTAACCATGCTTTTTTATGTTTTTAACAAAAAAGTGCTTTCAAAATTAAAGTTGAGTTTAAAACTTTGTTTTTATATTGCAATTTATTCCATATTTTTGATGATAACTGAATATTTTGTTGTTGACTATTTTTCAAACAATTATCAAATTTCAAAATATACAAATTGGGTTTTGTGTGGCGTGTTTGTGGTTTATTTTTTGCTTGTTTTTTTAACACTTATAATAAATTTACACCCACTAAAAAACATTGAAAAAAACACTAAAAAACTTGCAAGTGGGGCAAAAAAATTAAGTGATGAAATTTCTGGAAGCAAAGAATTCGACAAAATTGAGCAAAACCTTAATGACATTAAAAACAAAGGAATATCAAGTGAAGAATATAAACTTAAATTAAAGCAAGAATATTACAAATTTGTTCCACGAGAATTTTATGACTATTTGGGAAAAAACGAAGTTTTTGAACTAACGCTTGGCGAGAATGTTCAAAAAGATGTTACAATTTTGTTTATTGATATAAGAAGAAGTTACAAAACGAGTGAAAGTTTAAGTTTGGACGACAACTTTAAGTTTATTAACAATTATTTAAGCACTGTTGGCGAAAGTGTTAGAGAAAACCACGGCTTTATTGACAAATTTTTGGGAGATGGTGTTCTTGCGGTGTTTTTAAGTGAACAAGATGCACTAACTTGCTCAACAAAACTTGCTAACAAGTTTGAAAATATAAATTTAGTAAGCCTTGGCGAAGATAAAATTAAATATGGAATTGGTATTCACAGCGGGAAAGTTGTTATTGGCGTTGTTGGCGAAAAAGAAAGGTTAACTCCAACCATAATAAGCGATAGTGTTAATCTTGCTTATAAAATTGAAAGTTTAAACAAAATTTTTATGTCTAACATTTTGTTCACAAAAGAAGTTTTGAACAATCTTCCAAAAAGTTTTGAAATAAATTATAGATATGTTGGCACTGTAAACATCGACGACTATGGTGTTTCGGTTTTTGAAAACCTTGACGGATTTGTTGGGGCAAACAAAACAGCATATTTAAAAACCAAATTAATTTTTGAAACCGCAGTTAGAAATTTTGAAGAAAAAAATTATAAAAAGGCTCGCAAATTGTTTATTGATGTTTTGAAAATAAATGATGACGATAATCTTTCAAAATTTTATTTAAAAAAATGCAAAATAATATAAAAAAACCGTTGACAAGAATGGTTTTTTTTAATATAATAAGTTCGTAAGGTAAAAAAGCCTTATTTAAGTTATGAATTTAGAAAAATCAATAGAATTATCAAATGTTTACAGTTTTTATAAAAACTTGTTAACAAAAAAACAGCAAGAAATTTTTGAAAGTTATTATTACAAAGATTTTGGCTTAACCGAAATTGCACAAAACCAAGGCATAACAAAGCAAACGGTTTTGGACACGCTAAAAAAAACCGAAAAAAATTTGAAAGAGTTTGATGAAAAACTTAAACTTACAAAAATTTTTATAAGTCAAGAAAATTTGATTAATGAAATTAAGCAAAGCAAAAATTTGCAAAAACTAGATGAAATTTTGAATTTGTGGGAGAGTTAAATGGCACTATTTTCAAGTTTGAGTGAACGAATTGGAAGAATTTTTTCAAAAATGTCTAATCGTGGAAAACTAACTGAATATGAAATTAAAGATGCGATGCGAGAAATTAGAGTTGCACTTTTAGAGGCCGATGTTAACTTTTTGGTTGTTAAAGATTTGATAAACAAAATAACTGAAAAAGCCCTTGGCGAGCAAATTTTAAAAAGTTTAACTCCAACTCAACAAGTAATAAAAATTGTTAATGAAGAATTAACAAATTTGATGGGAAGTGTTAACAGCAAACTCAATTCAAGTTCAACTCCGCCAAACATAATTATGCTTTGCGGTCTTCAAGGTGCAGGAAAAACCACAACGGTTGGAAAACTTGCTTTGATGCTAAAAAAACAAGGCAAAAAAGTGTTGACGGTTGGTCTTGATATTTATAGACCTGCGGCAATAAACCAACTTAAAGTTGTAAGTTCTAACGCTGGTGTTGAATGCTTTGAAAAAGGCACTCAAAACCCAGTTAAAACTGCAAATGAAGCAATAGAGTTTGCTTTGAAACATGGTTATGACACTGTGATATTAGACACGGCCGGCAGGCTTTCGATTGACGAAGATTTGATGAACGAATTAAAGTCGATAAAACAAAAAGTTAACCCAACCGAAATTTTGCTTACTGTTGACAGTATGACAGGTCAAGAAGCGGTGAATGTTGCAAAAACTTTTGACGAATATCTTGACATTACTGGCGTTGTGCTTACCAAACTAGACGGCGACACAAGGGGCGGTGCAGCTCTTTCAATTAAAGCCGTTGTTAACAAGCCAATTAAGTTTTGCTGTGTTGGTGAAAAAATTGGCGACATAGAACCTTTTTATCCTGACCGTATGGCTTCAAGGATTTTGGGAATGGGCGATGTGTTAACGCTAATTGAAAAAGCACAACAAGCGGTAACAGAAGAAGAAGCCAAAAAAATGGAAGAAAAATTCAAAAAGAACAAATTTGACTTTGAAGACTATTTGGTTCAATTTGAAAATCTTAAAAAGATGGGAAGCCTAAAAGACATAATGGCAATGATTCCTGGGCTTTCAAGCAAAGCCAAAATGATTGACAGCATTGATGAAAAGGCTCTTGCCAAAAACAAGGCAATAATTCAAAGCATGACAATAGAAGAAAGGCGAAATCCTGATTTGATTAAAGGCTCTCGCCGAAAACGAATTTGCAGTGGAAGTGGCACAACAATTCAAGAAGTTAATGCTCTTTTAAAGCAATTTGAACAAACAAAGGAAATGATGAAACAATTTAATAACAAAAAGGGTTTCAAAAAGTTTCCATTTTAACATTGATTAATTTTTTTAACAAAAATTAATATATACAAACTATAAAAGGAGAAAATTTATGGCAGTTAAAATTAGATTAACAAGATTAGGAGACAAGAAAAATCCATTTTACAGAGTGGTAGTTGCAGATTCTCGTTATCCTCGTGATGGCAGATTTATTGAAATTCTTGGAACTTATAATCCGCTAAAAGAACCAGTTGAAATCAAAATTGACAACGAAAAAGCCGCTGAATGGATTAAGAAAGGTGCAAAACCTACTGAAACCGCTCACGCAATTTTGGTTAAAAGTGGCGCAATAGAAAAATAAGCAATAAGGAGAAGTTTTTATGGAAGAACTTGTAACCTACATTGTAAAATCGCTTGTTAACAACAAAGACGATGTTAAAGTTGAAAGCGTCGCTGAAAATGAAAACACTGTTATTATAAAAGTAACTGTTAATCCTGACGATTTGGGAAAAGTTATTGGAAAAAACGGCAAAATTGCAAATTCTATTAGGGCGATTGTAAAAAGTGCACAACTAAACAACAATGTAAAATATTTCGTTAAAATAATGGAATAAAAAATATCACCAATTTTTGTTGGTGATTTTTTTTGTTTATAAGAAAACATTTTATGTCATCACTTTTTGTTTTTGGAAAAATAATTTGTAATATATATGTTTTTTTGATATAATAAAAATTATGAAAGAAAAAATTGAAATCGGAAAAATAGTTAAGGCGCGTGGGCTTGATGGAACGCTTAAAGTTTTAAGCGGATTTTTGCCTTCTGATTTTGTAAATTTAAAACAAGTTAAAATAGATAATAACTTTTTTGATGTTGAGAAATTAAGTGGCAAACAAGGGTCTTTGTTTGTTAAATTAAAAAGCATTAATAATATAGAAGATGCTGATAAACTAAAAGATAAAGTTATTTTTGTTCGTCACGAAAATATTGCCCTAAAAAACGAAGAATATTTGATTGACGACTTAATTAATATGCAAGTTTTCACAAATGATAATAAGTTTGTTGGAAACATTAAAAGCATAGAAAATTTTGGAAGTAAAGATGTTTATACAACAAAAAATAAAAATATCGAACATAGTTTTTGTTTGGTTGAAGGTTTAATTGAAAGTGTTGACTTTAAAAACAACAAAATGATATTAAACTCAAAAGTTTTAAGCGAGGTTATTTTATGAAAATAGACATTTTAACACTTTTCCCTGAAATGTTTATGCCTCTTAAAACTTCAATTTTAAAACGGGCACAAGACAAAAATTTGATTGAAATTAACATAATAAATTTTAGGGAGTTTGCAAAAAACAAACATTCACAAGTTGACGATGTTCCTTTTGGTGGTGGCGATGGCATGGTTTTAATGTGTCAGCCAATTTTTGATTGCATAAACTCAATAAAAACCGACAAATCAAAAATAATTTATATGAGCCCTCGTGGGAAAACCCTAAAACAAAATATGATAAAAAACTATCTTAATTATGAACATATTATAATTTTGTGCGGGCATTATGAAGGTGTTGACCAACGAGTTATTGATTATTTTGATATGGAAGAAATTTCTATCGGTGATTATGTTCTAACAGGTGGCGAACTTCCTTCAATGGTGTTTGTTGATTGCTTGTCAAGGCTAATTCCAAATGTCCTTCACAATGAGCATTCAACTGAAAGTGAAAGTTTTTCAACGAACCTTTTGGAATATCCACAATACACACGCCCAGCAAATTTTGAAGGGCTTGAAGTTCCAGGCGTGCTTATAAGCGGAAATCACAAACAAATTGATTTGTGGAGAAACGAGCAAAGTTTGATTATAACCAAAAAAAATAGACCAGATTTGCTTGATTAATTTTTGTGAAAACAAATTATTTTAAACAAATAATTGCAAAAGTTGTTTTACAAAAAATTGGAGATTTATTTAAACGAAATAAAAAATTCACATCTAAAAAATTGATTAACATTAAAAAGGAGATAATATGAAAATAAATTGGTTTCCGGGGCACATGAAAAAAACCATGGAAGAGTTAAACGACAAAATTAAACTTGCTGATGTTGTAATTTATGTTCTTGACAGCAGAGCCCCAATCTCAACCTTAAACCCCAAATTCAAGGCAATTTTGGGCTCAAAACCAATAATTTTTGTTTTGAATAAAGCCGATTTTGTCGTTCAAAGTGAACTTTCAAAATTTTGCGATAATTTCGTTTCACCAAATTCAAGGGTTGTGATATTAAACAGCACACAGCCAAATGCCTATAAAGAAATAATTTCAAAAACAAATGAACTTATGATAAAAAAACTTGAACGAAACAAGCAAAAAGGCATTAACATTCCGCTTCGCCTTATGGTTATTGGTGTTCCAAATGTTGGAAAAAGCACGCTAATCAACAATTTTGCGGGCAAAAACAAAGCCGAAGTTGGCAACAAGCCAGGGGTTACAAAATCCACCAAATGGGTTAAGGTTAATGGAAATATAGAATTATTAGACACCCCAGGAACTTTGTGGCCAAATCTTGATGACGAAGTAGTGGCAAGGCATCTTGCGTATATTGGTTCTATAAAAGACGAAGTTTTGATTTTAACCGATTTGTGCTTTGAGTTTATAAAAGAACTTGCTCCAAAATATCCACAAAATTTTGAAACTCGTTATGGGGTTAATGTTGTTAGCAAAGAGCCAATTCAAATTTATGATGAAATTTGTGAAAAACGCGGGTTTATAATGAAAAACAAAGAAATTGACTATGAGCGTGGTGCAAAAGCGATTTTAGATGATTATAGAAAAGGAAAACTTGGCAAGATTGTTTTGGATTAGCCAAAAATTTCCACCATTAATAATAGAAAATTTTTGCAAACAAGTTTGACTTGTTTGTTTTTTGTGATAAAATTTTTTTATGACAAAATCAAAAGAAAATGAAATTGATAAATTAAAGTTTGAAAACGAATATTTGCAAAAAGGCTATAAATATATTTGCGGTTGTGATGAAGCGGGCAGAGGTCCGCTTGCAGGACCAGTTGTGGTTGGTGCGGTTATTATGCCACTTGAAAAAAGCAAAATTATTGAAGGCATAGACGACAGCAAAAAACTTTCCGAAAAAAAGCGGGAAGAATTATATCAAAAAATTATCAGCACAGCCCTTGCCTTTAAAGTTTCTATAATAAGTGAAAAAGTTATTGATGAAATAAATATTTTAAACGCCACAAAAAGGGGTATGACGGAAGCGATAACAGGTTTAAGCATAAAACCTGATTTGGCTTTAATTGATGCTGTTGGCGGGCTAAATTTGGGCATAGAAACATTGTCTATCATAAAAGGCGATTATTTAAGTTATTCCATTGGCTGTGCCAGCATTTTGGCAAAAGTTACAAGAGATAGACTTATGAAAGAATATTCAATAAAATATCCAAATTATCATTTTGACAAGCACAAAGGTTATGGCACAAAAGAGCATATTGAATTATTAAAAAAGTTTGGGAAATGTGAAATCCACCGAGATAGTTTTATAAAAAATTTTAATGTTTAATTTAGTTGACACAAAATTTTTTTAATTTTAAAATATTGTTATGAACACAAAGGTTTTGGGAACCAAAGGCGAAACTCTTGCCGAAAAATTTTTGCAAAAGAAAGGATATAAAATTTTGCAAAAAAATTATAAAAATTTTATTGGCGAAATTGACATTATTTGCTTTGACAAAAAAAATAACGAAACAATTTTTGTTGAAGTTAAAACTCGGCAAAGTGCAAGGTATGGGCAACCCTGTGAGGCGGTTAATTATTTTAAACAACAAAAAATCTATAAAACAGCCACAGTCTATTTAAAGAAAAAACACCTTTTAGATGAAAAATTCCGCTTTGATGTTATAGAAATTTTGGGTGATGATATAAATCATATTGAATATGCTTTTTGATTAAATTGTTAAAAAGTTATAAAATAATAACTAAATTAGTTTTTATTAAATTTTTAAATTTAAAAATTTGTAACAAACTAATTAAAAAATCACAAAAATTTAAGGAGAAAAAATGAAGGTATCGGTTTCAAGTTTGCCATATAATGAAAATATATTTGAAAATCTTGCACAAATAATTTCAAGTGGTGCAGACTTTTTGCATCTTGACATAATGGACGGAAGTTTAACAGATTTTGTTACTTTTGATAGCAAAACAGTAAAGCAAATAAATGATAATTCAACTTTTGTTTTAGATTGCCACTTAATGGCAAATGAGCCAAAAGAACTTGTGAAAGATTATGTTCAAAGCGGGGTTAATATTTTGAGTGTTCACTATGAAGCATTCAAAAATATTGAAGATTTGATAAGCACCCTTTCATATTTAAAAGAGCAAAAAGTGATTGTTGGGCTTGCTATATATCCACAAACAAAACTTGAAAAGATAAAGCCACTTGAAAATTTGTTTGACCTTGTTTTGATTATGAGCGTAGAAATTGGAAAGTATGGACAAAGTTTTTTAGATGGAATGCTTGATAAAATAGTGCTTGCAAAAAAGATGTTTGAAAACAAACTTATTGAAGTTGACGGCGGAGTGAACACCGAAAATTGTGAATTAATAAAACAAGCAGGTGCTGATATTGTGGTTGTTGGCGGGGCGTATTATAAGTCTAACAACAAGGCGGAAACAATTTTAAAAATTAAACAATAATTTTTGTTTAATAACCAAAACAAAATTAATTTCATATCATATTTTAATGGAGGATATAATATGATTATTTGCATAAAAGCACCAAAATTTTTAGTTCCACTTTTAAAACTTATTTTTAGGAAACAATTAAAGCAATAACTATTACATAAAGTTTATAAAAATTGTTGGGCATAAAAAAACGAGCAAAATTGCTCGTTATTTTTATTTTAAAATTAGTCTTTCAAAGTTTTTAAACATTTTGTGCAAACATATTCACTTTTTGTAGTTCCGTCAATTTCAACTTTAACTTTTTGAACATTAGCGTTATAGTGTTTGTTTGTTTTAATGTTTGAGTGACTAACCATGTTACCTTTCATTTTGCCTTTTCCGCAAATGCTACAAACTCTGCTCATATATAAACTCCTTTAATAGATTATCAAATTAAACTTTGATATTTTAGCACATTAAAAAGAATTTTGCAAGTGTTTTTATAAATTTCAAAAAATATTTGAAAAATTATTGCAATTAATAAAAAAATTGTGTAATATATTTATGTTACTAAAATAAATTGGTAATAATTAAGAATAAAAAATTTATTAAGTGGAGTAAATATGCCTGTTAACACAACAAATTCTTATGGCAAAATTTCAATCACAGAAGAAGCAATAGAAAGCGTATGTAGCAAAGTTGCTCTTGATTGTTATGGTGTTGTTGACCTTGTCGCTAAAAAGTTTAGCGATAATTTGCATGAACTTTTTAAGAAAAAAAGTTCAAATAAGGGTGTTAAAGTTATAACAGTAGACAACAAAATTTACATCGACTTATATGTTATTTTAAAATATGGCGTTTCAATAAACGCAGTTGCTGAATCTTTAAAAAGCACAATAAAATATTCTATTGAAAAATTCACTGGCATGATAGTTGACAGTGTAAATGTGAATGTTTTGGGTGTTAGGGTTTAGCATTTTTTTGTTGAATTAATAGGGGGAATTTTGCTAAAATGCAAAAAAATATAAATGGTGCCACATTCAGAAAAATGATAATAGCGGGTGGCAAAGTATTAGAAGAAAATCGAAGTTATGTTGATAGTTTAAATGTTTTTCCAGTTCCAGATGGCGATACAGGAACAAACATGAGTTTAACCTTAAACAGTGCAGTAAAAGAAGTAAATATGTGTCCAAACAATAATCTTGACAGTTTGTGTGAGGCTGTTCAAAAGGGGGCTTTAAGAGGTGCAAGAGGAAATAGTGGAGTTATTTTATCACAAATATTAAAAGGAATTTGCACGGTTTTGTGCACCGAAAAAGAAATTGACATAAAAAACTTTGCTCGCGCAATAAACAGCGGTGCAGAAGTTGCCTATAATGCGGTTACAAAACCAAAAGAAGGCACAATTTTAACAGTTATTCGAATGATGAGTGAAGCCGCAACAAGGCTTTCAAAAAAAGCAAACTCTTTTGAAGAATTTTTGAAAGGTGTTATAGACGAAGGCGAACAGGCTCTTCAAATGACGCCAGAACTTTTGCCAGTTTTGAAAAAAGCAGGAGTTGTTGACAGTGGCGGTCAAGGATTAATGATAATCTTTAATGGCTTTTATAAACTTTTAACAGGGGACGAAACTGTTGAAGTTAAAATGGCAGAAACCGTTGTTCCTGTTATAAAAAGCAATGCCGAAGTTAATTTGATGGACCTTGCCGACATAGAATTTGCTTATTGCACCGAATTTATGGTTATTCAAATGCACAAAAAAACCACAGTAAGCGATATTGACAGGCTTCGTGAAAAACTTATGGAAATTGGCGATTCTGTTATTTGTATTGGCGATTTAAGTTTGGTTAAAGTTCATGTTCACACAAATGAACCAAACAAAGCACTTGGCTATGGGTTAGAACTTGGCGAATTATTTAATTTGAAAATTGAAAATATGCTTGAAGAAAACAGGGAACTTAAAAAACAAAAAGCCCTTGAAGAAATGAAAGAATATGGTTTAATTTCAGTATGTGCGGGCGATGGACTTGTTTCAATATTTAAAGATGTTGGCGTAGACTATGTTCTGGAAGGCGGTCAAACAATGAATCCGTCTGCTGATGATATTTTGAAAGGTGTTGACCAAATTAATGCAAAAAATATTTTTGTTTTGCCAAACAACAAAAATATTATCCTTGCTTGTGAACAAGCAAAACAACTTACAAACAAAAATTTGATTGTAATCCCTTCAAAAAACATTCCAGAAGGAATGAGTGCTTGTTTGTCGTTTAATCCAGAAGCATCGGTTGAAGAAAATCTTGGTGCAATGACTGATAGTTTGCAAACTGTAAAATCTGCAAGCGTAACTTATGCTGTAAGAAACACAAATGTTGACGGAATAAGCATTCAAAAAGGCGATATTATTGGCTTAACCGATAGCAGTATTTTAACAAAAGGCAAAGGAATTGACGAAACTGTTATTAGTTTGCTTGAAAAAATGATTAATGACGATGTTATTAATATTTCGTTATTTTATGGCGAAGAAGTTGGCGAACAAGATGCACTAAAACTTCAAGAAAAACTATTTGAAATTTATCCTGAAAAGGAAATTAGCGTTCTTTGTGGCGGTCAACCAGTTTATTATTATTTAATTAGTTTGGAATAATATTATTCAACAAAAAAAGTTATCAAATGATAACTTTTTTTAAAATATTCGCTTATAACGAATATTTCTGCAAATTTTTTAAATTTTATAACTTTTTAGCGAACATTTTTTTTATTTTTTATGTTAATCTTTTTGATGTAAAGGAGAAATTAAAATGAAAAATAAAATTTTGGAGCAAATTGATAATATTGTTGAAAGGATTTATTATTTCCAAAATCAAAAAAACAAAAGTTTAAAAACTTTGAGTTTGAAAATAAAAATGGACGAAAATATTAAAGATTTGAAAAATAATTTTGGGAATTTACCTTTAAAGGGGTTTTTAAAAATTTTAAAGAGTTTAAATATTTCACTTGAAAAATTTTTTTCGACTGATTATCAGCATTACGATAAAAATATTGAGTTATTAAATTTAATTTGTAATCTTAATGATGAAATGAAAAATGCAGTTATTTCTGTTATCCACAATATGAAATAAGCATAAATAAAAAGAGAAAGTTTTATAACCTTCTCTTTTTTTGAAAACTATTTACTATTTCTGCTTCGTGTAGAACTTGATTTTGCACGAGTTGAAGTTGTTTTGCTTCTTTTTCCTGCACTTCTTGAAGTTTCTACTTGATTAGATTTAGTAGCACTTTTGCTTCTTCCGCATTTTCCGCAATTATTTGAGCAGTTAGAGCAATTTTGAGTTGTGCTTTCACTTTTCTTTCTCATCATAATAGTTTTCACCTCCTATAAATTGTAAAGTTTTTTCTTTACAATTATAGTTTGAGTTTTTATGTTTATTTTTATTATAATTTTTTTTGGAAATATTTGGGCATATTTTTTAGGTTGAATAAATGGAGTGTAAACTGTTTTATAAAAAATCTTAATCATTTTTTTGTCAAAAATTTTATGTTTTTTTATGCTAAAAATTTAAGCATATTGTTAATTATAACAGTAAAAAATAGAGTTTTTTTGCTGTTTTTTATTATTTTTTTGGTTGATTTTATGCTGTTTTTTTGCCCATTTTTTAATGTTTTTTAACTTTATTTTTAAAAATTCATGCATAATTATGCATTATTTTTTCAAAAAACTTTTCAAAAAAAATTGATATTTTTGACCTAAAATTACAAATTTTTACATATTTTTTGAACTTTAAAAATATAATTTATCATGCAAGAAAAAAATGTTGATTTGATAAATTTAAAAAGCGGTGAAGCGGGATATATAACAAAAATAGGTGGAAGTTTGAAATTAAAAAATCGGCTTATGGAACTTGGTTTTGTTAAGGGGACACTGATTAGAGTTTTGAATATTTCAAGCCTAAAACAAAGTTTTTTAATTGAAATTAGGGGCTATATTTTGGCTTTAAGAGCGTCATGCGTTAGGCTAATTCAAGTTATTCCGTCAAAAGAAAGAAATGGTTAAACATTTTTGTTTCAACAAAATTTAATTAACAAATAAACTTAAAATGGGCAAAAATTTGATTTTTGAATTTTGCCAGTAATATTTATTTTAAAAGGAAAGAACTATGAAACACATTTTGTGTGGCAACCCAAATGTTGGAAAAACAACTTTTTTAAACAGCCTAACAGGGGCAAACGAACACGTTGGTAATTGGCACGGCGTAACGGTAGATTTTTTGGAGAAAAAATATAAAATTAATAATGAAGAAAATGTGATAGTAGACCTTCCAGGACTTTATTCACTTTGTCCTTATTCGTTTGAAGAAGAAATTGCTCGAGATTATATTTTAAATCATAATGATGACATTATTAACCTTGTTGATGCCAACAATTTGGCTCGAAATTTGTATCTTTCATTAAATCTTTTGGAATGCGGAAAAAATATTAAAATTTGCCTAAACTTTGCAAATGAACTTAAAAAAACAAAAACTGAAATTGATACAAAAAAATTGTCAAAACTTCTTGGGACGGGCGTTCAACTTTTTGATGCCACAAAGAAAACAGAAACAATTTCTCTTCTTGACAAAAATTTTTATAATCATTTTGAAGCCCCTTTCTATAAAGATTTGCCAATAAATAAGGTTTATGAAATTATAAAAAACAACCTTAAAAATGTTGAAAATTTGAAAACAGACTATGTTTGTGTTAAGGTGATGGAGCAAGACGATTACATTTTGAATTTGTTAAAATTATCACCAAATCAAATTCAAAAACTAAAAGAATTTGACCTTAAAGATAAGATTGTAGAGTTAAGATTTGCTTTTATTGAAAATGTTATAAAACAATGCGTAACAAAAAAGAGTAATAAAATTTATGGCTATAACTTTTTGGACAAAATTGTTTTGAACAAGTTTTTGGCTTTGCCAATTTTTGCAATAATTATGTTTGCAATTTTTTATTTAACTTTTTCTAGCCTTGGACCTATGCTTTCAGATGCAATAACAAATTTTATTGACAGGTTTATTAATGCACCGATTTTAAATCTTCTTTCAAAAATCACAACAAGCACTTTTGTTTTAAGTTTTTTTGAAAATGGTGTTTTAACGGTGTTTAACACCCTTGCAAGTTTTTTGCCACAAATTGTTTTGCTGTTTTTGTTCTTGTCAGTTTTGGAAGACACTGGGTATATTTCAAGGCTTGCTTTTGTGTTTGAAGACATTTTTTGCAAAGTCGGGCTTAACGGAAAAAGTGTTTTTACACTTTTGATGGGATTTGGTTGCTCAACAACCGCAGCACTCACCAGCAGAACGCTAGAAGATAGAAACAGTCAAATTAAAGCAACAATTTTGTGCGGTTACACTTCATGCACGGCAAAAATTCCGTTATATTCGGTTATACTTGGAGCGTTTTTTAATAACAATATTTTTATAATCTTCTTCTTATATCTTTTGGGCACAATGGTTGCTCTTTGCGTTAGTATGATACTTGAAAGAACAAAACTAAAAAGCAAAGAAACAAGTTTTATTATGGAACTTCCAGCATATAGATTTCCAAGTTTTAAGCGTATTTTTAAAGTGATTTGGTTTAATATCGTTGACTTTTTAAAGCGTGTTAGTGGAGTTTTGTTTGTGTTTTCAATAATCATTTGGCTACTTCAAAATGTGGGCACAGATTTTAGATTTATAACATCTTCAAATCAAACAAGCCTACTTGATTTTATTGGAAAAATTTTATCGCCAATTTTTGTTCCGCTTGGCTTTGGAACAAGTGGTTGCACGGCGGCTCTTATTTGCGGTGTTATTGCAAAAGAAGTTATTGTTTCAACAATGGCAATAATTAACAGTGTTGACATAAATCTTGGCGTAGAAAATTTGAGCAAATCATTTTTAAATCCGTCAAGCCCTATAAACTTCACACCAATTTCAGCATTCAGTTACTTGATATTTTCGCTTTTATATCTTCCTTGCATTGCAACAATCAGTGTTTACTTTAAAGAAATTGGGAAGAAATGGACATTTGTGGCTTTAATCATACAATTTGCTTTTGCCTACATTATAACATTTGTTTTTTACAGAATGTTGCTTGCTTTTAATGGACTAAACTTTGTTTCTATTTTGCTTTCATTAATCATAATATCGTTAATTGTGTGTGCAATTTTGTTTGTAATAAAACTTTTCAAAAAGCCAAAAGTTTGTTGCTTTGTTTGTTCTAAATGCAAAAAATGCAAATAGAAATAAAACAATTTAAACAAAAATTTATAAAAAAGCAAAATGATTTTAAAAATAAAAAAACACATAAAATATAGACAAAATAATAATTATAAAAATCAATAAATCTAAAATATAAAAAAAGCAACAAATTTGTTGCTTTTTTTAAACACAAGTTAAAGTTTAAATTATATTTTAATAAGATAATTAATTTTTACAATTTTAAAAATTTTATAAAGTTTTTTCCATGTCTTTGTCATGCTTTTTTTGGCAAGATAAATATTCTTTTCCAAATTTTTCACTCAAAAAACCAAACCATCTTTTTTGCATACCTTTTGTTAATTTGTCATTAAAAAATTGACTTTTTTCAAGGGCGATACATTCAAAATCTTTAAGCAAAAATTTTGGGTGATTATTTTTTTGTGTTATAAAATCTATTGAAATAACGGGGAATAATTCTTTGCCTGATTTTTTAAAGCCTTTAATGTGGCAATTATAAATTTCTGCAAACATATCAAGTTCATCTTTTTTAACTCTTTCAACGAACATAAAAACTCCTAAAATAAAATTAATTTAAAACTTCTATAAAATTATTTTAAAATTCCTAAAATAAAATTAACTTATATAATTATAAATAAAAAAAACAATTAAGTCAAGGTTTATATTTTAAATTGGACTTTCTGTGATGAATAAGCATCATAATTGGCAACCGACTAAATATGCAATAAAATGAATAAATATAAATTTGAGTAAAAATAATCAGTTATCAACAAAAATTTGACAAACACAAAAAAATATTCAAATTCATAAACTAGAATATGAGTAAATACAAAATTTATGGTGGGAACTCCCTTTTTGGCAAAATTAATGTGGCAACAAGCAAAAATGCCACGCTTCCAATACTTGCGGGGGCGATTTTGTGTGAAAAAGAAGTTGTTTTGAACAATCTTCCAAAATTTTCAGATGTTGAAAATATGGAGAAAATTTTAGAGCATCTTGGGTGCGAAATTAACAAATCTCAAAACAAGACAATTATAAACACCGAAAATTTGAATACATATTTTATTCCTAACATATTAACAAAAGGCATAAGAAGTTCAATTTTTATGCTTGGACCTATGCTTGCAAAATTTAAAAAAGCAAAAATTTCATTTCCGGGCGGGTGCAACATTGGAAATAGACCTATTGATTTGCATCTTAAAGGATTAAGAGCGTTAAACTGCCAAATTATTGAAGAACATGGCTATTTAGATTGTGATGGAACAAACATGAAGCCAGCAGACATTCATCTTGATTTTCCGTCTGTGGGGGCAACCGAAAACATTATGATGGCGGCTGTAAACATTGCGGGAAGAACACGAATTTTTAATGCGGCACGAGAGCCTGAAATTGTTGACCTTCAAAATTTTTTGAACAAAATGGGAGCAAAAATTTCGGGTGCGGGCGATGGAATAATTGTTATTGAAGGTGTTAAAACTTTTGCAAGGTTTGTTGAATATACGCCAATTTCTGACCGAATTATTGCGGGAACTTATCTTTTGGCGGGCATAATTTGTGGGGGAGATGTCGAAATTTGCAATATTAACCCCGACCATATTTATAGTTTAATTTCAAAACTTAAAAATAGTGCTTGCAATTTGGATATAAAAAATGATAAAATAAAATTGAAAGTTAATTCAAAAATATCAAAAATTGATGTTGAAACAAATCCTTATCCAGGCTTTCCAACCGATTTGCAACCTCAACTTGTAAGTGCTTTGTCGGTGGCAAATGGAACAAGCGTTGTGAAAGAAAATTTGTTTGAAACTAGGTTTAAACATATTCCTGAATTAATCAAAATGGGTGCAAAAATAACAGTTAAAGACAAACTTGCAATTATTAACGGCGTTGAAACATTAAGTGGGGCGGAAGTTTGTGCAACTGATTTGCGTGCTGGTGCGGCTTTGGTGCTTGCTGGGCTTAATGCAAAAGGTTACACTATTGTTGACGAAATTCACCACATTAATAGGGGTTATGAAAACCTTATGCAAGAACTTAACAGTTTGAATGCAAACATTACACTAATTGAATAATATGAAAAAAAACAAAAGTTTAACAATAGTTCTTATTATACTTGCATTTATTGTGCTTATGGTTATTTTGTCAAGCGCAATTTTTTGCGTGAGAAATGTTGAACTTAATTTTTTGAGTGAAACAATAAATTTAACGGGTCAAAACGAGCAAATTTTGGCGTCTGGTGGCTTTAAAATGGGCAAGAGTGTGTTCTTTTGCAATAAAAATGAATATATTAAGAATTTGGAAGAAAACAACCCTTATATTAAAGTTTTGAACATAGAAACGATTTTTCCAAGCACATTAAGAGTTAATGCTATTGAGCGAAATGAACTTTTGTGCATTAAAGGTTATGAAGATAATAGTTTGAAAGGTTATATGATTTTAGATGACGAACTTAAAGTTTTGAATAATCAAACAAGTTATCAAAACACCTATCTAAATTCAATTTTTGTGAATGTTGAAGGCGAATATTTTGAAAATGTTTTGGCTGGACAAGTTTTAAATAATGATTATAGCAACATTTTAAAAAGCCTTTCTGTTGAACTTTTGGCATATCGAAGTGATGTTAGGGTTTTGAAATCTGAATTTAAAGAAATTGATTTGAGCCAAAATGCAACCACAAAAGAACTTAATATTACAATAAAAATGCGAACAGGGGCAGAAATTGTTTTGCAAAACGCAAATAATAGGCTTATGGGCAAATTTATGCTTGCACTTTCAACCTATGACAATGAAACTAACAAATCAAACATAAAAATTGTTGTTTATGAAAATAATGACGGCGAAATCGTTGGTTATAAAACCACAAAATAATCAAGCAAAATGCTTGATTTTTTGTTAAAGCGGGTAATTAACCGGCTTTTTTTATTTTTAGAAATAATTTTAAACTTTTAAGGAGTTATAACAACAATTTTAACCCCTTGTTTTTTTGCATAATCAATAGTGCTTTTTGTTCCACCTGATTTTCCACCAAAAAGAGCAATTAAAAGCGAAGAATTGTTTATCATAAACCTATTTCGCTCTATCATGCACTCGCTTCCAATATAATTATCATAAATGCACCTTATGCTATCAAGTTTTTTAAGCAGACGCCTATATCTTTTTTGGTCTTTTTCGCTCCATAGTTTGTCTTGCGTTTTGCAAGGAAGAGCGCCAATAAGTTTTATGTGCGGATAATGTTTTTTAAGTTTCAAAACCATTTCGGCACAAATAGTGTCAAAGCCAAGTGCCATTCCACAAATAAATGTTGAATAACCATTATTTATTGCACTTATAATTTCTTTTTTAAGCCGAGATTTCATTTTTTTGCACCGCTCGTCTTTTTCATTAAACCCCCACGGCAAACTTTGTGCACGATGCCCCGAAAAGCAACAGGTGGTTGAGTTTAGCATAGTTAAACCTCCAATGTCAAGAATATATCGTTTATATTCTCATATTGGGTCAAAAAAGTCAAGGATATATCCCTGAATAATTAAAAATGTCAATGATAAACTAAATTTAAGGATATATCGTGGAGATTTTTATGAAAACATTGCAAGCAATAACAAAAAGAATTTTGGATTTGTGTGAAGAAAGGGATATAACGCCTAACAAACTTGGCACAATTTCGGGCGTTGAGCCAAGCACTATAACAAGTATATTTTATGGGAAAAGTAAAAATCCTGGCATTATAACATTAAAGTCAATTTGCGATGGTCTTGAAATTTCAATTTTTGATTTTTTCAATGACCCGATGTTTAAAACTACTGATTTGGAAGATTGAAAAATGAAAATATCAAATGCAATTTCAATAAGATTAAGAGAGATTTTTAAAGAAAAGAATATAACACAATATAGGTTAGAGCAAAATGCTGGGATTTCTCACGCAACAATGATGGACATAATGAATGCAAAAAGAGATAGTTGCAATGTTAAAACATTAATAATAATCATTAGAGCATTAGGTATAACTGTATCTAAATTTTTTGATAGCCCGATTTTTGAAAGTGAAGAATTAGATTTGTAGGAGTTTGTTTTATGAAAATTAATGAAGCAGTGGCAAAAAGAATTGATGAGTTGTTATTTAAAAATGGTTGGTCTTTATATAAATTATCAAAAATTTCATGTATCCCACTTTCGACTTTAAAAAATTTATATACAAATCACACAAAAAGCCCAACACTATCTGTTGTGTTTAAAATTGCCGATGCTTTTAATATTACAGTTATAGAATTTCTTGATTGTTCTTTGTTTAAAAGTGAAGATTTGGAGATTGGCTAATATGAAAATATCTATGGCGGTAGCAACAAGAATAAGAGAAATTTTGGCAGAAAAAAACATGACGCAATATAGGTTAGAAATAAATTCAGGTTTATCAAAAGGCACTTTAACTTCACTTATGTATGCAAGATATAAAGGTGTTAATTTAACAACATTAATAACAGTTATAAGAACTCTTGGAATTACTGTTGACGAATTTTTTAAAAGTTCGCTTTTTGATGAAGAAAATTTAGATTGTGAGTAAGGATTAAAAATGAAGTTAAACAAAGCGTTTGCAAGCAGAGTAAGAGAAGTTTTAAAGAATAAAAATATGACACAATATAAACTTGGTCAACAAACGGGTTTATATCACAGCACGCTTACTGATATTTTAAATTGTAAATATCAAACACCAAATTTTAAAAATATGGCTTTAATAATTCGTGAACTTGGCATGAGTATGCAAGAATTTTTTGATAGTGAAGTTTTTAATTTTGACAATTTGGAGATTGATTAATTGCTTTTGTTTTAATAAATATGCAAAAATATAAATTTTTATAAATTTTTTTTGGTTTTGCTTGATTTGTGCAAAATTTTGTATTATAATGACTTTATAAATTGCTAAAATTTGGCATAAAAAATGTTTTTTTATGTTGACATTTTGTGATTTGATTTTATATAATTTAAACAAAGGATAATGCGATGATGAGTTTGGACACTGCGGTTTTGGATATTGGTTCGTCTAAAATTTCAGTTATTATTGGCGACAAAGGAATAAACAACACTTTCAACATTAAATCTAGTGCGGAAGAAAATTATGATGGATTTAGTGGGGGAGAGTTTTTTGACGAAGCGGGCTTTGCTTTGGCAATCCAAAATTGCGTTAAAAAAGCCGGCGAAAATTTGAGATACAAAATTAAAAAAATATATGTTAGTGTTCCAAGCGAATTTAGTTATGTTGAAACAAAAGAAGTTAATGTTACTTTTCCAAAACGAAAACGAGTGAAAGATGCTGACATTTTTGAAATTTTTGACGCAAGCCAAAAGTTTGACGAAAACACTTTTGTGATTAATCGAAGCCCTATTTTCTTTATTTTGGACGATAATCGAAAAGTTGTGAACCCTGTTGGCGAAGTTACAAGCAAACTTAATGTTTTAATATCTTATATATTAACCGACAAAAAATTTATTAACCTTGTTAGTAGTGCTTTGAATGATATTGATATTTATAATGTTGAATTTATTTCATCAAGTTTAAGTGAAGCATTATATTTGCTTGACCCAGAAGTTAGGGACAGCGGGGCAATTTTGATTGACTGCGGTTATATCACAACCAGTGTTTGTTTGGTTAAAGGCGATGGACTTTTGGCGTTAAAAGCGTTTAGTATGGGCGGTGGACATATAACAGGAGATTTGTGTCAATGTCTTAATCTTTCGTTTGCACAAGCCGAAAATTTGAAACGAAAAGTGGTTTTGAGTTTAGATGCAACTGATAATGATTTTTATGAAGTGAATGTGGGCTCAAATGTTCAACCAGTTTCGGCAAAACTTGTTAATGAAATTATTTTGGCAAGGCTTGAAATGTTTAGCGATGTGTTTAAAAAAATATTAAATACCAACGAATTTAATGCACCAAAAACTTATTTACCTATTTATATTACTGGTGGCGGTCTTAATTATTTGAAAGGAGCAAAAGACTATTTGGGCAAGCAAATGGGCAAAAATTTTGAATTTATTGCACCAAGTGTTCCACAAATGAACAGACCACACTTTTCAAGTTTGTTATCGTTACTAGATTTAGCAATTACACAAGAAAAAAGCATCAAAAGAAGTTTTTTTCAAAAGATTTTTAAAAGAGGAGAAAATTAATTATGTTTAATGACCAAGTTGCTGTTGCAAGAATTAAAGTTATCGGAGTTGGCGGAGGCGGTTGCAATGCTGTTAACCGAATGATTAATTATGAATTTAAAGGTCCTGAATTTTGTGCCATGAACACAGATAAACAAGCCTTGATAACTTCAAAAGCCGAAACAAGAATTCAAATTGGCGAAAAACTTACAAAAGGTTTGGGCGCTGGTGCTGACCCTGAAGTTGGAATGAAGGCTGCCGAAGAAAGCAAGCAAGAAATTATGCAAGCGTTGGAAGGAACAGACCTTGTGTTTATTACTGCTGGTATGGGCGGTGGAACAGGAACTGGTGCTGCTCCTGTTGTTGCACAAATTGCCAAAGAAATGGGAATTTTGACCGTTGCTGTTGTTACAAAACCTTTTGGATTTGAAGGCTCACGAAGGCTTGCTCATGCTGAAAAAGGTATTGATAATCTTAAAAAATATGTTGACACTTTGGTTGTTATTCCAAACGAAAAACTTTTGCAAGTTATGCCAAAAGGAAGTATGCTTGATGCGTTTAGATATGCTGACGATGTTTTAAGACAAGGTATTCAAGGAATTACTGACCTTATTATAACTCCAAGTTTGATTAACCTTGACTTTGCTGATGTTAGAACTGTTATGAAAAACAAAGGTTTTGCTCACATGGGAATTGGCAAAGCAAAAGGCGAAAACAAAACTTTTGAAGCAGTTAAAAATGCTGTTTATAGTCCTCTTTTGGAAACTGAAATTAGCGGAGCAACTGGCGTGCTTATTAATGTTAAGGGCGATGTTGATTTGCCACTTGAAGAAATTTATCAAGCAGTTGACCTTGTTAAAGAAGTTGTTGACCCAGATTGTAACATTATTTTTGGTGCAGGAATTGACGCTAATATGGACGATGAAGTTGAAATTACTTTGATTGCAACAGGTTTTGACGGGGCAAGTTTTGAAAAATCTTTGTCTAATGCCAATGTTGAAGAAAACAACAAAAATCGTTATGAAAAATTTATTAATCAATATAAAAACAATCCAAACATCACTTTGCAAAAACCACAACCAAGTGTTCCAACTCATCAAAGTTTGTTTAACAAACAACAACAACAAGAAGTTCAACCAGAACCTGCTCAAAGTGCTCCAAGTTATTCAAGCAACAGCGCTTTAAACAATACAAGAGTTGAAATTGATAGTGATATTCCTCCATTTTTACGAAAAATTAAAGGTAAATAAAAATAATGAAAAAACAAGAATATTTTGAAAGTAGTGCAGAACTAACCATATTTTTTGATAGCGATTTTAATCCTAATATTTTAACCAAAATTTTGAATGTTAACGCAAGCAGAATTGTTCAAAAAAAAGATGCAACACAAAATTTATTTAACCCAAAAGGGCTTGGATTTTTTCAAATTGCAACAAATTCGGCAAAAAGCAAAGAACCTGAAATTGCGATTGCCACAATTTTGCAGTTGTTTATTTCAAAAGTTGATATGGTTAACAAAATTGTTAAAGAAAATAATGGGTTTATTCAACTTGAACTTTTTGTTAAAGTTTCAAAGGGTGGAAAAGCACCTTTTATAAATTTGTCAAAAAATGCAATAAAATTGCTTTCTCAACTTGATGCTAATTTTAAAATTAATTTGATTTAAAATGCCAAATTTTTGGCATTTTTTTATTAAAAAAAGATAAAAAAATAAACTAATTGAAAAAAGAGAGAAAAAGCCAAATAAAAAATAGAACAAATAAAAAATACTAATAAAACAACAAACAAATAAAAATAAAAAATTTTAAACATATATTAAATAATTTTAAAAAGCAAAAATAGAAATATTACATTAAAATAAACTTGTCAAGAAATGAGAAAATAATATTATTTTTCTCATTTTTTTTATGCTTTTTTATTTTATAATTTTAGTAAACATGGTTATATACATAGAACAAATTTTGATTGATAATTTTGTTATTAATTTTTTTATTTTGTTATCTTTAAAAGGCGTTTTAAAGGCGAAAATAAAAAAACTGAACATTGTTTTATCAAGTTTGCTTGGAAGCGTTATTTCGCTTTGTTATCCATTGTTTTTGAACATTTTTTGGTTTTCGATTTGCCTTAAAATTTTATTAAGTTTGGTTATGGTTTTGATGCTAAAAAAATGGCAAAAGGCAAAAGAATTTGTGCTTTATTATTTAACTTTTTTGCTTTTGACCTGTTTGTTTGGCGGAGTTTGTTTGTTTTTACTTGTTATGTTTGATAAAAACTTTTCGCCGTCAAATTATTCAAGTTATAGTTTGCCACTTGGAGTTATTTGCGTAATTGTATTTTTTGTTTTTTTGGTGGTTAAAAACATATTCAAAAATTTTTATAAACGAAAAAATGTTAATAATTTTGTTTATAAAATTGTTTTAGAAAATAATGGAAATTTTGACGAAATTTTGGGCTTTTTGGATAGTGGGAATAATTTGGTTGACAACATAACAAAAAAGCCAATAACTATTGTTGACTTTTTTAGCCTGAAAAACTTAACAAAAGAAGTTAATCTTGCCGATATAGTTTTGAATAAGCAGGGCAACATTAACAAGGTGTTTAAAAATGCCCACACGATTGAAACTTTGAGCATTGGCAAAAATGTGAACAAAATTTTGGTTGTCCAAATTGATAAGTTAGAGATTTATATTCAAAATTCGGTGCATATAATTAATGACGCAATAATTGGACTAACACTTAAAAGTTTTGTTTCGGACATTGGATATAGTGCATTATTAAATAAAAATTTGATGTAGGAGAGAATTTATGAAATTGCCTTTTTTGATTAAAAAAATTATAAAAAAACTTTTTGATTTTGACTTTGATTTAGATGCAAAAACTATTTTTTATCTTTGTCAAAACGAAGCGTTGCCAAGCCCATTATCGCTTGATGAAGAAAATTATTATGCTCAAAATCTTTCTTTAATTGGCGATGAATATGAAGAAATTAGAAACGAAGCCCGAAATAAACTTATTGAACATAATCTTCGGCTTGTTGTTTATATTGCCAAAAAGTTTGATAACACGGGTGAAAGTTTGGAAGATTTGATTTCGGTTGGTTCTATTGGGCTTATTAAGGCAATTAAAAGTTTTAATTTGGAAAAGAATATAAAACTTGCCACTTTTGCTTCAAGGTGCATAGAAAATGAAATTTTAATGTTTTTGCGAAAAACAGTTAAAACCAAAAATGAAATTAGTTTGGAAGAACCACTTAATGTTGATAGTGAAGGAAATGAACTTGTGCTTGCTGATGTAATAACGCTTGATAGTGATAGTGTTACAAAAAATTTGGAGAGTGCTTGTGAACAAAAAATTTTGCTAGACCTAGTAAGCAAACTTGGAAAACGAGAGCAGGAGATTATAAACTTGCGGTTTGGGCTTAATAATTTTGAAGAAAAAACTCAAAAGGAAGTTGCCGATATGCTTGGAATTAGTCAAAGTTATATTTCAAGAATTGAAAAAAAGATTATAATGAAACTTAAAAAAGAGATTGTTAAAGTGATTTAATCTTTATTTATTAAATTTATTATTAATTACTTTTTGATTGAAAATTAATTCTTGATAAAAATATTATTTTAATGAAATTCTGTTTTATGTTAACAAAATATTTTTATAAAAAAGGAAGCATGATTGCTTCCTTAATTTTTGCTTATTAAATTTTATGGTTTTGTTGAAAGTTTGATTTTATCATTATGCAACAATTTTTTTTGCTATTGTGTTGTCAACAACTTTGCCAATATCAACTCTTGTTGTAAGTTCGCCAGCATTAATTAGCATATCTAACAATCGATTATATGATTGTTCTGTCATAACTGGACTTGAACACCAAGCATCAATTCTTTTATAACTTTCAATGCTTGCTTTTATGCTTTCATCACTTGAAGATGAGAAACTTGGTTTTAAACTTTTAACAACATCATCAATGTCAGCGGTCATAATAAAGTTATATGCTTTTTGAATTGCTTTTAAGAAGTTTTCAATTTTTTCTGGGTTTGATGCAATATAACTTTTGTTTGCCGAGAAACAAGTGAAAGGAATTTCTCCTGCTTCTTGACCAACGGAAGCCACAATATAGCCTTTATTTTCACGCACAAGTTCGCTTGCAGTTGGCTCAAAAACAGTAACATAATCAGCAGTTCCGCCAGTGAAAGCACCAACAGTGTTATTAAATGATACACTCAAATCAAAGTTTAGGTCGGTTTTTATGTTAAGACCATTTTTTTCGATTGCGTATTGCAAACTCATGGCAGGTGAGCCACCTTTTCTTCCAGCAATGATGTGTTTGTCTTTTAAGTTTTTCCAATCAAAATTAGGCTCGTTAACTTTTCCAACAAGGAAACTTCCATCACGCTTTGTTAATTGACCAAAAATCAATGGAGCGTCTTGTTTTCCGCCAGCGTTAACATAAACACCAGTTTCAGGTCCCATTAAGGCAATATCGGCAGAATCGCTTAATAACGCTGTCATTGAAGCATCTGAACCACCGCCGTTTGTAAGTTCAATTTTGTAGCCATATTCTGCAAAATATCCATTATTTATTGCCACATATAATGGGGCATAGAATATGCTGTGAGTAACTTCGTTTATTCTTATCAAATTATTGTCTTTGCAACCAAAAAGCATGGTGCTAAATCCAATAAAAAAAGCAAGAATAACTATTGCTATTTTTTTCATTTTTTCCTCCTTATAAAATTATCATATTAAAATTTTAAAAAAAATGTTAAATTATTGTTTTTTTTAATAATTTGTGATAATATATTTGTTATGGATAGAAAATTAACTACTGCAAACATTTTAACAATTTTCAGAATCGTATTGGTTCCGTTTTTTATTCTTTTTTATTTGGACGCAACTTTTTATCTTGATGGTTTTCCACTTTTTGCTGTTCTAACTTTTTTGCTTGCGTTCTTTACGGATATTTTAGATGGTCTTATTGCAAGAAGTGCAAATCAAATAACAAATCTTGGAAAAGTTTTAGACCCACTAGCCGACAAAATTTTAAGATTAAGCATTATGTGTTGCTTTATGATAAAACAAGTGCTTCCATTTTATTTGTTTGTTATTCTGCTTTGCATTGATTTGGTTTCTATAATATTAAGTTCAATTTTGTATTTTAACAAAATAACTGTTAAAGCAAATTGGTTTGGAAAATTAACAACCATGTTTATGGGGGCAGCATTATTTTCGTGCTTCTTTCATATTGCAATTAATCCTTATGACATAATTGCAGTGGCTGTGGCAGTGGTTCTTGCTATTATAGCAATCATTCAATATATTGTTAAATATGTTAAAATTTACAAAAAAACCAAATAAATTTTAAATTGGGTATTGACGAAATGTTTTTTATTGACTATAATAAAAATATATTTTAGGAGAATTTTATGTTAATCAGTTTATTAAATGCAACAAAAACATTAATTGATGCACTAACAACAACAGAATTTTTAACTTCTTTAATTTTGGGTGCTTTGGGCTTTGCCATTATTTGTCTTGCAAGACGAATTACAAAAACAATAAGAAAAACCAATTTTATTGCAAGTGATGACAGAGTTTATATTTCATTTAAACTTGTTGGAATGATTTTGGTTGTTATTGCCTTTGTTATGCTTATGGTTGGAAGTTTAAAATAACAAAAAATCCATTTTTGGTGGATTTTTTTTATATTAAAAAAATTTATTAATTGATTAATTTTTAAAGGCTTATTAATTTCGATAAGTCTTTTTTAATATTTTTTGAAATGCTTTTCAAACAAGGCAACAAAATAATACATAAGCCCTGCAAGAATGCATAAAATTACTGTTGCGGTCATAACCAAATCAAGTTTAAACACTTGACCGCCATAAACAATCAAATATCCAAGACCGGCTTTGCTAACAAGATATTCGCCCATAATTGTTCCAATCCATGTCATACCAACATTTATTTTTAGCAAACTTATAAATTCGGGCATAGCGTTTGGAATTATTAATTTTGTTAAGATTTGAAATTTGTTTGCTCCCATGCTTTTTAGAAGCATGATTTTGTCATTGTCGCAAGAAATAAAGGCAGAAAGCATAGTTAAAATTGTGATAATTATTGTGATTAATATTGCCATAACAATTATGCTTTTTGTTCCTGCACCAAACCAAATTATGATAATTGGTCCAAGGGCAATTTTTGGAAGACTGTTTAAAACAACAATATATGGTTCTAATATTTTTCTTGTATATTCACTCCACCATAAAATAATTGCAATTAGAGTTCCAAGACCTGTTGCCAAAACAAAACCAATTATGGCTTCTTTTAAAGTTATCCAAATATGATAGAAAAGTTCGCCCGAATTATAGAGCATAACTGTTTGATTGATTATTCGTGATGGGGAACTGAAAATAAAACTATCCATCACTCCAACGCGTGTTAAAAGTTCCCACAAGGCAAGCAAAAAAACAAGAAGCAAAATTCGTGCTGATATTATAAAAGCCTTTTTTTGCTTTTCTTTTTTCAAATATTTTTTGTGTTCTTGTGAAAAATTTAATGAATTTATCTTTTTGTTTTTTTTATTATTTTTCATCTTTAATATTACTCCAAATTTGTTCAAAATATTTTGAAAAATTTTTGTTTTCCCGTCTTTTAAGCGGAAGCCCGCTTTCTTTTAAGTTTATGTCAACAATTTGTTTAATTTTTGCGGGTCTTTTTGTTAAAATTATAACTTTGTCTGCAAGACTTATTGCTTCGCTGATATCGTGAGTTACCAAAATTGCCGTTTTGTGTTCTTTGCTGATTATTGAACTTATGTCATCGCAAACATTAAGCCGTGTTTGAAAGTCTAGGGCAGAAAAAGGCTCGTCAAGAAGCAAAATTTTTGGATTTAGTGCTAAAGTTCTAATTAACGCCACCCGTTGACGCATTCCGCCTGAAAGTTCCCGAGGGTGTTTGTTTTTAAAATCTTTTAATCCATATTTTTCAAGCAAAAAAGATATATATTCTTCTTTTGCCTTTTTGTCTTGTTTAGTAAGTTTTTTGTCAAATTCAAGACCTAATTTTACATTTTCAAAAATTGTTCGCCATTCAAAAAGGTGGTCTTTTTGAAACATATAGCCAATAGTGTTTTCAAAAGAGGTTTTGCCACCAGTTTTTTCATGAATTTTTTTGTTTTCAAGCAAAATTTCGCCCGATGATTTTGAAATTAATCCGCCAATCATATTAAGTATTGTTGTTTTTCCACAGCCTGACGGACCAACTATGGCAACAAATTCGCCACTGTTAACATCAAACGAGATGTTGTCAACGGCTTTTATTTCGCCGTCTTTTGAATGATATGTTAAACTTAAATTTTTTATTGATAGTAATGGTTCTTTCATGATTTTTCCTTTTTATCTTTCGATATATTTCATTATATTTAAACAAAACTTTTAAGGTTACTTTACAAAATTTTTTGTTTTTGATAAAATAAAAATATGAAAAATTGTGAATATGTAAAAGGGTGCTATAAAAAATCTGATTTTATTTTTGACGATAAGTTTGAAGTTTGCTTTGCTGGAAGGTCGAATTGTGGAAAAAGCAGTTTGATTAATGCAATTTTTAATAACAATCGTTTGGCAAAAACAAGCGGGACGCAAGGCAAAACTAAACTAATAAATTATTTTTTGGTTGACAAAAGTTTTTATTTGGTAGATTTGCCAGGATATGGGTTTCATAAGGCAGGAAAGCAAAATGAAAAAAATTGGTCAAGTTTGATTGAAGATTATTTTGCCGAAAAGGAAGATAAAAAATTTGTGCTTTTGCTTGTGGATATTAGGCATAATCCAAGTGAAGACGACAAACAAATGTTAAAATTTTTAAATTTCTATAATCTTCCTTTCAAAATCATTGCAACAAAAAGCGACAAAATTGCAAAAAGCAAGCGTAACAACCAAAAACTTATGCTTGCAACAAACATGAATGTTGGAAAAGATGATATTATATTTTGTTCAAGCCAAACGAAAGAAAATATTGATTTAATAAAAAATTTGATTAAAGAAAGGGTAGAGTTAAATGAGATGTCCTAATTGTTATGGAAAAGTTGATGGCAAAAATGGAATTTGCCTTAAATGCGGATTTAAAATGAATAGCCTTGAAAATGCTTCAAACAAAAAAGCAAAAGAACTTAAACGAAGTGGTGATGGCGACCTTGTTATTGAAACAAATGTTTTGCCAAGTGATGTTAGCAAAAAAAAGTTGCTTTTGTATTGCGGGTTATTAGGTTTTTTTGGCGGTCATTATTTTTATGTTGGAAAATATGTTAGGGCAATATTAAACCTTGTTATTTCGGTGTATTCTTTTGTTTTTGCATTTTTTGAAGTGTTAAAAATTTCAGGCGACAAAACTTTTGCCTATTTTGAATTTTTTGCATCAATATTATTTGCTTTTGTTTTTGTGTTTACTATCATTGATTTTATTAATATTGCTTTAAACAAATTTAAAGTTCCAGTTTATGTTCCAAAAAAGTAAAGGAAAAAGATATATGAAAAACGAAAAGAGTAAATTTATATTAAAAGAAAAAAGTGGAAATTTTGATTTTGAAAATTTAAAATTAGATGAAAATGGAAAATTTATAAACGATAAAACTAAAATTGAAATTGATAAAGAGCAAGGCATTGTTACTTTTACAAATGTTTATCCAAATGGTGAAACTCAAAAAATGACTTTGAAATTAAAAGATAAAAAATAATACAACCTTGACAAATATTGAATTATGAGATATAATAAAAATATAATTTTTTTATTGGGGGAGTGTTATGGAAAAAGATTATCTTGATGGTTGGAGAGAATCAACAAGAAAATATGAAGGCGATGGCGAATATGATGCAACCGCTATTGCTATAAAGGCTTATCTTGAAAAACAAGAAGAATTGAAAAAAGCAAAAAAAGACGAAGAAGAAGGTTTGTCTAAATAATTTTTAATTTTATTATTTTCTTTTAAAAAAAATTTTTACATTTTTAAAAAATTTCGTTGACAAACAAAAAAAAGTGAGATATAATAATCATGTTAAAAGTAGAAATATCCATTTCTCACCAAAAAGGCTTAGCTTAGTTGGTCCTAAAAATTTTATTTAATATAATTTTTTAGTGTGGATATTTGTATATTCACTTTTTTCTTTTATAAGGGGGATTTTAATTATTAAAGAATTATTAATTAACGAACAAATTGTTGCAAAAGAAGTTAGGCTTGTTGGTGAAAACGGCGAGCAACTTGGAATTGTAAGTTTGAGTGAAGCATTAAATTTAAGCAAAGAAAAAGACCTTGACCTTGCTTTGATTTCACCAAATGCAAATCCTGCTGTGTGCAAACTTATGGATTATGGCAAATATAGATTTGACCAAATCAAAAAAGAAAAAGAAGCACGCAAAAAAAACAAGGCT
The DNA here is from genome assembly GCA_934757845.1 of uncultured Clostridia bacterium. Taxonomy (GTDB): domain Bacteria; phylum Bacillota; class Clostridia; order Christensenellales; family UBA1242; genus UBA7868. The sequence continues at coordinate 95,966 of CAKVLQ010000002.1, forward strand.
CAAGAAATTAAAACAATTCAATTATCATTAACTATTGGCGACTATGATATTAATTATCGTGTTAAAAACGCCAAAAATTTCTTGGAAGAAGGCAATAAAGTTAAAGTTAGCATTCGATTAAAAGGTCGTCAACAGGCTTATCCAGAACAAGGCATTGAAATTATGAAAAAATTTGCAAGTCTTATTGGTGATGCTGGGGTGATTGAAAAAGAACCTAAACTAGAAGGAAGAGATATAACCATGATAATTGGTCAAAAAAAATAATTTAAAGGAGAATTTATTATGCCAAAACAAAAAAGTCATAGTGGCGCAAAAAAACGATTTAAAGTTTTAAAAAGCGGTTTAGTTAAAAGAAACAAACAAAACAGAAGACACATTTTAACTAAAAAAACAACAAAAAGAAAAAGAGATTTAAGACAAGCAACTTATGTTTCTAAAGCACAAGAAAAAACTATTAGAAACATGGTTAGCGTATAGGGGGCTAGGATATGAGAATTAAAAGAAGTAATAACGCATTAAAAAAGCGTAGAAAAGTTTTAAAACAAGCAAAAGGATATTGGGGAAGTCATTCAAGACTATATCGTGTTGCAAAACAAAGCGTTAGAAAAGCCGAAAGCCATGCTTATATTGGAAGAAGAAACAAAAAACGAGATTTCAGAACACTATGGATTGCTCGTATCAATGCTGCTTGCAGACTAAACGACATTAGTTATTCAAAATTCATGCATGGTCTTAAAGCAAACAATATTAACCTAAACAGAAAAGTTTTAAGCGAAATGGCAATTAGTGATGCTGAAGCATTTAAACTACTTTGCGAAACTGCTAAAAAATCAATCTAATTAATTTTGTTTTAAAAGTGCCTTGTGCACTTTTTTTAAAAAAATTTTTAATTAAAAGTAAAATTAAATTTTGGTTTTACATATAAATTTAAGTGAAAGTTATGAATTTAATCAAAAAGGTTTTTATAAAAAATTATCAAAACACAGAAGATAGTGCCGTTAGAATTAGATACGGCTTTTTTGCTGGAATATTTGGGCTTGTTACAAATCTTATTTTGTTTGCAACAAAATTTTTTATTGGATTTTTTTGTGGAAGCATAACTATTATTGCAGATGCTATTAATAACTTATCTGATGTGGGAAGTTCAATTATTATGCTTGTGGGATTTAAACTTTCAAACAAGCCAGCCGACAGCAAGCATCCCTTTGGGCACGCAAGATATGAACAAGTTATGGCATTGATTATAAGCGTTGTTGTTTTGATGATTGGTGCAATTTTGTGCAAAAGTTCAATCGAAAAATTGGTTTCAAACGAACCCGTTGTTGTAAATAAATTTGTTTATATAATTTTGGGAGTGGGTGTTTTTATAAAGTTTCTTCAAATGATTTTGTATTCTAATTTTGCAAAAGCAATTAAAAGTGAAGTTTTGAAGGCTAGTAGTATTGATAGCCGAAATGATATTATTTCAACACTTTGCACAATTTGTGCTATGATCTGTATAAACATATTTGGTCAAATCAATTTTAGTTTGGACGGATTGTTTGGGCTTTTGGTTTCAATCTTTATTATTTTTAACAGCATCAAACTGGTTAAAGATACAATAAGCCCGCTTTTGGGTGAAAGTTTAGACCCAAAATTTGTTCAAAATTTGAAAAATCGAATTTTAAGTTATAGATATGTTTTGGGTGTTCATGATTTTATTTTTCACAGTTATGGTGCAAATCATAATTTTGCATCTGTTCATGTTGAAGTTGACAGCAAAACAAACATGATTAAGGCACATAATGTTATTGACAAAATTGAGCGAACTTTTAAAGAAGATTATAATATTAGTTTGTCTATTCACATTGACCCAGTGCAAATTGGAAATGAAAAAGTTAACAAAAACAAAGCAAAAATTATTGAAATTTTAAAATCTATTGACAAATCAATTTCAATTCATGATTTTAGAATGATTTTTGAAAAAACTTATGTTAGAGTGTTTTTTGATGTGGTTATTCCTTTTGGAAAAGACATTAAACTTGAAGACATCAAGCAAACGATAAATGATAAATATAAAAATGAAAAAATTAAATATTTTTTTACAATTAATTTGGATAGGGCGTAAAATTGAATTTCATTTTGCTGATTAAAATAAAAATAAATGTTATAAATAAAAAGTGTATTTTTGGCACTTTTTGTTTTTTTTAATCAAATTTTGTTTGACAATATGTTATATAATTTATATAATTAATATAGAAAATAATCAAACAAGCAAAACAAGTTTTTGTTTGTTAATTTAACATAAAGGGGAACATATATGGCAAATGCGTTTGAAGGAACATTTTTAAAAGATTTTGGGAAAAAAGAACTTGATGAATTTTTTGGCAAGTTTTTTAATCTTGACGAAGTTAGTTATAAGGTTGGAAAAACAAAACAAGGAGAGCCTTATTTTGTTGCAAAAATAACAAATGCGGGCAAAGAATTTAATAGTTACAAATTTAACCAATTTTGCCTAAATAGTGAAATTAATCCAACTCCTATTTTTGATGATTTTGATTTGATGCAAAAAGCATGGCTAAAATTTGTTGCATCAAAAAACAAAGAAGTTGATATAAACGGCATTCCTTATGAAAAAGCATTAGAAAACTATTATTATAATCTTTATATTTCAAAAGCCCTTAAAAAAGACAAAGAACTTAAAGCAATTTTTGAAAATAAAGAAGAAGAACTTGCAAGATAGTTCTCAAAAATTATTTTAAAATAAAAGCCCGATTGTTTTTGCAATTTGGCTTTTTTTGTGATATAACTTTTTGTGAATACAAATTAATTTTGTTTTGGAAAGTATTTTTGCAAGTTTTGAAATTAAAAGGATTTTTATGAAAGAGATTGTAAGTGTTAATAATGAAAAAATTAAAGGAATAATGAAACTTCAACAAAAAAAATATCGAGAATTAAGTGGTCAAGTTTTGATTGAAGGCTATAAGATTTTTTTGGAAGCAGTTAAAGCAAATGCCGAGATATTGGAAATTCTTTTAACAAAAAAAGAACTTGAAAAACATAATCTTTCGGCATATAAAGATAAAATTAATTTGATTAGTGATAATGTTAGCAAGAAGTTAAGTTTTAATCAAACAAGCCAAAACTTTTTTGCGGTGGTTAGACCAAAAAAACAAAAAGTCGAAAGTGGAAATTTTTTGATTTTGGATAAAATTCAAGACCCACAAAATTTGGGTGCGATAATAAGAACAAGTGTTGCGTGCAATATAAAAAAGATTTTTTTGCTTGATTGCGTTGATGAGTTTAACGACAAAGTAATTCGAGCCAGTATGGGCAATGTCTTTAAGGTTTGCTTTGAAAAAATCGAAGTTGAAAATTTAAAAGAAATTTGCAAAAAAACGCCTGTTTATTGTGCTGATATGTTTGGTGAAAACCTTTTCGACCTTAAACAAAAGCCAAAAGTTTTTGGTCTTATTTTGGGAAATGAAGGGAATGGTGTTAGAAGCGAAGTGAAAAATCTTGCATCAAAAACAATATCAATTCCTATGCAAAACAATGTTGAAAGTTTGAATGTTGCAGTTTCTATGGCAGTTATAGCATATAATTTAACAAATTAATAAAAATATTGATTACACAAAAAAATCTTTGACAAAACTAACAAAAAGTTTTATAATAAAAAGCAAACTTATTTTTTTAAGGGGAATTTTATGAGTGGACATAGCAAATTTAACAATATAAAACACACAAAAGAAAAAATGGACGCACAACGAGGCAAAGTTTTTACTAAAATTGGAAAAGAAATTGCTGTTGCTGTTAAAATGGGTGGAAGCGACCCAAATTCAAATCCAAAACTATATAACCTTATTGTTAAAGCAAGAAACAATAATATGCCAAATGATAACATTCAAAGGTCAATCAAAAAAGCGGCAGGCGAACTTGGTGGCGGAAATTATGAAGAAATAACTTATGAAGGTTATGGCGTTGGCGGAAGTGCTGTTATTGTTAATGTTTTAACTGATAACAAAAACAGGGCAGCTGGTGATGTTCGACATATCTTTGACAAATTTGGCGGAAGTTTGGGGCAAACTGGTTGCGTTTCGTTTATGTTTGAACGAAAAGGTGTTTTTGTTATTGAAAAAACTGAAAATCTTTCAGAAGACCAACTTTTTGAATGGGCAATAGAAGCCGAAGCAGACGATGTTGTTGATGACGGCGATGTTTTTGAAGTTTATTCATCTCCTGACAAATTTAATGGTGTTCAAGAAAGTTTGAAACAAAAAGGTGTTAATTTTTTAAGTGCCAACATTGAACTTGTTCCAAACAGTTATATCGACCTTGACGAAAAAAGCAGTGAAAGTTTTGAAAAAATGATTGACGCATTAGAAGATAATGACGATGTGCAAGATGTTTATCATAATGTAAACTGCTAAAAATTTTATTGTATTATTTTAATAATTTCAATTAGTATGAACAGAAGTTCACTTCTATTTTGAAATTTTTTTATGTTAGCATTCATATTTTTATAATTTTTAAATTTGAGAATTTACATTGTTATAAGACTGCTTATGTTATAAGACTGCTTATATTGAAATTAAAAGTTGCTTTAATTTGGGTTAAGGCACTTTTTTGTTTTATTTTCTTTTTAATAATTTATTGATTGACTAAACTTTGTTTTTTATTTATAATATATTTGTGATTATTTTGGGAATTGACCCCGGTTATGCGATTGTGGGGTATGGTGTTATTGAAAAAATTGGAAGCAATATTAAGTGTTTAGATTATGGGGTTATAACAACCGATAAAGACACTGATTTTCCAACAAGGCTTGTTGAAATTGCTGACGGCATTGAATATTTGATTGAAAAATATAAGCCTGATTGCATGGCACTTGAAGAATTGTTTTTTCAAAACAACCAAAAAACCGCAATTAACGTCGCAATGGCAAGGGGTGTGATTGTTGAAAGGGGCAAACAAAAACTTGGAAATTTGTTTGAATACACGCCACTTCAAATTAAGCAAGCACTAACTGGGCAAGGCAGGGCGGAAAAAGCCCAAGTTCAATATATGGTTAAGGCAATTTTGAACTTAAATCAAATTCCAAAGCCTGATGATGCAGCCGATGCTTTGGCGGTGGCAATTTGTCATGGGCAAACAAATCAGCAAATTGGAAACTTTAAATATTAACAACCACTTTGCTTGTTTTGTAGATTATATCTTTGTAAAAAATAAAAAAATTTAAACAAAATTAATTAAACAATTAAAGAAGGGTAAAATGATAGCATATTTGAAAGGAAAAATTATTGATAAAACTGAAAATTCGGTTGTTGTTGAAGTGAATGGTGTTGGCTATGAAGTTAGCATTTCGTTAAACACAAATTTAAGTTTATCAAACAAAACTGAATGTGAATTATTCACATATATGCAAGTAAGAGAAGACGGCGTGTTTTTGTTTGGGTTTTCAACAAAGCAAGAAAAAGAATTGTTTTTGAAACTAATAACCGTTAGTGGTGTTGGTCCTAAAATGGCAATAACAATTTTGGGCGGGGCAAGTTTAACTGATATTATAACAGCAATAGTTTGTGAAGATAGTGCGATGCTTTCAAAATTTAAAGGCGTTGGCAAAAAAACTGCCGAACGAATTGTTTTGGAACTTAAAGAAAAAGTGAACGAAAACTTGAAAGAGCAAAATTCGATGTTTGATTTTAATATGAATATCGACTTAAAAAACAATGTTATTGACGACACAATAATGGCTTTAACTGCTCTTGGGCTTAACAAAAGTGATGCGGTTAAAAAAATTAGAGAAAATTATGTTAACGGCGACAGCGTTGAAGTTTTGATTGAAAAGATTTTGAAAAATATGAGTAGGTAGTATGGAAGAAAGATTTATTACAAGCACAAAAAATGAGAGTGAACTTGAAGTTGAAAACAAATTAAGACCAACTAGGCTTGAAGATTATGTTGGTCAAGAAAAAATTAAAAACAACTTGAAAGTTTTTATAAAAGCGGCAAAAGCACGAGATGAAGCGTTAGACCATGTTTTGCTTTATGGTCCACCAGGGCTTGGAAAAACCACGCTTTCGCACATTATTGCAAACGAACTTGGAAGTCAAATTAAAATTACAAGCGGACCAGCAATAGAAAGTGCTGCCGACCTTGCAAGTATACTTACTAACTTAAGCAAAAACGATGTTTTGTTTATTGATGAAATTCACAGGCTTAACCGAAGTGTTGAAGAAATTTTGTATCCAGCAATGGAAGATTATGCACTTGATTTTGTGGTTGGAAAAGGTCCAAGTGCAAGAGCAATGAGATTGAAAATTCAACCTTTTACACTTATTGGCGCAACAACAAAGGCTGGAAACCTTACCGCTCCGCTTCGTGATAGATTTGGAGTTATCGCAAGGCTTGAAATGTATTCTAGTGATGAACTTAAACAAATAATTTTGCGTTCAAGTTCTATTCTGGGCATAAAAATTGACGATGATGCTTGTTTGTGTCTTGCAAAACGAAGCAGGGGAACACCACGAATTGCAAACAGATTGTTAAAACGAATAAGAGATTTTGCTTTGGTTGAAGATAGTGATAGAATTACGCTTGACATTGCAAAAAAGAGTTTAGATTTGCTTGAAGTTGACGAATATGGGCTTGACTATACCGACCGAAGAATTTTGGAAGTTATGATTGACAAATTTAATGGTGGTCCTGTTGGGCTTGACACTTTGTCGGCTTCAACCAACGAAGAAGCAACTACTATTGAAGATGTTTATGAACCTTATTTGTTGCAAATGGGCTTTATTGCCAGAACTCCAAGGGGAAGAATTTGTTTGCCACTTGCATATGAACATTTGAACAAAAAATTGAGTGATGAAAAAAAGATTGAACTATCAACTATAAAAAATGAAGAAAATTAGGGGGATAATTGCAAAGAAAAATCTTTGCTTTAAATATGGATATTTACAAAAAAGAAACTTATTATTATAATTTGCCAGAAGAACTTATTGCTCAAACTCCTGTTGAACCAAGAGACCATAGTCGTATGCTTGTTTATGACCGAAAAACAAAACAAATTTGTCATGAGCATTTTTATGACATTGAAAAATATCTTAAAAGTGGTGATGTTTTGGTTGTTAACAACACAAGAGTTATTCCCGCTCGGCTTATTGGAACAAAAACTGAAACAGGTGCAAAAATTGAAGTTTTTTTGCTTAAAAAATTTGAACAAAACAAATATGAAGTTTTGCTTAAACCTGCAAAAAAAGCAAAAGTTGGAAGCGAAATAAAATTTTCTGACACGCTTTCATGCATCGTAAAAAGTAAAGGCGAAATGGGGCTTGGCGAAGTTGAATTTTTGTGCAAGGGGATTTTTGAAGAAGAACTTGACAAAGTTGGAACAATGCCACTTCCACCATATATTCATGAAAAACTTAAAAACCAAGAAAGATATCAAACCGTTTATTCAAAAACAAAAGGTTCAAGTGCTGCACCAACGGCGGGGCTTCACTTTACAAACGAACTTTTGGAAAAACTTAAACAAAAAGGTGTTATTATTGTTAATGTGCTTTTGCACGTGGGGCTTGGAACTTTTAGACCGGTAAGCGTTGATAATATTCTTGCTCATGATATGCATAGTGAATATTACGAGATTAGCGAAGAAAGTGCAAACATAATCAACAAAGCAATAGAAGAGAATAGGCGAGTTTTTGCTGTTGGAACAACAAGTGTAAGAACATTAGAAAGCAGTAATGAAAAAATTGGCGATAAGTGGTTTGTTAAGGCTGGAAAAGGAAATACTAATATTTTTATTTATCCTGGTTATGAATTTAAAATTGTAAAAGGATTAATAACAAATTTTCATCTTCCAGAAAGCACGCTTATAATGCTTGTTTCGGCTTTTTGTGGAACCAATGAAACACTTAATTTTTATAATGAAGCCGTTAAAGAAAAATATAGATTTTTTAGTTTTGGCGATGCTTGTTTGTTAATTTAATTTTAAAAATAAATCAATTATAATTTTAAAATATTAAAAAAGTGTAAGGCAAAAAACAAATAAAAACAAAACACTAAAAAAGTGCTTTGGCACAAAGGGGATTTATGGACAAAAAATTTTATTATGAAGTTATAAAAACTTGCAAACAAAGTGGAGCAAGAATTGGAAGATTACACACACCGCACGGGGTTATTGAAACGCCCGTTTTTATGCCAGTTGGCACGCAAGCTACTGTTAAAACTTTGTCGCCTGACGACCTTAAAAGTGTTAATGCACAAATAATTTTGTCAAACACATATCACTTATATTTGCGTCCAGGGCACAAACTTGTTGAAAAGGCGGGTGGTCTTCACAAATTTATGAATTGGGACAGACCTATTCTTACAGATAGTGGCGGATTTCAAGTTTTTAGCCTTGCACAAAAAAACAAAATAAGTGATGAAGGCGTTGAATTTAAAAGCCATTTAGACGGTTCAAAACATTTTTTTACGCCTGAAAAAGCAATGGAAATTGAAGAAAGTTTGGGTGCGGACATTATTATGGCTTTTGACCAATGCAGTGGTGTTGGAGTTAGTCATCAAGATGCTGAAAAATATATGAACCGAACTTTAAGTTGGCTTGATAGATGTTATAATTATCATAAAAACGACAATCAATGTTTGTTTCCTATTGTTCAAGGAAATTTTTATAAAGATTTGCGTAAAATAAGTTTGGAAAAAACTCTTCCTTATGTTCACACAGGAATTGCTATTGGCGGACTTTCTGTTGGCGAACCAAAAGAAGTTATGTATGAAATTTTAGACGAACTTAAACCGCTTTATCCAGAAAGCGTTCCTCGATATTTAATGGGGGTTGGAAGCCCAGATTGTTTGCTTGAAGGAATTATTCGGGGAATTGATATGATGGATTGTGTTCTTCCAACAAGAGTTGCAAGAAATGGCACGGCTTTTACAAGCCATGGCAAAGTTGTGGTTAGAAATGCTATTTACAAAGAAGATTTTAGCCCGCTTGACGATGAGTGCGATTGCTATTGTTGCAAGAATTTTAGCAAGGCATATTTAAGACATTTGATTAATGCTGACGAGATTTTGGGAGCAAGATTATTAAGTTTGCATAATATAAGATTTTTGATTAAAATGACCGAAGATATTAAAAAAGCCATTTGGGAAGACCGACTTTTGGATTTTCGTGACGAATTTTACAAAAAATATGGAAAAAATTAAAATATTGTTTTTAAATGTTTGTAAATTGAAAATTATTTTGCTAAAATAAAACTATCAAAAGGAGAATTTTATGAATTTATTATTAGATGGAACAAATAACAGTAGCACTGGAAATATTATTTTAATTATTGTTTTGCTTGTTGCTTGTGTTGGTATGTTTGTTTTAAGTTATTTTAAAAACAAAAAATATATGCAAAACCAACAAAACTTGCTTAACGAAATTAAAGTTGGTTCAAAGGTTTTAACAAAAACTTTTATTTATGGAACTATTGAAAAAATAACTGAAACAACTGACGGTAAAATTGTTTTGATTAAAACTGGCGAAGGCAACAAATGTTCTTATATTGAAATGAACATTGATGGAATTTATTCGGTTGACCAAAAAGAAGAAGTTGTTGATGTTGACAGCGTTATGAGCGATGGAAGCGAACTTTCTCAAGAAAAAGAAGCGACAGAGGCTTTTGAAGTTAAGGAAGAAGTTGAAACTGATAACAAACCAAAACGAAAGCCAAGAGCAAAAAAATAATAATATTTTTAAGAGCATATTTCAAAATATGTTCTTTTTTTAAGGAATTATTGTTTGAAATTGTTTAAAAAATTGAAAAATTTTTGACCATTATAAATAAGAACTGAAAATGCTATTTGATATTAAATGAGAATATTAGCGGGCAAAAATAAAAATTGAATATTGACATATAGTAAATTGTGAGTTATAATTGTTAAACATTAATTTATAGGTGGGTTTTTATGGAATATTTGATGAAAAAACTAAATTGGGCTGTTAATGCTGAAACTGGCGAACTTTTTGCTTGCGTGTGGAACAAAAATAATACACAACTAAAAATTTTAAATTATCCAGAAATGTATGATGAATTTACAATTTCGTTGAAAAGTGATGATTATGATTATGTTACAAAAACATTAGCACCATATTTGCATCTTGATAATGCAGAAAGTGTTGCGTTTGTAAGGTTATTTAACATGGTTGAAATGCTTAATGTGGAAGGAAGAAAAGTTCAAAAACTTATGGATAAATTTACTTTACATTATGATGACGCAACAATTAAAGATTATGAAATTGAATATTTGAACAAAATATTTGAAAAGAAAATTGAAGATGTTTGCGAGCAACGAAAACTAAAAATGAAAGCCGAAGAACTTGTTAAAGCATAAAATTTTTAAGATTAAATAAAAGCATTATCAAATTTGATAATGTTTTTTTTAGTTAAATTTTGTTTTTAAAATTGTTCTAATTGCAAGATTGATTTCATAAAATTTGTTAAGAGGGGATTTATGAAAACAAAAAAATTGAAGTTAGGAAATTCTAGTAGTGTTTTAACAATTTTGAAAGGGGCATTAAATGCGTTGATTGTAAGTTTACTATCTATTTTGCTTTTTGCGTTTATAATAAAACTTACAAGCATAAGCGATGGCCTTATTAAACCTATTAATCAGGTTATAAAAGTTTTGTCGATATTTTTGGGTTGTTTGTTTGCCTTTAAAAAAGACGGCGAAAAAACAATTTTGAAAGGTGCGATAATTGGTGTGGTTTACACAATTTTGGCATTTGTTTTGTTTAGCATTTTAAACGGAAAATTTGAATTTTCGGCAAGTTTGATTTATGATTTGTTGTTTAGCATTGCTATTGGTGTTATATGTGCAATAATTTGCAATATTTTTAGGAAAAAATAATTTAAAATTTTTTGATTTGCATTAAAATAAAAGCATTAGTTTAATATGCGAAAGGTAAAATTGACAAAAATTTATTTTTGGGCATTTGAGCCCAAGCATAATACAAATTTAATTGATATATTTTATAAAAAATAAAGACTAAAATTTAAAATTAAGTTAATAATTGAAGATAAACAAGCAAAATGTTTATCTTTTTTTTAAATATAATTGTTTTTAAAAAAATTTATCTTTTGCTTAAAATTGTTGACTAATTAGTTTAATTTCATTATAATTATAAAGATAATAAGGAGTTTTGACCACTAAAATGAAAAAAAGAACAATTACTAAATTTATAGTTACTGGTGTTTTGGTTATAATTGGCTTGGTTTTAAGCATTTTTAGTTTCGATATAGGAATTTACACCTTTAATGGTTTTGCAAAATCAATCAAACTTGGAATTGACCTTGAAGGTGGGGTGTTGGCTGTTTATAATGTTAAAAACAAAGATGGTAATGAATCTAATTTTGACCAACAAGTTGATGCAACAATCGCTCGAATTTCAAACTTGCTTTTGAAAGATTTTTCGGAAGCAACCGTTGTTAAACAAGGAAATGGGCTTAACAACACACAAATTCGTGTTGAAGTTCCTGATGTTGAAGACCCAGAAGAAATTTTAAGCCTAATTGGGCTTCCACAAGAACTTGAAATTAAAAAATCTGATGACGAAAATGCTGAAGCGGTTTTAACAGGCGAGGATATAAAATCAGTTACTGCGGCACAACAACAAGATTCAAATGGCTCTTATGTTTGGGGTGTTTCGGTTGAATTTAATGAAGAAGGAACTTATAAATTTAAAGAATTAACCACAGAACTTGCATCTAGTGGTGGAAAAATTTATATGTTTTTGGGTGGAGAACAATTCTCGGCAGCAACTGTTCAAAGTGCAATAACAGACGGAAAAACATTTATTTCAGGTGGCGGAAGCAACAGCGATGGTTCTATGTCGCAAAGTGATGCACAAAGTTTTGCAACAAAAATTATGAGCGGAACTTTTGATGTTGAACTTACTCTTTCATCAAGCGAATATGTTAGTGCAACTCTTGGAAAAGATGCTTTGAAATGGGCTATTATTGGTGGCGTAATTGGTCTTTTGATTATTTTTGCTATTATGTATGCAAGATATAGAGATTTTGGATTGATTGCAAATTTCAGTTTGATTATTTATGCCATTTTAATGCTATTCTTCTTGCAAGCAATACCTTTTGTTCAATTATCTCTTGCAGGCATTGCGGGCATAATTTTAAGTTTGGGTATGGCGGTTGATGCTAATATCGTTATTTTTGAACGAATGAGAGATGAATACGCTCTTGGAAAGAAAATTCCAACAGCGGTTGAAAATGGCTTTAAAAAAGGTTTAATCACAATTTTGGATAGTAACATTACAACCTTAATTGCGTGCCTTGTTCTTTATATTTTTGGTGGTGGCACAATTCAAAGTTTTGCAATAACTTTGGCTCTTGGTATTTTGCTATCTATGTTCACAGCACTTGTTTTGACAAAAATATTCTGCAAATGGTATTTGCATCTTAACAGCAAAAACCCTAAAAAGTTAAACTTTAAAAGGGAGGCTAGTTTAGATGAAAACGAATAATAAATTGAAAGAAAAAATTAATAAGTTTGATTTTTGCTCAAAATTTAAAATTTGTGCAATAATAAGTTTAACTTTGGTTTTGATAGGCGTTTTAATTGTTTCTATTTTTGGATTTAATTTGGGAATAGACTTTACGGGCGGAACAGTTTTGAATGTTAAAGTTGGGGCAGTTTTGGAAGAAGGCAACAACTATTCTATTGTTTCAAATCAAGTTTCAAACATTTTCAAAAATGAAGGATATGAAATTGGATATATCCAACAAGAAGGCGAAGGGGAAGATGCTTCGCTTACAATTAGATTTAAAGATAAATCAGGGCTTACAGAAGCACAAATGCAAGAAGAAATTGAAAATCTTAAAACACGAATTTCAAACGAAGTTACAATTCATGATGAACAAGTGGTTATTAATGTTTCTAATGGGTCAAGAATTGCGGCAAGTGCAAGCACATCGCTTTTGATGAATTCACTTTTGGCAATTTTGATTGCAGTTATTTTAATTCTAATTTATATTGCAATTAGGTTTGAACTTTTAAGCGGACTTGTTGCAATTATTATGCTTGTGCATGATGTCTTGATAATGTGCGCTTTGGTTGCTGTGTTCCGAATTCAAATAAATGCTGGTTTTATTGCTGCATTAATTACTATTATCGGTTATTCAATCAACAATGTTATTATTGTGTTTGACCGAATAAGAGAAAACAAAAAGAAAGACGAATTTAAAGGTTTGGCAAGCACCGAACTTGCAAATGCGTCAATAAGACAAGTTTTGAACCGAACATTCTTAACAGCCTTAACAACCATTGTGTCTATTTTGGTGTTAACCATTGTTGGTGTTCCAAGCATTCGAGAATTTTTGCTTCCAATTTTGTTTGGGCTATTCTCTGGTATTTATTCTTCAACAATGCTTGCTGGTCCACTTTGGGCATTAATCAACGACAAAACAACAAAAAAATCAAAAAAACAATAATCAAATTGTTGCCAAAATATTGCAAAAATTAAGTTTTGTAACTTAAATTTTGTTTTATGCAAATTGGCAACAATTTTTTAATATTAAGGTAAATTCACAAATGAACATAACAACAAATAATAACAACATAACAAATGAAATGTCTTTTGAAGAGATTTGCAAATCGTTTGGATTATCACAAAAAGTTGCAGAAATTTTGGTGAAAAGGGGATATAACACCCAAAACAAAATTAACTCTTTTTTGTTTGACGATATAAGCAATTTGAAAGACCCTTTTTTGATGCTTAATATGAAAGAAGTGGTTTCAAGAATTGAAAAAGCAATTAAAAACAATGAAAAGATTTTGATTTTTGGTGATTATGATGTTGACGGAATTTGTGCAACAAGCATAATGTATAACTATTTAAAAACAAAAACTGGCAATGTTTTTGCATATCTTCCAAACCGATTTGAAGATGGTTATGGGCTAACTTGCCCATGCATTGACAAAATTGCAAAAAAAGAAAAACCCGACCTTATTATAACAGTTGATTGTGGAATTTCGTGTGCAAAAGAAGTGGAATTTGTAAAACAAATGGGGATTGATATTATTGTAACCGACCATCATGTTATTCCAAATGAAGTGCCAAAATGTTTGTGTGTTAATCCAAAATTTATTCAACCATATAATTTTAATGGCTTGTGCGGGGCAGGCGTTGCTTTCAAAATTGTTCAAGCACTATGTTTTAATCAAAAAGAAAATTTTGAACCTTATATTGCCCTAGCGTCTATTGCCACAATAGCCGATATTGTGCCACTTTGTGATGAAAATCGAATTATTGTTAAGGAAGGATTAAAAAGGCTTGATATGCTTCCTATTGGCGTCAAAATTTTGCTTAAAGACACCTTTAAAACTTTAAAAAATCTTTCTTCAAATGATATTGCTTTTAAAATTGCACCAAAAATAAATTCGGCAGGAAGGCTTGACGATGCGAGCATTGCGTTAACTTTGTTTATTTCAACAAATTTAAAAGATATAAACAACAGTTTAAAGCAACTTGAATATTTGAACAACAAAAGAAAATCTTTGTGTGAAAAAATTTTTGAAGATGCAAAAGAACTTGCCAAAAATTTGAAAGATAATAAGATTATAATTTTGTTCAAAAAAAATTGGGATATTGGCGTTTTGGGCATTGTTTGTGCAAAAATGTGCGATGAATTTGGGCTTCCAGTTTTGTTGTTTGGTGAAAATAATGGCGAACTTAAAGGATCGATGCGAACTGTTGGAAATATTGATGCGGTTAAAATTTTTGAACATTCAAAAGAATTACTTAATAATTATGGTGGGCATCAAAAAGCAGGCGGGGTTAGCATTTATGAAAAGAACTTAAAAGAATTTATTAAAAAATCAAACGAGTTTTTGAAACAAAACTACTGTGAAGAAGATTTTAAAGTTTTAAGGCATTTTGATTTGGAAATTGACGAAAGTGAAATTTCAAGCAAATTTGTTCAAGAACTTAACATTTTTGAGCCTTGTGGATTTGAAAATCCAACACCTGTTTTTAAAACAAATTTGTTTGTAACAAAAGTTTCAAAACTAAAAAACATGGGGCATTTGATTATTAAAACTAATAATGCCGAATATATTTCGTTTAACGATGAAAAAAATTTTGAAAACTATTTGAATTTTGACAAAAAAACTATTCTTTGTGAATTTTCGCTAAACAAATTTAGAAACAAAGAAAGTGTGAAAGGAATAATTAAATATTCAAGATTTTTTGAACCTAACAAAACATTAAAAAGCAAACTTTGTGCAAATTATTTTTGGGGGTTAGGATTTGATAGCGATTGTGATTTTAGACCAAAATATTACACAAGTTTGAAGCAAATTGAAAATATTTTTGACAACAAAACTGCAATTATTTGCTATGATACGCAAAAAAATTTTGACAATGAGAAGTTTTGTTTTAGTTCGTTTTTTGCAGGTGGAGTTGAAAAAACAAATGTTATTTATGGGCTAAAAAACATAGAGGATTTGAAAAACTTTAATAAAATTGTTTTTTGTGAAAAACCAGCAAATTTGGGCTTTGCAAAACAAATTCAAACCTTTTTGAAAGCGAATGTTTATTTGCCAATTAATGATAATTTTGAAATTAAGCCAATAAAGCAAAGAGAAGAATTTTTGAATGTTTATTATGTCCTTATTAAAGGCATAAACAAAAATATTTTTGCTCAAAGCGAATATGAATATTTTGAACTTTTGCAATCTAACTTTAAACCAAACTTTGATTTTTTAACATTTTTTTTGGCTATAATGGTTTTTAAAGAGTTAAAATTGATTGACGAAAAGCATAATGATTGTGGTAAAATAGGGTATAAACTTAACAAGATTAAAACTGATTTAGAAAATTCTAGTATTTTTCAAAAATTAAAAAATTTTGGGGACTAACATGAAAGAAAATCTTTTTAAAAGTTATGAGCATTTATCAAATGACGAAAAACAAAAAATATCAAAAATTTTAAAGCAATTTGAAGAAATTGACCCAAGAAGTGAAAAAATTGCTGAAATTTTGATGCAAAATAATGCTGATTTTATAACACTTTTAAGTGGAATTTTGCTGATTGATTATAGAAAACATAATATTGCTTTTGATGATATAGAGTGCTTAACAAATGAAGAAAAAACAGAGTGTCAAGACATATTGAATGGAATTTTGAAAAGCGAAGAAGTTAAACTTAATCACAATGAAATTAGCACTGAAAACATTAAAAATTTGTTGCTATCTATTGCAAACGACATAAGGGTTATTTTGGTTAAACTTGCCGAAGTTGTGGCAAAAGCCGAATATTATAATAAAAAACTTGACGGGGAACTTAACAGCGAAGAAAAAGAAAAAATTTCACATTTTCATTTGCTTGTTAAAGAACTTTATGCGCCAATTTCTGCAAGGCTTGGATTAAGTGTTATAAAAAGCAAACTTCAAGACTATAACATAAGATTTTATCACAAAGATGAGTATGATAAAATTAGCAAAGACCTTGACCGAATTTGCAAAAATCGAAATGAAGAAATTGAAATTAACATAAAAAAAATAAGCGATTTGATGCAAAAAAATAATATTAAAGCCAAAGTTTATGGAAGGGTTAAACACATTTCAAGTATATTTAACAAACTTCAAGACAAAAATTATAACATTTCGCAAATTTATGACCTTTTGGCGGTTAGAATTTTGGTTAATTCAGTTGAAAAATGTTATGAAGTTTTATCTATCATAAATTCTTGCTATACACCAATAGATAACAGGTTTAAAGACTATATAGCAAGACCAAAACCAAATGGCTATCAAAGCATTCACACAACGGTTATCACCGAAAATAACGACCCGCTTGAAATTCAAATAAGAACAAATCAAATGCACGAATTTGCTGAATATGGTGTTGCGGCACACTTTTTATATAAAGAAAAACAAACAAAAAAATCAACTCTTGACGAAAAACTTATTTGGGTTAAAAAACTTATTGAAAGCAATGAGTTTTGTTCGGCACAAGATTATTTAACCGAACTTAAAAATGATTTATATGCCAATGAAATATTTGTTCAAAGCCCTCTTGGAAAGGTTATAAGTTTGAAAGAAAATTCTTCTCCAATAGATTTTGCATACGCAATTCACAGCGATGTTGGAAATCATTGTGTTGGTGCAAAAATTAACGGGAAATTGTTGCCATTAAACACGGCACTTAATAATGGTGATGTGGTTGAAATATTAACCAATCAAAACGCAAAACCAAGCCGAGATTGGCTTAAATTTATCAACACAAAAGAAGCCCGAAACAAACTTAATTCTTATTTTAGAAAAGAACTTAAAGACGAAAATGTTAAGCGTGGAAAGCAAATGTTAGAGGAAACTTGCAAATCAAAGCACGTTGAACTTAAAAGTTTGTTGAACGCAGAATGGCTTGAAGAGTTATTTGACAAATGGACTTTAAAAAGTTTAGATGATTTGTATGCATCTGTTGGCCATGGAACGCTAACAAGCACGCAAGTTGTTAACAAACTTTTAAACAAATTTAAACAAAACGAAAAACAAGAAGAAATTAGCATAAAAACGCCAAAAATAAAAAACTATGAAAAAGGCATTGTTTTTGAAAACGGTATTAGTGGGCTTTTGGTTAGGTTTGCAAAATGTTGTTTGCCTGTTCCTGGTGACGAAATTGTTGGTTTTATTTCACAAGGCAGGGGAATAACAATTCATACAAAAGATTGCAAAAATGTTAATAACTTGAACAAAGAAAGGTTGATAAACGCTTATTTTGCGGGCGACCAAAAAGAAAAATTTAATGCTCATTTGCAAATTATTGCAAACAAAAACAATAATATTGTTTTGAGCATAACAAAAATAATTATAAATGAAAAATTAGATTTAACGGGGGTTAATGTTAATAATTTATCCGATCAAATTTTGGTTGATGTTTTTGTTGATGTTAAAAACCTTGAAGAATTGAATATGCTTATGAAAAAATTAAAGTCGGTTAGCGATGTTATTGAAGTTAAACGGGCGAAAGGAGAATAATGGAAATTATAACAAACATAGAAAACAATTATGAATTTCAAGACATAATTAAACTTTTTGTTCCGCAAAATTTTGAAGAATATGATATTATTGTTGACCACAATATGGAAGAAAAAGATGGAAAAATTTTTAATTTTTATAAAGTTAAAAATTTGGGTCAAGAGTTTGAATATGAAAAGATAAGTGAAGTTTCACCTTTTATTTCGGCAAAAAGTTTTGCCAAAATTGGTCTTTATGAAATTTTAAGTAAAATTTTTAACAAGCAAATGCCTTATGGCGCTTTAACAGGCATAAGACCAGTTAAGTTTTGCTATGACCTTTTTAAAAAAGGGCTTAAAAAAACTTCAATAAAAAACTTTTTGATAAATAATTATCATGTATCAGAAGAAAAAGTTGATTTGATTATTGATATAATTATAAATCAAAGCAATTTGGAACTTAACGACAAACTTGTTGACTTTTATGTTAACATTCCTTTTTGTCCGTCAAGATGTTCTTATTGCAGTTTTATTTCTATGGAAATTGGCAAGGCTGGAAACCTTGTTGATGAATATGTTGACAAACTTGTTTATGAGATTGAAAAAACCAAACAATTTTTGATGGAAAATTATTTTATTGTAAAAAGCGTTTATATTGGTGGTGGAACTCCAACAAGTTTAACTTGTCAGCAACTTGAAAAGATTTTGCAAAGCGTAAGTTTCAAAACAAAAGAATTTACTGTTGAAGCGGGAAGACCCGACACAATAACAAAATCTAAACTTGAACTTTTAAAAAAATATGGAGTAACAAGAATATCAATTAATCCACAAACATTTAATGACAAAGTTTTGGAATCTATTGGCAGAAAGCACACAGCAATGGACGCTGTTAATGCATATAAACTTGCAAGAGAATATGGCTTTGACATTAACATGGATTTGATTATGGGGCTTAACAAAGACACAATTAAAAGTTTTGAAAATACTATGGAAGTTACAACATTTCTTAAGCCCGACAATATAACAATTCACACATTATCTTTAAAACGGGCATCAAAACTTAAAGAAGAAAATGCCAATATCTTTAAAAACGAAAGTCGAGTTTTAAAAATGGGCAAAATTGCATCAAACCTTTTAAAACAAAATGGATATAAGCCATATTATCTTTATAGACAAAAAAATATGGTTAGTGGGCAAGAAAATGTGGGATATTTTGTTGATAACAAAATTTGTTATTTTAACATTGATTCTATGGACGAACTTTCAAGCATTGTTGCGTGTGGTGCAAACGGAATTAGCAAACGAATTTTTAGTTTAACAAACCGTATTGAACGCTTTGCAAATGTTAAAGATATAAAAGAATATAATAATCGTGTTGACGAAATGATTGAAAAGAAAAAAGAACTTTTTTCGGAAAGCGAGTTTAAAAAGCAAACAAAATAAAAAATGTTGTAAAATGCTTATAAGCAAATAAATATAATTGTTTTGCGGTTTTTAAATTATTTTAAATTTTTTTGGCGAATAAAAAAGAAAATTGTTTCATATATTTATTTATGCAATGCGGGCAAGAATTTTCTTTTCAAGACCTTAAATGCAAAACTGTGATTAATGTTTTGGACGGCAAAATTTTAGGAAATATAATTGATATTATTTTCTTTCCTCAAACGGGAAAGATTTTGGGCTTTATTGTGCCTGGCGAAAAGAAAGGTTGGTTTAAGCCATGTGATAATATATTTATTCCTTATTCGTGCGTTTGCAAAGTTGGCATTGATTGCATTTTGGTTAGGCTTTGCGTGGAAACAAAAAATCCTTTGTCTTGTCCGCCAAAAGGAAAACTTGGCGAAATGATTGGCATATTAGATGATAATGAAAACAATCAATCTTCTTTTGACAAAAATTTTGATTATCAACAAAGTCAAAATTTGCAAAATAACAACATACAACAACAATATCAAAATTATTATAAAAACGAATAAATATATTATTCGTTTTTTTTTGTTGTCAAAATAAAAAAGATTTAGTTAGATTTTAACGAAAGTTTTTAAAACACAATATCCAAAATCATCATAAGGCAAAAACCAATAATAAAACTCCAAGTGCCAAGATTATTGTGTCCATCTAGGCTTGCTTCGGGCAAAAGTTCTTCAATCAAAACATAAATCATAGTGCCAGCAGCAAAACTCAAAACATAGGGGAACAATCCTTGCAAACTGAACGCTAAAAACAGCCCAAGAACGCTTGCAATGGGTTCAACCACAGCAGAAAGCACACCAAACATAAACGCTTTAAATCGGCTGTTTAAACTGTCTTTCATGGGAAGGGAAATTGCACTGCCTTCTGGGAAGTTTTGAATGCCCATGCCAATGGCAAGGCTTAAAGCCGACAAACAAAGGGGCATACTTCCAGACGAAATTGCAATTCCAAACGCAAAGCCCACGGCAAGACCTTCGGGAATGTTGTGAACGGTTACGGCAATAAAAAGTTTTGTATTTTTTGAAAGTCCGTTTTGGTTCTTGCTTAATTTTTGCGAAATAAAGTCTAGAAAAACAATAAACAAAGCCCCCAAAATTATGCCCAAAACTGCGGGGACAAATTTAAAATCACCATAACTTTGGCTTGCTTCTATTGACGGAATGATTAATGACCAAATTGTGGCGGCAAACATTATTCCTGCACTTAAACCATAAAAAATGGTGTTTAGTTTTTTGCTTATTGGTTTTTTGAAAAAGAAAACTAAACTTGAACCTAATATTGTCATAATTAAAGCAAATGATATTCCAAGAATTGTGTAGCAAATCATATTAGCATTATATGAAATCTTGTTTTTTTGTGCTAAACAAAAAATAGGCACAAAAATTTTATTCTTTTTTTTTGTTTACGCTTTAAAATTTTAATTAAAAATTTAACATTTTTTGCATTAGAAATTTTTAATAAAAAAGTTTTTTGGCAATTTTTTTTATATATTTTTATAAATTATTGACTATTATTTGTTTTTGATTTAAAATATTATATATGAACAAATATAAATTTTTAAGTTGGTTTTTGTGCATATTTGCATTAATTTGGGCATTTTTTGCTTTTGTTAATATATTTAATGCCACTTTAAGTGAAGTGAACTATAATTATAACAAGCAGTTTGATGCTGAAATTGATGGAATTATTCAAAATCAATCAAATTTTGGATATATTAAATATGGTTTTGGAAATATTGCGGACAATGGCTGTGGTGCGATAAGTTTGTATAACATTCTTTGCCTTGACGGAAAGCCTGAAAAACTTTCGGAGATTATAAGAAGCATAGACAAAAATGGGCTTAATTTTTATGGCTTTGTTGGAACAAATCCGTTCACTCTTTCACGAAAATTGGCTGAGAAAGGTTATAGTGTTAGTTTAACAGTTGAAAATGATAATTTTGAAAGTCAACTTAAAAGCAATAAACATTCAATTTTGGTTTATTTTTCACTAGAAAGCGGACATTTTCAACTTATTGATTATGACAAAGAAATTCAAAAATTTCAACTAATAAATCCTTATCAAAAACTAACTTATAATCAACTTTTGACGAGTATAAAAAAATATCCTTTTAGGCTTTTGATTAATGTTAATTAGTTTTTTTAAAATTATAATTTAATTTACTTATTTTAATAACAAATATTTAAAATTACAAACTTTTTTTAAGTTTGTTTTTTTGTTTTGAAAACAAAATATTTTTTGATATAATTAAAATATGAAATGTTTAAATTGTGGTCATGATGAAGACAAAGTTATTGACAGCCGTGTTATAGATGACGGAACTTGCATAAGAAGAAGGCGAGAATGCATAAATTGTGGAAAAAGATTTACAACCTTTGAAACTATTGAAACAACGCCTATTTTGGTTATTAAAAACGACCAAACACGAGAACCGTTTAACAAAGAAAAAATAAAAAATGGGGTTATCAAAGCGTGCGGAAAGCGTCCAGTTTCGATTGAACAAATAAACGAACTTGTTGACAGTGTTGAAAAAGAAATTCAAAACACATTAAAAAGTGAAGTTGAAACCAAGTTTATTGGAAAACTTGTTATGGACAAACTTAAAACTCTTGACGAAATTGCGTATATTAGGTTTGCAAGCCTTTATAGATATTTTACAGATGCAACAAATTTTATTGACTTTTTGAATGAGTTTAACAAAAAAAATGAAAGAAAATAGAATTAAAACCACAAATTTTTGTTGTGGTTTTTTTATGTGAACATATTTGCACTTTTTTAAAATTCTTTAAATTTTGTTTTTGAAAAATTAAAATATTTGCTATAATGTTATGTTTATGATTAGTAAAGTTTTTAGTTTTGGATTAGTAGGAATTGAGGGGTATAGCGTTCAGGTTGAAGTTGATATTCATAATGGTCTTCCGGGCTATGATGTTGTTGGGCTTGCCGATACAGCAATAAAAGAAAGCAAAGAAAGGGTTAAAAGTGCCATAAAAAACACCGAAAATCTTGACTTTCCAAAATATAAAATTGTTGTTAATCTTGCCCCAGCCGACACAAAAAAAGAAGGGGCTTATTATGACCTTGCTATCGCAACAGGCATTTTGCGTGCAACTGACCAAATAAAAAATGATAGCCTTGATGAATTTGTTTTGATTGGCGAACTTTCGCTTAATGGCGATATAAGAAAAGTTAATGGAATTTTGCCTGTTTTAATTTCTATGCGTCAACATGGCTTTAAAAAAGTTATTATTCCGTTTGAAAACGCCCAAGAAGCAAGTTTTATTGAAGGTGTTGAAACTTATGCTTTTAAAACTTTAAAAGAAGTTGTTGAATTTTTTAATGGCGAAATTTCAAAAGAGCCAGTTAGTTCAACAAACTATGAAGAAATTAAAGCAAAAAACATAACAACCGAAGATTTTTGCCAAGTTAAGGGGCAATACACCGCAAAACGAGCACTTGAAATTGCGGCAGCGGGTGGGCACAATATGCTTATGATTGGGCCACCAGGAAGCGGAAAAACCATGCTTGCAAGATGCTTTCCAACAATTCTTCCAGATATGACTTTTGAAGAAGCCCTTGAAGTTACAAAAATTCATAGTGTGGCAGGAACGCTTGACAGCAAAGATGGAATTATTGTTAACAGACCTTTTAGAGCACCACATCACACAGCAACAATAGTTGCTTTAACTGGTGGTGGCAGGCTTGCAAAACCAGGTGAGATAAGTTTGGCACACAATGGCGTGCTATTCTTGGACGAACTTCCAGAATATCCACGAAATGTTGTTGAAGCAATGCGTCAACCGCTTGAAGATGGTGTGATTACTGTTTCAAGGCTTGCTCAAACCATTGAATATCCAGCAAGGTTTAATTTGATTGCCAGCATGAACCCTTGCCCATGTGGATTTTATGGAAGCAAAAAGCAAGAATGCAAATGCACATCAAGTCAAATTCACAAATATTTGAACAAATTAAGTGGACCAATTATGGACAGAATTGACCTTCATGTTGAAGTTGATAGTGTTGATTATTCTGACCTTCAATCAACAAGAGAAGAAGAAACAAGTGCCGAAATTAAAAAGCGAGTTGACAAAGCAAGGCTAATTCAAACCGAAAGGTTTAAAGGAACTGATGTGTTTAACAATGCAAGCATGACTAACAAAATGTGCACGAAGTTTTGCAAACTTGACGAAGCGTGTCAAAAAATTATGAAAATTGCATTTGATACATATAATTTGTCGGCACGGGCAAATAACAGAATTTTGAAAGTGGCTCGAACTATTGCCGACCTTGACGGCGAAGAGAATATTAAAGAAAATCATTTGCTTGAAGCAATAAGTTATAGAACATTAGATAATAAATTTTGGGTGTAGATGAAAAACGAAGAAAAAATTTTAGTATGGCTTAATAAATTTGAATTTTTAACATATCGAAAGCGTGTTAAAATTTTTGATGCACTAAATAGCAAAACTTTTTTTGAAGAGTTTATTTCAAGTTATGAAAAATTAAAAGAAATAATTTCGTATGCACAATTTTGCACAATGCAAATAGATATTACTAATGGCGGTGTTGAAGAATATATAAACTCACTTTCAAAAAAGGGAATAACTCTTGTAACTATTTATAGTGATAATTATCCCGAAAGTTTGAAAAATATTGGCGAAGAAGATAATCCGCCCCTTGTTTTGTATTGCAAAGGCGACATTAGTTTAATGAACCAAGAAGAGAATGTTAACATCGCTATGGTTGGAACACGAAAACCAACAAATTATGGAAAGCAAATAACCGAAAAGTTTGCAAAAGAACTTACAGAAAATGGATTTAATATTGTTAGTGGTCTTGCTGACGGGGTTGATTCAATTTCGCACCGAGGTTGTTTAGATGCGGGTGGAAAGACTATTGCCGTTGTGGCTGGCGGACTTGACAAGATTTATCCTGTTTTAAACACAAAATTAAGCGAAGAAATTATAAAATCAGGTCTTCTTATAAGTGAAAATCCACCAAGTTATATTGCTCAAAATTATGATTTCCCAAAACGAAACCGAATAATTGCCGCACTTGCTAGCGGAGTGCTTATAACCGAAGCAAGCCTTAAAAGCGGAACAATGCACACAAAAGAATACGCATTAGAGTATGGAAAAGAACTTTTTGTTGTTCCTGGCAATATAACAAGCAGTCAAAGCGAAGGTTGCAATCATTTGATAAGAAGTATGCAAGGCACAATAGTATTGGGTGTTGAAGATATTTTAAAGGTTTATCAAAAGCCAATTCACAAAATTGTTCCCAAAACTGTGCAACTAACCTTGGAAGAAGCCATGCTTTTTAACATTTTGAAAGATGGCGAGCAAACTTTTGACGAAATTTTGCTAAAAACAAATTTTGATGTTAAAACGCTTTTAAATTTGTTGACAAGTATGTCTTTTCGTGGAATAATAAGAAAATTAGCGGGTAATATCTATTCGCTTTAAGGAGTTTTATGAATTTATTTATTATTGAAGCACCAAACAAAGAAGAATCTGTTAATAAATATCTTGGAAAAGACTTTAAGGTTTTTGCCACTGTTGGTCATGTTAGAGATTTGCCAACAAAAAGTTTGGCTGTGCAAATTAATAATAATTTTGAACCTATTTATGAAATTATGCCCGACAAGCAAAAAGTTGTTAATCAACTTATAAATCTTGCCAAAAAGGCTGATAACATTTATATCGCAACCGACCCAGACCGTGAAGGAGAAGCGATTGCGTTTCATATTGCTCATATTTTGAATTTAGACCCAAACAAAAAGGTTAGGGTTGCATTTAATAGTATTGATAAAGACACAATTAACAAAGCATTGCAAGAGCCAAGAATTATTGACCAAGACCTTGTTAACGCACAACAAGCGAGAAGAGTTTTGGATAGGCTTGTTGGTTATAAAATTTCACCAATACTTTGCAAAAAAATAAAACCAAATTTAAGTGCAGGGCGTGTTCAAAGTGCGGCACTAAAACTTATTGTAGACCGTGAAAAAGAAATTTTGAACTTTGTTCCAGTTGAATATTGGACACTTGGTGTTAACCTTAAAAAAGACGGCGAAAAACCAAACTTTAAGGCAATGCTTGCGTTAAAAAATGACCAAAAAGTTAACAACAAAGAAGAAATGGACAAAATTTTGGAAGATATTAAAGACAAAAATTTTGTTGTTAAAAATGTCAAAAAAAGCGTAACAAAATCAAGACCGCAACCACCATTCACAACTTCAACCATGCAACAAGATGCGGGCAATAAACTTAATTTTAGCGTTAAAAAAACCACTAATCTTGCCCAAACTTTATATGCTGGTGCAGATGTTAAGGGCGAAGGAAAAATTGCACTAGTTACTTATATCAGGTCAGACTCAACAAGAGTTAGCCCAGGTGCACAATTTAAAGCAAAAGAATTTATTGAAAAAAATTTTGGCGAAAATTTTGCACCAAAAAAATTTAATGTTTATAAGTCAAAAGATGATGCACAAGATGCTCATGAAGCAATAAGACCTATTGATATTAATCGCACGCCAGACAGTTTGAAAGACAAAATTGAGCCAGATTTGTTAAAACTTTACAAACTAATTTATAACCGATTTTTGGCAAGTCAAATGAGTGAAGCCGAATATAACAGTGTTAGCGTTGACATTGAAGCAAATGGATATAATTTTAAAGTTAGTGGAAAAACTCCAAAATTTTTGGGTTATACCGCTGTTTATGTTGATAAAGAAAAAGAAAACGAAGTTAAACTTCCACCACTTGAAAACAATGATATTTTGCTTCCAATAGAATTTTTGCCAGAACAAAAATTTACAAAACCTGAACCAAGATATACCGAAGCGTCAATAGTTAAAGCAATGGAAGATAAAGGAATTGGCAGACCCGCAACTTATGCGGCAACAATCAATGTTTTGCTTTCAAGATATTGCAACAAAGACGGCAAAAGCATAGTTCCAACCGAAACGGCTTTTAAGGTTATGGAATTTTTGGAAAAGAATTTTGCAAAAACTATAAACATAAATTTTACTGCTCAAATGGAAACGGCTCTTGATGAAATTGCCGAAGGAAAACGAGATTGGCACAAACTTATTGACGGATTTTATCAAAAATTTATTCCGCAACTTAAAAGTGCTGGTGCAAGTGTGGGGGAAGTTAAAGTGACAGATATTAAATGTGAAAAATGTGGTGCAAACATGGTTGAACGAGAAGGAAAATATGGCAAATTTTTGGCTTGTCCAAACTATCCAAAATGCAAAAACATAAAAAACTTGGACGGAACAACCGAAAGCCATGAAGACAAAGTTACCGACATTGTTTGTGAAAAATGTGGGGCAAAAATGGTTGAAAAACAGGGTAAATTTGGCAAGTTTTTGGGCTGTTCAAATTATCCAAAATGCGATAATATAAAAAATATTTATCCAGAAGGCGTAGACCCAGAAAAAGTGGTTATTTGCGACAAATGTGGGGCAAAAATGACGCTTAAAAACGGAAGATATGGTTATTTTTATGCTTGTCCAAACTATCCAAAATGCAAAAACATAGTTAAAATTGTTAAGGAGAAAAAGAGTGATAGTTAATGTTGTTGGTGCGGGGCTTGCAGGCTGTGAAGCCACATATCAACTTTTAAAGCGTGGCATAGAGGTTAATCTTTATGACATAAAACCAAAAAAGTTCACAGAGGCACATTCAAACCCAAATTTTGCCGAACTTGTGTGCAGTAATAGCCTAAAATCAAAAAATCCTGAAAGTGCAAAAGGGCTTTTGAAGCAAGAATTAATTTTGCTTGACAGTTTGCTTATAAAAATTGCTTATGAAACCGAAGTGCCAGCGGGGCAAAGTTTGGCGGTTGACCGTGAACTTTTTGCAAAAAAAGTGACTGAAACATTAAAAAGTTATAAAAACTTAAATTATATTTGTGAAGAGTTTGAAAACATTGACCCAAACATTCCAACAATTATTGCAACTGGGCCCCTAACAACGCCAAAACTTTTGAACAATCTTCAAAAACTTTTGGCAAATCAGAGTTTATATTTTTTTGATGCTATGAGTCCTATTGTTGCATTTGACAGTTTGGATAAAGAAAATTATTTTGTTGCTGACCGCTATCAAAAAGGCGATGACGATTATATTAATTGTCCAATGACAAAAGAAGAATATGAAAAATTTTATACTGAACTTGTTAATGCTGAAACCGTTATTTTGGAAGATTTTGAAAACAAAAAGGTTTTTGAAGGTTGCATGGCGGTTGAAATTTTGGCAAAGCGGGGTGAAAAAGCACTTTTGTTTGGTCCATTAAAACCAGTGGGATTAATAGACCCAAAAACAGGAAAGCGACCTTATGCAGTGGTTCAACTTCGAAAAGAAAATAAAAGCGGAAATATGTTGAACCTTGTTGGTTTTCAAACCAATTTGAAGTTCGGCGAGCAGAAACGAGTGTTTTCGCTTATTCCAGCACTTAAAAATGCTGAATTTATAAGATATGGGCAAATGCATAAAAACACATTTATAAATGCTCCACTCAATTTGAACGAAAATTTTAGTTTAAAAAACTATCCAAACATTTTTGTTGCTGGGCAATTAAGTGGTGTTGAAGGCTATGTTGAATCAATTTCAAGTGGGCTTTATGCGGGAATAAATATGTTTAATCACATAACGGGAAAAGAGCCTTTTATTTTGCCAAATTTCACTTGTGTTGGTGGGCTTCCTTATTTTATTACTCACGCAAATCCAAAGCATTTTCAGCCTATGAACACAAATTTTGGTGTTATTATGACAAATATTGATAGACAAATTTGCAAAAATAAGTTAGAATTAGTTAATAATAGTTTAGAATATATTAACAAAATTAAAGGAGAAATTAATGGAACAACTTAAAGGAACAACGATTGTTGCAGTTAAAAGAAACAATGAAACAGTTATTGCGGGCGATGGGCAAGTTACAATGAGCCAAAGCGTTATTATGAAAAACAATGCTGTTAAAGTTAGAAGGATTTATAATGATAAAGTTATCATCGGATTTGCAGGCTCGGTTGCCGATGCTTTCAGTTTAAGTTCAAGGTTTGAAGAAATGCTTAACAAATTTTCGGGCAACCTTATGCGAAGTGCGGTTGAACTTGCTGTTCAATTTAGGCGTGATGAAATTGCAAGAAAGTTAGAAGCAATGATGATTTGTGCCGACAAAGACAAAATTTTGGTTATTAGTGGAACAGGTGAAGTTGTTGAACCAGACGGGGATATTTGTGCGATTGGAAGTGGCGGAAACTATGCTTATGCCGCAGCAAAAGCACTTATGGAAAACACAAAACTATCAAGTGAAGAAATTGCCAAAAAAGCACTTAATATTGCTTCTAGCATTTGTGTTTATACTAACGACCACATAACACTAGAAAAAGTTTAAGGAGAAGAATATGAATTTAAGCCCAAAACAAATAGTAAATGAACTTGACAAATATATAATTGGTCAAAGTGAAGCAAAAAAAGCCGTGGCAGTTGCTTTAAGAAACAGATATAGAAGAAGCAAACTTCCACAAGAACTTCAAGAAGAAATAACTCCAAAAAATATTATCATGAAAGGTCCAACAGGGGTGGGGAAAACCGAAATTGCAAGGAGACTAGCAAAACTTGTTAAGGCACCTTTTGTTAAAGTTGAAGCAACAAAATTTACCGAAGTTGGTTATGTTGGCAGAGATTGCGAAAGCATGATAAGAGATTTGGTTGAAGTGTCTGTTAGAATGGTTAAAGAAGAAAAAATGCAAAGCGTTAAAGAAAAAGCATTGCCAAGTGTTTATAACAGGCTTTTTAATGTTGTTTATCCAATTAAAAAAGACCCTAATGCACTTATAGACGAAGATAAAGACCGAATTAGAAAGGCATTAGAAAGTGGCGAATACGACAATGACACAATAGAACTTGATGTTCAAGTTAAACCACAAGCAATGGAAATTTCTATTGCAAGTGCAAACGAAATCAATCTTGGCGATATTTTTTCAAATATGATGCCTGGCGGGGCAAGAAAACGCCGAAAAATGACTGTTAAACAAGCAAAACAAGAACTTTTGGACGAAGAAAGTTCAAAACTTATTGATATGGAAAGTGTTAACAGTGAAGCAATAAAAAGGGCTGAACAAGAAGGCATAATTTTTATTGATGAAATTGACAAAATTGCAGTTAAAGGCAGTTCTAATAACCAAGATGTTTCTCGTGAAGGTGTTCAACGGGATATTCTTCCATTTGTTGAAGGTTGTTCAGTTACAACAAAATATGGAACAATAAAAACCGATTACATTTTATTTATTGCAGCGGGGGCATTCCATATTGCAGCAGTTGAAAATTTAATTCCTGAACTTCAAGGAAGATTTCCAATTAGAGTTGAACTTACAAATTTAACAAAAGATGATTTTGTTAAAATTTTAACCGAACCTAAAAATGCAATTACTATGCAATATGAACAACTTTTGAAAGTTGATAACATTGAACTTGAATTTACAAAAGATGCTATTGAAGAAATTGCTTTAATATCCGAGCATGAAAATGAAACAGGCGAAAATATTGGGGCAAGAAGATTGCACACAATTATTGAAAAACTTATTGAAGATATAAGTTTTAATGCGGACGGAAGTTTTGAACCTTTTAAAATGACAATAGATAAGGCTTATGTTGACAAAACTTTTGATTCAACAATCAAAAAATTTGATTTAACAAAATTTATTTTATAACAGAAAAATCTCATTAATTTGAGATTTTTTTATAGATTTTTGACTTTTTAACATAATTTTGTTATAATTAAAATATGAGTGCATTTGAACGAACAATAAATTTGATTGGGGAAGAAAACTTTAATAAAATTCAAAGCAAAAAAATAATTGTTTTTGGTGTTGGTGGTGTTGGTGGTTATGTTGTTGAAATGCTTGTTAGAAGTGGCGTTAACAATTTAACTATTATTGATTTTGATAAGGTTAATGAAAGCAACTTAAACAGGCAAATTGTGGCACTAAATTCAACACTAGATTTTTATAAGGTTTCGGCTTTTAAAAATAGGATTTTAGACATTAATCCTTGCATAAATTTGCATATTTCAAACGAGCGTGTTTGTGAGCAAAATTTAGACGATTTTTATCTTTCTCAATATGACCTTGTTATTGATTGCATTGATAGTTTTAAGGATAAACTTGCCTTAATTGAATATTGCACAAATAATGGCATAAATATAATTTCGTCTATGGGGGCAGGCAACAGATATAAGCAAACAACATTCAAAATCATGGATATATACAAAACTCAAAACAACGCTTTAGCACGAAAATTAAGGTTGGAACTTCGAAAAAAGGGCATCAAAAAACTTTTAGTTTGTTCAACCGACAGCCCAAGCGATAATGAAACAGACAAAACAAAAGTGTTTTCTATAAGTTATAATGTTGCACTTTGTGGCGTTACTATTGCAAGTTTTGTTATTAACAGCATAATTGAAAATAAGTTTTAGATTTAGATTGTTGTTTTCAAATTTCAAGCAAAAAATTGATAATAATTATATAATATTTATGCATATTTTTGAATAATTATTCATTTTTAAATTTTTGCTTTATCATTTTAAAAAACACAAAATTTGAGCATAATATTTTAAATAAAAAGGAGAGAATTATGAAAGAAATTAAACACATTGGAATTGAAGAATTTAACGACATTGTTATGGAAAAAGGCGAAACTGTTTTGGTCGACTTTTTTGCAACTTGGTGCGGACCATGCAAAATGCTTGCTCCAATTTTGGAAGAAGTGAATAAAGATCTTGATAGTGAGCAAATTTGCAAAGTCGATATTGATGAAAGTTTTGACCTTGCAAAAAGTTACGGTGTTATGAGCGTTCCAACACTAATTTTGTTTAAAGACGGGCTTGAAGTTAAACGGGCTATTGGATTAAAAAACAAAGATTTTATTCTTGATATGATAAAAAATTAAATTTTGCATTTTGAATGTATAATCTTTTTGTTTTTATTTTGTTTTTTGCAAACAAAATCAAATTTGACTATTGACAAAAATTGGTTAAAGTGATAGCATTTTAATAGGAGAGATTATGGAAAGAAAAGTTTATTTAGATTCGGCAGCAACAACTTATGTTAACAGCGAAGTTTTGGCAGAAATGATGCCAATGTTCAACTCTAATTTTGCAAATCCATCAAGTTTGCATATGTATGGTCAAAACGCTTGTGCAAAAGTTGATGAAGCACGAGAAAGAATTGCAAAAACAATCAATGCAAAACCAAATGAAATTTATTTTACTTCTGGTGGAACAGAAGCAAACAACTGGGCAATTAGAGGATTAGCGTATGCCAACAAAAGCAAAGGCAATCATATTATCACATCAAAAATTGAACATCACAGCATTCTTGATGCTTGCAAGCAACTTGAAAGTGAAGGTTTTAGGGTAACTTATCTTGATGTTGATGAAACAGGCATTGTTAAACTTGCCGACCTTATGCATTATATTTGTGATGACACAATTTTGGTGTCAATTCAAGCCGCAAACAATGAAGTAGGAACGATTGAGCATCTTAAAGCCATTGCTCAAACTTGCCACGAAAAAGAAGGTATAATTTTTCACACAGATTGCGTTCAAGCTTATTCGCATATAAACATTAATGTCGAAGAAATTGGGATTGATGCTTTAACAATTTCAAGCCACAAAATTTATGGTCCAAAAGGGGCTGGGTGCTTGTATGTTAAAAAAGGAATTAAAATTAACAACCTTATTGTTGGTGGAAATCAAGAAAGAGGCAAACGGGGTGGCACATTAAACACTCCTGCAATAGTAGGCTTTGGAAAAGCAGCTGAAATTGCTTGCCGTGATATGCACGCAGTTAACACAAAACTTAAAGGATTAAGAGATTATTTGCAAAACGAAATTTGCACAAAAATTGCGGGTGTAAAATTTAATGGGCATCTTCATCAAAGACTTCCACATATTTTAAGTTTAAGTTTTGAATGCATTGAAGGCGAAAGCATTTTAACAATGCTAGATTTAGAAGGCATTTGTGTTTCTACTGGCTCGGCTTGCACAAGTGGGTCGTTAGAACCAAGTTATGTTTTGCAAGCAATGGGCGTTCCTCATGAACTTTCAAACGGAACAATTAGATTTTCAATATTAAAATCAACAACCAAAGAAGATATTGATTATGTTGTTGAAAAATTAATCAAAATTGTTGAAAAATTAAGGGCTATTTCGCCACTTCAACTTAAAGGAGGAAAGAAATAATGTATAGTAAACAAGTTATATCACGATTTCAAAATCCTAAAAATGCTGGACTAATTAAAAACGCAAGTGGTGTTGGTGAAGTTGGAAATGCAAAATGTGGCGACATTATGCGAATTTATATTAGCGTTGAAAACGGTGTTATTGTTGATGCAAAATTCAAAACCTTTGGTTGCGTGGCTGCCATTGTTTCAACCGACCTTGCTTGCGACAAACTTAAAGGCAAAACTGTTGAAGATGCACTAAAAATCACAAATGAAGAACTTTTGAAAGAAATGGGTGAAGTTCCAACAAACAAAATTCATTGTTCTATTCTTGCCAAAGAAGGCATTGAAAACGCAGTTAAAGATTATTATAAAAAACTTGAAAAACTTCAAAAAGAACAAGAAAAACAAGAGCAAAACAAAAATTAGTGCTTTTGAAATTGGTTTAAATAAAAATTGGGAAGAAATTAAAATTTTTCTTCCTTTTTTAAAATTTTTTTGGCAAAAATTTCCTTAGTATTATTTGCTTTTTTGCAAACAATATTTTTAGGAGGATTTTGATATGAAAGAATGTTTTACATTTGGTCTGGCAATGGGAATGCTTGTTGGGGCGGTTATCGTTCACATGAGCCCAAAAGCACAACAAATTATGGATAAAGGCGAAAAATGCCTTAAAGAGCAAATTAACAACCTATAAAAAATGCCTATTTGGCATTTTTTTGTATAAATCTTTTTGTAAAATTTTTGGTTTTATTCAAAAAAAATTTTTTATTTTAATTATTTATTTGTAAATCTCTTTTGTTTTTGCTAAAATATTTTTGAGGTTAAACTATGAAAATTATGGGGCTAGACTTTGGAAAGGCAAGAATAGGAATTGCACTTTCAGACATCATGGGCTTTTTGGCTTCGCCTTATGCTACGCTTTATCGAACGAATGAAAATGAAGACCTTGAATATCTTGACAAAATTATAAAAGAATTTAAGGTTGAAACTGTTGTTATGGGCTATCCGTTTGAAATGACGGGAAATGCGGGAGATACTTGCAAACTTGTTGAAGACTTTGCACAAAAACTTAAAGATTATTCTAATGTAAAAATTGTTTTTGTTGACGAAAGACTTTCAAGCGTAGAAGCCGAAGAACAACTTAAATTGACTATAAAAGATTGGAAACAGCGTAAAAAACTTCTTGACCAAGTTTCTGCCAGCATAATTTTGCAAACCTATTTAGATTCAAAATAACATGTTTTGAATTGTTTAAAAAGGAGATTTTATTATGAATGAAAACGAAGAAAAAAGTGTGTTTGAACAACTATTAGACGAAAATGATAACTCTAACATTTTTTTGTATGATGAAAATGAAAAGGAAATTGAATTTGAACAAATTGCAATAATTCCTGTTAAAGAAGATGTATATGCAATTTTAAAACCAGTAAAACCTATGGAAGGCGTTGGCGAAGATGAAGCCATGGTTTTTGAACTTGAAGAAACTCCAGAAGGCGAAGAACTATTGAATTTACTTGACCCAGTTGAAGATAGTGATATGATAGATATAGTTTTTGCTGAATACGACAAACTAATGCAAGAATAAAAAAGCGTCGCATAGCTGTGTTTGCTGAAAAAGCCACAGAATAGTCATTTACGCCAAGTAAACTCCTATCCTGTGGCTTTTTCGAGCCTTGCTCTGCTCGTTTTTTTATTTTGCATCTATCAACATCTTTTGTGGGTTTGTGAGATTAATTAGCATTTTGGCTTTTAAAAAATTGCAACCACTTTAAAACCTTTTTGGCAAAAGTCGAATAACTCATTGTTTTTTATTGATTTTGTTATATAAATAATATTATTGCTAAAATGAACTAATGAATAATGATTTACTTCTTTTTCATTTGAACAATCAATAATTTCATCAAAAAAACATTTTTTAGTTATATCTATTTTGCCATAATCAAGCAAAACGCAACAAATTGAAATTTCGCATATTTTTTGCGCTGTTCTTAATACTTTTAAGATTTTTTCTTCAATGCTTCCAACCGAATTGAAAAAAAATCTTTTTATTTTTTTAAATTTTATTAATGCAAGCAAATAATCTTCAATTTTTTCAAAACTCTTTGTTTTTTGTTTTTCAACCACAATCGAACAATTTTCCGAAATTGTTTTAAAATATTCTTCTAGGTCCATACTCATATCTTTATTTTAGCATAATGTAGAATGTTATGTCAAACTTTTGTATGCTATTCGTCAGAATAATGCATTATAAATTAAAATTTGTATGTCATAAGTCGGTATAAAATTTGAAATTCATATAATAAATTGTATATAGGGGTGTATATTGTTATGAATTTTGAAGAAATAGAAGACTTAAAATTAATACAAGATTTTGCTTTAAGAGAAAATTTTTTTAGAATTAAAAGCGGTTTAAGTGCAAGAGAATTAAGTTTAAGATTAGGCAAGCACCCAAGTTATATTAATGCATTAGAGGCAAAAGGTTTTGCAATGCCAATAACTATTGTATATAAAATGATTAGAGAACTTGGAGTTACAACCGAGCAATTTTTTGCTGATGATTATAAAAACTATAACAAAAACAATGAAATATACAATTTAATAAAAAATATGAGTGAAGCTTCAAAAGATAGTGTTCTTGCAATAATTAAAAACATGAAATAAAATTATTTTTTTATAATAACAAAATTTTTGGAGATAAAATTTTATGATATTAGCCTAAATATGGACATTTTGCACTAGAAAAATTTAATTAATTTTAAAAGTTTTATTTTATCATTATTTTATGATATACTAGAAAAATAGGAGAAAGCAAATGTCGAATATAAAGATTTTTGAAGATAAAAAAATAAGAACAAAATGGGATGCTGAAAAAGAAGATTGGTGGTTTTCGGTTGTTGATGTTGTTGGGGCTTTAACTAATAGCGTTGACCCAACAAAGTATTGGAGAAAATTAAAACAAAGATTAAAAGAAGAAGGCAATGAAACCGTGACAAAATGTCACGCTTTGAAAATGGTTGCACAAGATGGAAAATTAAGGGATACCGATGTTGTAAACACAAAAGACCTTCTTCGTTTAATCCAATCCATTCCAAGCAAAAAGGCAGAGCCGTTCAAAATGTGGCTTGCTCAAGTTGGTAGTGAAAGGCTTGATGAAATTGCCGACCCAGAAAAAGCAATTATTCGTGGTGCAGATTTTTATCGTGCAAAAGGCTACACTGAAGGGTGGATAAATCAAAGACTACAAACCATAGAAATGCGGAAAGAACTAACTGACGAATGGAAAAATCGTGGGATAGAAAATGAAAAAGATTATGCGATATTAACCAACGAAATGACAAAGGCATGGAGTGGAATGAGTGTGCAAGAATACAAAGAGCACAAAGGCTTAAAAAAAGAGAATTTGCGAGATAACATGACAAACATAGAATTGGTTTTAAATATGCTTGCCGAAGTTACTACAACAGCCATGAGTAAAGAACAAAAGCCAAAAACTTTTTCTGAAAGCAAAAGAGTTGCCCGCGAAGGTGGTGAGGTCGCAAAAACAGCAAAAAAAGCTTATGAAAGCAGAGTTGGCAAAAAGGCAGTTTCCAAACTTAATGCAAAAAATAAAAATTTGTTAGAAATAAATTCTGATGATAATAGTTAAAAATATAATATTTATAAAAAACTTTGCAAAAATTCTTGCAAATTTTTTTTTGTTATGCTATAGTCTATATGGTCAAAATACGCACCTTGTGTAAATTTGCGAATCGTTGCCAATAAAATGGTGGTTCGTGGAGTTCTAAAACACTTGGGAGGACTAAAACAAAATTTAAAGGAGATTTTAAAAATGAGTGCTGTTTCTATGAAACAACTTCTAGAAGCTGGTGTGCATTTCGGACACCAAACTAGAAAATGGAATCCAAAAATGGATAAGTATATTTTTACTGCTCGTAAAGATATTCACATTATTGACTTAGAGCAAACCCTAGACTTAGTTGACAAAGCCTATGATTTTATTAAAGAAAGTGTTAACGAAGGCAAAACTGTTTTGTTTGTTGGAACAAAAAAACAAGCCCAAGATGCTATTAAAGAAGAAGCTGAAAGATGTGGTATGTATTATATCAACTCTCGTTGGCTTGGTGGCACATTAACTAACTTCAAAACTGTTAAAAAGAGTATTGAAAGACTTAACAAATTAAATCAAATGGAAAAAACAGGTGAATTTGACCTTTTGCCTAAAAAAGAAGTTATCAAACTTAAAGCAGAAAGAGATAAACTTGAAAAAAACCTTGGCGGAATTAAAGAAATGACAAAACTTCCAGGAGTTATTTTCGTTGTTGACTCTAAAAAAGAACATATCTGTGTTAAAGAAGCAAAAGCGTTAAATATTCCAACAGTTGGTTTGATTGATACTAACTGCGACCCTGAATATATAACTCATGTTATTCCTGGTAATGACGATGCTATTCGTTCAGTAAAACTTATTGCTGCAGCAATGGCTAATGCTGTTATTGAAGCAAAAGAAGGCGTTCAACTTACTGTTGAACTTCCAGAAGAAGAAGGCGAAAAATCAAGCGAAAAAGCGATTGACGATATTGAAAAAGCCTTTGCTGAAACTGAAGAAACAAAAACAGAAAAAACTGATAAAGAATAATTGGAGGAAATTATGTTTACAGCAAGTGATGTAAAAAATTTGAGAGAAATGACAGGTGCTGGAATGCTTGACTGCAAAAATGCTTTAACTGAAACTAATGGCGATTTTGACAAAGCCATTGAAGTTTTGCGTGAAAAAGGTGTTGCAAAAGCAGCAAAAAAAGCAAGCAGAATTGCGGCAGAAGGTGCTGTTGGTGCAAAAATTTGTGGAAATAAAGGCGTATTGGTTGAAATTAACTGTGAATCAGACTTTGTTTCTAAAGGCGAAAAATTCCAAGCAATAGTTAATGACATTGCCGAAGTTGTTTTGAAAAACAACCCAGCCGATGTTGAAGCATTAATGAATTGCGATATTAATGGAACAACAGTTAATGAATATATGACTGAACAAACTATGGTTATTGGTGAAAAACTTTCAATCAGAAGATTTAAGTTGTTTGAAACTGCTGGAAAAATTGAAACATACATTCACATGGGTGGAAAAGTGGGCGTTATGGTTGATGCAAACCCATTTAATGATGGGGAAGATATTCTTCATGATGTTGCTCTTCAAATTGCTGCTGCAAAACCAGCATATTTGAACAAAGGCGAAGTTCCTAGTGAAGTTATTGAAAAAGAAAAAGAAATTTTGCTTGCACAAATGCAAAATGACGAAAAGAACGCCAACAAACCAAAAGAAATTTTGGAAAAAATTGTTATGGGCAAAGTTGGAAAATTTTATAGTGAAAACTGCCTTTTAAATCAACTTTTTGTTAAAGACGATTCAAAAACTATTGAAGAAGTTGTTGGAAAACATTTTGTAATTTCAAGATTTGTTCGTTTTGAAATGGGCGAAGGATTAGAAAAGAAAAATGAAAACTTTGCAGAAGAAGTTGCAAAAATGGGCAAACAAGACTAATTTACTTTTATATTAAATATGAATAAATAAAAATGGGCTTTTAAGGCTCATTTTTTTGTTAAAGGACTTTAATTTTCTTGCTTAAATGTTTTACTGGTCTAATAATTGATAATTTTTTAACATAAGATTATTAAAATCATTTATTTACTAAAAAAGAACTTTAATTAAAAAGTTCTTTCATCATTGTCTGATTTTTCAACATTTTTGTTTTTATTGTTTGATTTTTGACTTTTAAACAAATGTTTATATTTTCGTTTAAAACCCTTTTTTATTTGCAAATATTGTTTATATTTATCAAGAAATTTTTCAACATATTTTTTTCCGTCAAGGGCTTTTTGGTGCAAATAATACGTTGATAATGCTGTTTCAACAGAAGGAAGCAAAGAGCAAATAAGATTATATTGTGTTTGTGCTTGCTTGTCGGTTAAATTGTTATTTTGCAAAGCATTGTTAAAAAGTTCAATCATAATAGATAGATTATTTGTTGCTTCTGAAAATTTTTTTGTAAGTTCAATGTTCTGCATTCTTTTTTCATGAAGTTTTTTCTCACTTGGGTGCGGTTTGTTAACACGGGTGTTAACAATTAACTTACAATAATCTTGTAAGTTAATAAACTCTTCAAAGTTTTGTTCTGTTTTTAAAATCTTAATTTGTTCGTCAAAACTTTTATCGCATTTCGGTGCTGTTTTAATCGTTCCGTCCAAAATTTTGTTTGCAAACAAACAATCTTCGCACACGATATTGTTTTTTGAGTGCACAGAATTTGTTTCTGTAAAAGCAAATTTTGAAAGATAGTTTGTTGAAGATTTTAGTGTCCCGTGAGAGTCGCTTCCGCAAGTGATATAAAGATTATTGTTATTTGCAATTTTCACAAATTCTTCAAACAAGTGAGGATTTATGTTTGATGAAACGTGCAAAACTTCAATTCCTGCAAGACCGTTTAAGAATTTTTTTGTTATAGGAGAGTGAACATTGTGTGACAATACATGAACAAGATAGGTGAGTTGCAATGTTTGTAGACTGGCATTTTTATCAAAGTTTACTCCTAAAGTTTTTAGTTTTGCTTTAAAAAACGCTTTTGTTTTTAATTCGTTGTTTTTTGCATAACTTCCAAGTTTAACAAGATAAGGGTGGGCAAGTACACAATATCCGCCTGCATTTTCAACAATTTCCATAACTTCTTTACAATCAAGTCGACCAAGACCTATCAAATTTCGGTTTGAAAGTTGATAAAATATATCTTTTTTGGTCATTTCTGGCAAATCAAATTTGTTTTGAATATATGTCATCAAATATTGAATATATTTTTTTTCGTCAAAATAGTGAGTGTTAAGATTAACATCTTTAAAATCATTTAATGAAAGCGTTAACCCATAGTCTTTTAAAATGTTTTTGATTGACAAAATATAAGCACCCGCTGAAATTTTGATTTTGCCTTTGTTGGTTTCAACCATAATTGAATTTTCACGCTTTGTTGAGTGAAGTTTGCACAAAAATGATAGTGTTTCGTCATAAGGATTAAATCCATAAGCAAGCATATGGAAGTTTGAAATCACATTTTTTATATGACCTTCATTGTTTTTTATTTCGCCCAAACTTCCGCTACTACAAGTAAATTCGCAACCCGTTATAAAATTTATATCTTTATATTTTTTTGGGTTGCTTTTTAGCGTCAAATCTATTTTTTGCACACCTTCAATGCTATTGTGGTCGGTTAAAGCAAAAGTTGCAGGGCATGAGTTGATTTGCGTGTATTCATAAACGCTTTCCAAAAGTTCTTCGGGCGACAAATCCATTTG
Source organism: uncultured Clostridia bacterium (assembly GCA_934757845.1). Classification (GTDB taxonomy): domain Bacteria; phylum Bacillota; class Clostridia; order Christensenellales; family UBA1242; genus UBA7868. The sequence continues at coordinate 136,012 of CAKVLQ010000002.1, forward strand.
GTTCATTTCTTCGCCATAACTGTCGTTTGTGTGATTATGAAGGTCAACAAAACCTTGTTTTGATATTATTCTGTCAAAAAATTGAAGCATTAGGCAGGTTCTCCCATTTCAATGCATTCAAGCAAATATTCTCTTAATTTATCGTCTAAATTTAGGTTTAACATTTGTTGTCTTGCTTTTTGGCTTTGACCAAGAAAGGCAAGGGCTTCAACATAAAAGCACGAAATATAACTTGTTGGAAAAACTATCAAACAAGCCTCAATTAACAAGCAAATTCTTTGAACAACCAAGTTGCTTTCTGATTTTGCAGTTTCAAGAATTTTGTCGAAGGCTGGCTTTCGATAATAATCTGCAAACAAAGCATAAAAATCGGTTTTTAGTTTGTTAAAAATGTGCGCCCAAACACGAAGCGTAGTTAAGGTTAAATCGCCATTTTTTGCATAAGTTTGGAACATTTCTTCGGGGTCAAATTGCTTTTGTTTAAGTCTTTCTTTGTCATAAAAATTGTTTAAATTATTGTTTTCGTGAATGTCGTCATTAATATAGCCACAATTTTCACAACAATTTAGAATTGGATTTTTAAAAACGCTATAATCTGAAAAAGTGACAAGAAGTTTGCTGTCATTGTTGTCAAAATTTTCATTTTCGTTGATTAAAATTTCTTGAACATGACCGCATTTGCAACACATTGTTTTTTTTAATGTTTGTTTTATCATTTTGCACCCCAAATAATATATCTTTATTTAATAATAACATATAAAAGTCAAATTTTCAATAGTTTTTGAACATTTTTGTTAAAGGTGAGCAAAATAATGAATAATTTGATTTTTGTTTTGCTATAAACAAAATTTTTGTTATTTTTGTTTGCAATTTTTCGTTTTATCTTGTATTATATTATTGACTATGTGAAAATGTTTTTTCACAAACCAAAGGAGAATTTTATGACAACTCAAAAAGAAGTTTATGATGAACTTAAACAAAATCTAGAAAAAGTTATTAATCACTTGAATGTTGAATTTTCGGCTGTTAGGGCAGGAAGAGCAAATCCAAAAATTTTGGACAAAGTGCTTGTTGATTATTATGGAACTCCAACTCCACTTTATCAAATGGCAAATATTTCTGTTCCTGAACCAAGAATGCTTTTGATTTCGCTTTGGGACACAAGCATGATTAAAGATGTTGTTAAAGCCATTAATGAAGCAAATATTGGAATTAATCCTAATGATGACGGAAAAGTTATTAGGCTTGTTTTTCCAGTTTTAACAGAAGAACGAAGAAAAGAACTTGTTAAGCAAACCAAAAAAATTGCCGAAGAAGTTAAAGTTAGTGCAAGAAACGAAAGACGGGTTGCTCTTGACAATGTTAAACAACTTAAAAAAGACAATTTGATAACCGAAGATGGCGAAAAATTGAGCGAAAAAGAAATTCAAAAAATCTTGGACGAGTATATTGCAAAAATTGATAAAATTTCGCAAGACAAAGAAAAAGAAATTATGGAGATTTAATGAACATTGAAAATTTGATTGGATTTCCAAAAGATGTTGTGATTGAAAGTCTTAAAAAGCAAAATGTTAAGTTTGAAATTGTTACATTTGATGAAAATAAAAATTTTGACACTTTGCTTTTAACAAAATTTGAAAATAAAGAAGATAAAATTATTTTGTTTTTTGACAAATTTAGGCTTGAAATTTAACTGATTTTTAGAAGTGGGAGAGATATGAAACAACGATTGATTACGGCCATTATTTTGAATGTTGCTGTGGCATTAATTTTTGTGTTAAGACAATTTGTTAGTGCTTATATTTTTGATGCACTTTTGTGCCTTGTAATAATTATAAGTGCAAACGAAGTTGCAAGAGTTTTTAATAGAAGTGGAAGGCTAAATAACAGCACTTTAATCACTATTTATCCCGTGTTAAGTTTTGTTGGATTTTATTTTGGAATGAAATATGAACTTAATATGTGGTATATTTTGTTAATAAATCTTGGCTTAATTTTGGCTTTAATGCTTGTTGAAATAGTTGTTGTGCTTATTACAAAAAACAAATTAAAATCAGAGTTTGAAAAAACCAAATTAACAAACACCTTTTCACGATTTAGTGTGAACAAAGTTTTGCTAACAGGCTTTTTAATGCTTTATCCTTCATTTTTGCTTTCTAGTATGTATTTTATAAACCATATCGGGGCGTTTGAATATCTTAATATTTCAAAATTTGGAACTAATATTGATTTTAGTTTGTTCTTTTTGTTGCTTCCAATTTTAACAACAGTTGCAACTGACACTTTTGCTTATTTGATTGGACGTTTAATAAAAGGTCCAAAACTTTGCCCATTAATAAGCCCAAACAAAACAATAAGTGGGGCTATTGGTGGCATTTTGGGCGGAATTATTTTTGGCTTTGGAATTTATGCAATTTTTGTTGCTTGTGGGCTTATTGAAGCCGTGCTTGCACCTTATGTTATAGTTATTTACACTATTTTGGCATCAATAATAAGCGAAATTGGCGACATTTTTGCCTCTATTATAAAGCGAAAAGCGCGAACAAAAGATTATTCTTCAATTTTTCCAGGTCATGGCGGATTTATGGATAGACTTGACGGAATTAGTTTTAATGTTTTGTTCACATTATTATTTTTCATGTTATTTATTTTTTAAAAAAGAATATAATTAATATTGAAATAAATAATATTGATAAAGAATTTTTGTAAGTAAAGAATTTTTTAGTTTGATTTTAAGGAGTTATTTTGATAGTTTTATATATTCTTTTGGCTCTTGTAATTTTGCTTGCAATGGTAACTATCCACGAGTTTGGGCATTACACAGCGGGCAAGATGCTGGGCTTTAAAATTAACGAATTTTCAATAGGTTTTGGGCCTGCACTTTTTTCAAAAACCAACAAAAAAAATGGTGAAAAATTTTCTGTTAGAGCAATTCCACTTGGTGGATATTGTGCTTTTGATGGGGAAGAAACCGAAAGTAATAGCGAAACGAGTTTTATGAAACAAAAACCTTGGAAAAGGCTTATTGTTTTGTTTTTTGGGGCGTTTTTTAACTTTTTAAGTGCAATAATTTTTTCATTTATTTTGCTTGTTAGTGTTGGATATGATATCCCAAAAATAACCAATGTTGTTGATGTTAATGGGGCAGAAACGCATCAAACACAACTTCAAGTTGGTGACATAATAACTCATGTTGAAGGAACGGAAATAAGTTTTATTCACGGAAATGATTTTACAAAACTTATTGCAAAATATTCTGCTGGTGAACATCCAGAAGTTACAATTATAAGAGATGGCGAAACAAAAACCATTTTGCTAGATTTTTTTGAAGATGCTGACGGGAATGTTAAACTTGGCATTAATATGACGAGTGTTCCTTATAGTTTTGGAAAAGCACTTTTATATTGCGTTCCATTTACCTTTGTTTTGGGTTGGCAAATTCTTGTTTTGTTCTGGCATTTGCTAACGGGAAGGTTGGCTCTTTCAAATTTGGGTGGACCAATAACAACAATAAGGCAAATGGCAACAATTTCAATGCAAGGGGCAAGCAATATTTTGGTTTTGCTTCCACTTCTTGCCACCAATCTTGCAATTTTCAACTGGCTTCCAATTCCAGCACTTGATGGCTCAAAAATGGTGTTCACTACCATTGAATGGATAAGGGGAAAACCTATTAATCAAAAGGTTGAAAACCGCATTCACACTATTGGACTGATTGTTTTGTTTGCTATTGTTATAATTGCCGACATTTATCATTTGATATTTTGATAACAATATTTAAACAATAGTTGATAGTTTTTTGTTTTAATTTTTGTTTGACAAATTATTCTTTTGGTTTTATACTAATTTTAAAGGAGTAAATTATGTTAAGTGCGCAAATTGTTGACCCATCTTTTTCACAACTACCACCACAATATCAAATTGCTGTTTTTGTAACTTATGGAATTATTCTTTTGGTTGGATTAATTCAACTTGTTGCGGGTTTAATTTTGATTGCTAAAGAAGCCAGTTTGAGAAAACAAAACCGAAACGAAAGACTTATGATGTTAAAAAATTCTTTATGTGAAGCAAAAAAAGAAGAAAGCAAAAGTGGCAACATAGAAACGCAAAGTGGCACAAATTGCGAACAAAAAGAATAGTTTTGTTTGAATAATATTTACTATGGAAAAAATTTTAGAGTATTTTGAAGATAATAAAGTTAATAATTTAAAGTTAGGCGAAGTTGTTTTTGAAAAAAGCAAAAAAGAACTTTTTCTAACTTTTTTGTGTGAAGAACAAAACTATGACGAAGTGATTAAAAACAAAAGTTATATTGAAAGTTTAGTTAAAAATTATGTTTCGCTTGACATTAATTATAGCGTAAAAATTATTAAAGCATTTTTAGATGAAGAAAGGCTTGAAAATTTGATTAGAAACTTTTTAAAAACGCACTTTGTTGCGTGCTTTTATAGTTTGAAAGAAATTAAAGTGTGCTGTTTGGACAATGCTTTTGATGTTAAAATGTTTTTAGCATTGTCGGACAATGAAATTGAACATATAAATAGTGAAGTTTTGAAGTTTTTGCAAAGCAGATATTTTTATAAATTCAACATTAATTCTGTTAAGGTCGAAGCCAGTCAAAAGGGGCTTGAACAACATAAACAAGAGATTTTAAACAATTTGGTTGAGCCAATTTTGATTGAAAAAATGAAGGTTAATAAGATTGAAAATATAATTGGAGAAATTCAAGAAAACTCTTGTTATCCATTTGAATATTATAAAAATCCCGAAGAAAATATTTTTCTTTGTGGGCATCTTGAAAGCATTGAAGAAGTTGAATTTACAAAAAAAGATGGCGAAACAAAGTGGTTTAGATATTCGTTAAAAGTTAAATGTTTAGACAGCACTTTTAATGCAAGTTTGTTTCCAACCAAAAAGAATTTGGAAATTGTAAAGGCGATTGTTAGTGGCATTGATGTTATTATGCAAGGCAGTTTGGACAACTTTAACAATAGTTTAAGTTTTAAGGTTAAAAGTTTGGCTAAATGTGAAATTTGCGAATATAACAAGCCAAAAAAAGTTTTAAATAAAGAATATAGTGATTATAGGTTTATTCACCCAAAAGAATATGTTGAAATTAACCAAGCAAATTTGTTTGATACTTTTGTGCAAAAAGATTATTTGCAAAACAATGAGTTTGTTGTGTTTGACCTTGAAACCACAGGTCTTGATTACAAAACAAACAAAGTTACAGAAATTGGCGCTGTTAAAATTAAAAATGGGCGAATTGTTGAAACATTTTCTGGGTTTGTTAATCCACAGCAAAACATTAGCCAAGAAATTACAAGGCTTACAGGCATAACCAACGATATGGTTAAAGAAGCGCCAGTTTTGGAAGATGTTTTGCCTGATTTTTACAAATTTTGCAAAAATTCAATTTTGGTTGGGCAAAATGTGCAATTTGACTTTGGATTTATTGATTATTATTCAAGGCAAATTGATTATGTGTTTTCAAATAAAATGGAAGATACTATGAATATTGCAAAAAAATATATCTTTTTGCGTAACTATAAACTAAAAACTATAAGCGAAGCATTGAATGTTCCACTGATAAATGCACACAGGGCTATAAACGATGCTTTGGCAACTGCAAAAGTTTTTATAAAATTAATTGAAAAATTTTATTAAAATTGTTGCAAAAATTATTTGTATATGATAAAATGATGTTACTAGGTTAGGAGTGGGCAAAAAGGTCCGCTCCTAATTGTTAAAAAGGAAGGTTATGAATAAGGCAAAAATTATTGAAGATGTTACAAACTTAACAAAACCTATTGTTGAACAACTTGGTTATGAATTTGTTGAAGCAAAATATGACGAAGTTGAAGGCGAAAGATATATTACAATAATCATTTTCAGCGAAAAGGGTATAAGTTTTGACGATTGCAAAATTGTGTCAAAGGCGGTTGATGCTCCTCTTGACGAACTTAATCCAACCAATGATTTAAGTTATAGTTTGAATGTTTCAAGTTTGGGGCTTGATAGACCAATAAAAACCAAACGAGATTTTGAACGATTTTTAAACAAAGAGATTGAAATTTTTGTTGATGGCAAAAAATTTGTTGGTTCGGTTGAAAGCGTTAGTGATGAAAGCGTTAAACTTAAAGTTAAAAATGTAACAAAAACAATAAAATTAACCCAAGATTTTAAGGCGATGCCTTATATAAAATTTTAAAGGAGAATATCATGATAAGTAAAGATTTTTTTCAAGCACTAGACGATTTTGAAAGAGAAAGAAAAATTAGCAAGGAGAGTTTTATCAAGGCACTTGAAACTGCTTTAACTTCGGCATATAAAAAACATATTGGCGAAGCAAAAATGGCAAGCGTTAAACTTAATCCGGAAAAAAACACAATAAAAGTTTATTCATATAAAGAAGTTAAAGAAGAAGTTGAAGACCCAGACAAAGAAATTAGTTTGGAAGACGCAAGAAACATAAAAAAATCATATAAAATTGGTGATTTGGTTGAAAAAGAAGAAACTCCAAAAGACTTTGGAAGAATTGCTGCTCAAACTGCAAAACAAGTTGTTATGCAAAAACTTCGAGAACTTGAACGAGAACGAATGATTGGCGAAATTACTGAAAAAGAAGATGAAATTGTTACTGGCGTTGTTAGACGAATTGAAGGCAAAAATGTTTTTGTTGAAATTGGAAACAATGGACTAGAAGCAATAATGACAGAACAAGACCAAATTAAAGGTGAAAAATATTACCTTAACACAAAAATAAAAGTTTATGTTAAAAAAATAAAAGAAGATGATGTTAAATCGCCTGTTGTTCAAGTTTCAAGAGCAAACATTGGTTTTGTTAGAAAATTATTTGAACTTGAAGTTCCTGAAATTCAAAACGGAGAAGTTGAAATTAAAGGCATTAGCCGTGAAGCGGGAGTAAGAACAAAAATTGCGGTTTATTCTCCTAACGAAAACATTGATGCTGTTGGTGCTTGTGTTGGCAACAGAGGAATGAGAATTAACACGATTGTAAATGAACTTAATGGCGAAAAAATTGATATTATTTTGTGGTCTGACGACCCACTTGTTTATGTGGCAAGAGCATTAAGTCCTGGAAAAGTAAATTCTGTTAGTTTTGTTGATGAAAAAACAACACGAGCGATTGTTCCTGATGATAAATTATCACTTGCAATCGGTGCGGGCGGAATTAATGTAAGGCTTGCTGCAAGGCTTGTTGGCATAAAAATTGATGTTAAAGCCGAAAGCAGTAAAGAAGAAAAACCAGTTGTTAACACATTTGAAGATTTACCAACAGATTTAGATGATATGTTTAAGGATTAATATGAAAAATATGCGAACTTGCATTGCTTGCAGACAAAAGTTTGACAAGCAAAAAACAAATTTGATTAAAATTTCAAAAATCAAAGACAAAGTTGTGATTGAAAATGCAAAAGAAGGCAGAAGTTGTTATGTTTGTTATAATGATGAATGCATAAACAAAACAATTAAAAATAAACTAATTAACAAGGCTTTTAAGTGTTGCGTTAATAATGAAGTTTATGATAAACTTGAAAATATTAAGGGGAAATATGATAAATAAAGAAGAAAACAACAAAATTGAAAACATTAAAAACCTAGAAAATTTATTAAACAACAAAGTTGTTGAAACAAGTGTTTTGGAACTTAAAAAAGCCAAAGATAGTTTGGTTGCTTTTTGTGATAAACTTGCCGAAAAGTTTAATTCAATAAAAGTTGCTCAAATTGAAGAAGCAAAAGAGCAAGAAAGGCAAGAAAAAGAAAAGCAAAGAGTTCTTTTACAACAACAAAAACTTCAAAAGCAACAAATTGAAGCCAAAAAACCTTTTGAAAGAAATTTTGACAAACAAAACAGACCAAATAATTTTGAAAGGAAATTTGATGGCGAAAAACGACCATTTAACAAGCCTTTTAACAAAGAAAACAAACCTTTTGGTAATGCGTTTAATAAAAACGGATTTGGTCCAAAACCTTTTTCAAGACCAACTGGAGCAAGACCACTGAACACGGGGAAAGGCAGTTTTGTTGAACCTTTAATTGATTTGAAAGAAAAAGAACGAACAAGAATTAAGAAAAAACCAACCGAACAAACTCAAGAAAAGAAAACTTTAAACAAAAAAGCACAATTCAAAATGAGTTTGGTTAATGACGATTTAAACGAAAGTGAAAGCGTTAAATATAGACGAGTTAAAACCAAAAAAGAAAAAGTGCAAGAACAAGTTATTTCGGTTATTGACAAAGCCGTTATGGACACTGAAACAATTTCTGTTAAAGATTTAAGTGAAAAAATTGGAAAACCAGTTGCAGAAATTGTTAAAAAATTGTTTATCTTGGGCATTATGAGCACTATCAATAGTTCTATTGACTTTGAAACAGCAGAACTTGTTTGCAGTGAACTTGGTGTTACACTTGAATATAAAAAACCTGAAAGTTTTGAAGAAAAACTTAACAAAATGGTGGGTTCTTCTGCTGGCGAAAACTTGGTAAGACGAGCCCCTGTTGTTACTGTTATGGGCCATGTAGACCACGGAAAAACTTCGCTTTTGGACGCTATTAGGAAAACAAATGTTATTAGTGGCGAAGCAGGCGGAATAACACAACATATTGGTGCTTATACTGTTAAAATTAATGACCAAATGATAACATTTATCGACACTCCTGGTCATGCTGCGTTCACGGCAATGCGAGAAAGGGGCGCAAACATAACCGATGTGGCAATTTTGGTGGTTGCTGCTGATGACGGGCTTATGCCACAAACTTTGGAAGCAATAAAACACATTAAAAATGCCAAAGTTCCAATGGTTGTTGCTATAAACAAGATTGATAAACCAACTGCAAATGTTGAAAAAGTTAAACAACAACTAGCTGACCATGATGTTTTGAGTGATGAATGGGGTGGCGACACAATTATGGTGCCAATAAGTGCAAAACAAAATCAAAACATTGACAAATTGCTTGAAATGGTGCTTTTGCAGGCCGAAGTGCTTGACCTTAAAGCCGACCCAACTCAAAAGGCAACAGGTTCGGTTATCGAATCTAAACTTGACAAAGGTAAAGGTCCAGTTGCAACAATTTTGGTTCAAAACGGAACTTTGCGTGTTGGCGACACAATGGTTTGTGGGCTTGCAATGGGCAGAATTAGGGCTATGATAGACGAAAAAGGCAAAAATGTTAAGTCGGTTGGTCCTAGTATGCCAATTTCGGTTTTGGGGCTTGATGCTGTGCCAGAAGCAGGCGATAAAGCCTATGTTGTTGACGAAAAAATGTCAAAACAACTTATTGAAGAAAGAAAAACAAAACTTAAACGAGACCGTGTTTCAAATGCTAGTGGTGTTTCTGCCGAAGATTTGTTCCACAAAGCCGAAGACAATATGAAAAAACAACTTAATGTTATTATAAAAGCCGATGTTCAAGGCTCTAACGAAGCATTAAGAGAAAGTGTTTTGGCTATTCAAAGTGATGAAGTTAAAGTTAATGTTATTTCAAACTCTGTTGGAAATGTTAACGAAACTGATGCAAACCTTGCAAAAACCACAAATTCTATTATCATTTGCTTTAACACAAAAGCCGATAATAAGGCAAAAGATATTATTGAAAAAGAAAAAGTCGAAATTTATTATTCAAAAATTATTTATGATGTGATAGACTTTTTGACAAACAAAATGAAAAGTATGTTTGCACCAAAATTCAACGAAATTTACACTGGAACTGCCGAAGTTAGAATGGTTTATAAAATCACTGGCGTGGGAATTGTTGCGGGAAGCATTGTTCTTGACGGAAAAATTCAAAGGGGCGCTCTTTGCAAGGTTTTAAGGGGAAATGAAGAAATTGGCTCTTACAAACTTGATGGCTTAAAAATTAAAAAAGACGATGTTAAAGAAGTTGGCGTTACTTTTGAATGCGGAATTAAACTTGATGGCTTTGAAAAATTTGAAGTTGGCGACAAAATTGTGGCTTATAATCTTGAAAAAGTTATTTTTTAGGAGAAAACTATGTCTAACAGAATTTTGAAAATTAACAGCGAAATTCAAAAAGAATTATCAAAACTTATTTCTTATAAACTTGAAGACCCTAGACTTGATGGGGTCTTTGTTTCGGTTTTAGATGTTGACACTTCGCCTGATTTAAGCCATGCAAGAATAAAACTTTCAATTTTTCCAGACAGCAAAAAACAGCAAAGTTTTTTTATCATAAAAAACAGCACTCCATTTTTAAGGCGTGAAATTGCAAAAAATGTTAAATTGAGAGTAACTCCTGAACTTGTTTTTGTTTTGGACGAAGGGGCAACAAACGAACAAAGAATTAATGAACTTTTAAAAGGGATTAAAGATGATAAATAAAATTAAAAATTTAATTGACAATTCAAAAAATATTGCAATTTTCTTTCATGTTAATCCTGATGGTGATGCGATTGGCTCTGCAAAAGCCCTTAAACACGCTTTAAATGGGCTTAACAAAAAAGTTGTAATTTTTTCGCAAGACAATATTGAAAAGTTGAGTTTTTTAGATTGTGATGACATCTGTTTAAATATAACAAACGAAAAATTTGACATTGGTTTTGTGCTTGATTGTGGTGAAATTAAACGAATTGGCACAATGGAAGCAGTTTTGAAAAATTGCAAAAATGTTGTGAATATTGACCATCATCTTAACAATGAAAATTTCACGGAATATAAGATTGTAGACACAAAAGCAAGTTCAACCTGCGAAATTATATATTATTTTTTGAAAGGGCTTAATTTTGAGTTTGATGAAAAAATAAAAATTGCTTTATATCTGGGTTTGGCAACTGACAGCGGTTGTTTTATGTATAACATAAACAAAAATATTTATAGTGTTGCAAAAAATTTAAGTGAAGGCATTGAAAGCAAAATTGAACAAATGAACTATGAACTTTTTAGAGAAAAAAGTTTTGGCGAAACAAAACTTTTGGGCGTGGCAATCACAAAACTTGAAAGTTATTATTCTGGCAAACTTGCTATCACTGATATTTTGCAAAAAGACTTAAAAGAATTTGATGTTTCATTAAATTACACTCCCAGCATAGTGTTTTTGCTTTCAGGTCTTAAAAACTTTGATGTTATTTGTGTTATTTGCGAAGAAAAATTTGGAGTTTTTAAAGCTGCTTTTAGAAGCAATAAAGTTGATGTTTGTGCTTTGGCACAAAAGTTTGGTGGCGGTGGGCATAAGTTTGCATCTGGTTGCAAAATTTATGGAAACAAAAACACCGTTAAAAAGAAAATTCTTGAAAAAGTGCAGGAATATTTTGATGAACGGAATAATAAATGTCTATAAACCAGCAGGAATGTCTAGCAACTTTGTTTTGACAAAACTTAAAAAACAACTTGACATAAAAAAAATGGGGCATTTGGGAACTCTTGATCCGCTTGCCAGTGGCGTTTTGCCAGTTATGGTAAACAAAGGCACAAAACTTTTTGAATTTTATCTTAACAAAAACAAGGTTTATAGAGCGGTTTTTTGCTTTGGAAAACAAACCGACACACTTGATAGTGAAGGGAAAGTTATAAAAACTTGTGATTATATTCCAACAAAAGACGAAATTGAAAAGCAAATGCAAGTTCTTGTTGGTAAGATTAGTCAAATTCCGCCAAATTTTAGTGCTAAAAACATTAATGGACAGCGTGCTTATGATTTGGCACGAAAAGGTGAATCGTTCGAATTAAAGCCAAAAGAAGTTAAAATTTTTGATTTTAAACTGATATCTCAAATTTCAAAAAACAGTTTTTTGTTTGAAATTGCTTGTTCAAGCGGAACTTATATAAGAAGTTTGGCAAGAGATTTGGGCAATTTAACGGGTTCGTGTGCGTTTATGGGGGCATTAATTAGAACAAAAAGCGGAAATTTTGATATTTTAGAGTCAACTTTATTCAAAAATTTGACAAAAGAAAATTGTTTTGATAAAATAATAAGGCTTGAAGATTTGCTTGAAAATCAAAAACGAATTGATGTTGAAGACGAATTTTTTAAGCAAATAACAAATGGTGTTAAGTTGAAAGTGAATTTTGAAGATGCAAAAAATGTTGTGGTTTATTGCAAAAACACTTTAATAGGCATTGGAAATGTGAAAAATCATTTGCTTTCAATTTCAACGAATTTGCAAAATTAGGTGTTATGGTAAGATTTGGTCCTAGTGGGAATGATGAACAATTTTATAGTGATGGATATTCAAAAACCATTGATGCTTTTGCTTGGGTTAAAAAACTTGGGCTTGAATTGTTTGAATATTCGCTTGGAAACGGAATAACCTTAAAACCAGAAACGGCAAAACTTATGGGCATTGAAGCACAAAAACAAGGCATTGAAGTTAGTGTTCATGCACCATATTTCATTAATTTTGCAAACGAAAGTGCCGAAGCAAGGCAAAAGTCGATAAATTATGTTGTTAATAGTTTAAAACTTTTAGATGCTTTTGATGGCAAAAAACTTGTTGTTCACAGCGGAACAACGCTTGGAAAGCCAAGAAATGAGGCTTTAAAAATTTTGTATGAAGGCTATGATGCACTTTTGAACGAAATTTATAAACAAAACCTTAATAACTTTTTTATTTGCCCAGAAACTATGGGGAAATATTCGCAAATTGGAAGTTATGAAGAAATTGTTGACCTTTGCAAACTCGATAAATGTTTAATTCCAACTTTTGATTTTGGGCACATTAATTGTGTTATGCAGGGTGGGCTTAAAACCGAAGATGACTTTAAAAAAATTATTGATTATGCAATGGATAATTTGGGAGAGTTTAAAACAAACAGTTTGCACATACATTTTTCAAAAATTGCCTATACGGATAAAGGCGAACTTAAACATCTTGATTTGTCAAGCACCGAGTTTGGTCCTGATTTTGAAAAATTAGCACGGGTTATAAAAGAATATAACCTTAATCCAACAGTTATTTGTGAGTCTAAGGGAAAAATGGCAACTGACGCCCTTATACTTAAAAATATATATTATAATTTAGGAGGAGAAAATAAATGTTAACAGCAGATGTAAAAGTTGGAACAACTTTTGAATGGGAGGGAAAACTTTATCAAGCGATTGAATGGCAACATGTTTGCCAACCAAGGCTTGCCGCTTTTATTCGTGGAAAAATCAAGAACATTGAAACAGGTCAAGTTATTGAAAGAAACTTTAAAACCAATGAAAAAGTTGAAGCCGTTCAAGTTGAAAGAAAAGAAATGCAATATCTTTATAATGATGGCGAAATTTATTATTTCATGGACCCAGAAACTTATGAACAACTTCCAGTTAATGCAAAAGATTGCAGTGCAATTTTTGATTATTTAATGGACGGATTAATGTGCACAGTTGTTTCAGCAAGTGGCAAAATTATTTCGGTTGAACCACCACTTTTTGTTGAACTTGAAATTGTTGAATGTGACCCAGCAGTTGCAGGAAACACAGCAACAAGTGCTTCAAAAATGGCAAAAGTTGAAACAGGCAAAGAACTTCGTGTTCCTTTGTTTGTAAACAATCACGACAGAATTAGAATTGACACCAGAACTGGCGAATATATGGAAAGAGTTTAGTTTTTTGGCTTAAAAATTTTAACGAAAACACAAGAAAAATGTTATCTTGTGTTTTTTATTTGCGGGTAGTAATATCCGCATTTTTTTATTAATATTGTATATTAAATAAAAGGAATGGTGGTTTATGTTAAGCAAGATTTTGCCAACAGATTTGTTTGAACTTTTAAGCAAAACAATAAAATATAACTTTTTGTTTGAAATAAGACTTAGGCTTTCAAAACCAATAGTTATAAACTATGGCAATAAATTTTATTTTTTAAGCCCAGAAGGTTTAACAAACGATGAAGAAAATGCAATTATTTGCTCTAAAAGTTTAATTGACAGTGTTGTTTTGAAGGCAAGTAATTATTCATTATATTCAGTTAATGAAGAAATAAAAAGGGGTTTTATAACTTTAAATACGGGCATAAGAATTGGGCTTTGTGGCGAAGTGGTTGAAGATATGGGGGTTATTAAAACAATTAAGAATTTTAATAGTCTTAACATTAGATTTCCGCACGAAGTTAGAAATTGCAGTTTGAATGCATTAAATTATATTATTGATGCTGGACAAGTTTTGAACACTTTGGTAATTTCAAGCCCTGGTGCTGGCAAAACAACCTTTATAAGAGATTTATGCTATCAAATTGGAAAAAGGAATTATCCGCTTAATTTGCTTATTTTGGACGAAAGAAATGAAATTGCAAGCCTAAATAATGGAGAACCTTCAATGGACGTTGGGAAATTTACGGATATATATCAATTTTCAAACAAAAAAATGGGCTTTGAAAATGGGATACGCTCGATGAACCCAAATGTTATTATAACTGACGAGATTTCGACCAAAGAAGATGTGGATAGTTTGATTTTGGCATCAAACAGCGGAATTAATATTATTGCAACAACCCATGCAAAAGATATAACCGACCTTAAAGAAAAAAAATTGTTTAATGAAATTCTAACAAAAAAAGTTTTTAAGCGATATGTGGTTTTAAGCGCAAAAAATGGCGCAGGAACGCTTGAAGGCTTGTTTGACGAGAATTTGATAAGGCTTGCATGAAAACTTTAATTTTGGGGCTAATTTTCGCTTCTATAAGTTTCATGGGTTATAAGGTTGGTGATAGATATAGGCAAAAAGAAAAATTTTATTATGAATTTAAAACATTTTTGATTTATCTTAAAAGTGAAATTGGTTTTTTTAAAAAAGACATTGTTCAAATTGTTGAAAACTATCAAACAAAAAACAAAAATCTTTGTCTTCTGCTTAATAATTTTGGTGAATTTCTTAATGGGGAAAAGGCAAAAAATCTTGATATTTTAAGTTTGGAAGAAAATTTGAATTTGCATAAGTTTTTTGAAGGACTTGGAAAAAGTGATTGCGACAGTCAAAAGGAATATATTGAAAAAAATCTTGAAATTTTTGAAACCGTGCTAAATGATGCTAAACAGAAAAATCAAAAACAGGGTAATATGTTCAAAAAATTGTCAATTTTGGTGGGTATTTTGGTGTGTATTATTCTAATTTAAAGTTTGCATAGTATTATGCATAGTGCTATGCAAACATACTATGCAAATACTATGCAAAAGGAGTGTTGATGGGTGTTGAGATAATTTTTAAAATAGCGGGCGTTGGAATTTTGACAGCGGTGGTTAATCAGGTTTTGAAATATGCAGGTAAAGACGAAATTGCAACATTTTCAACCTTGGCGGGGCTTATTATTGTGCTTTTGATGGTTGTTAAACTGATAAATGAGTTGTTTTCGACTGTTAAAAATTTGTTTACATTGTTTTGATTAAGGAGTTTTTGTGGAAATAGTTAAAATTATAATTATAGGAGTTGTAACAAGCATTGCAACAATAGTTTTAAAGCAATTTAAGCCTGATACTGCAATTTTGGCTTCTCTTGCGGGCGGAATTATAATTTTGATTAGTTTGGTTAACTATTTGGGGCAGATTGTGGGGCAATTTGCACAAATTGTTAATAAAACAAACATTGATTTTTCGTTGTTTTCTAGTGTTTTAAAGATTGTTGGCGTTGGATATTTAACCGAATTTGGGGCAAATATTTGCCAAGATGCGGGCAATAGTTCGGTTGCAGATAAGGTTTTGCTTGCTGGTAAGATAATAATTTTGTGTTTAGCACTTCCAATAGTGAGTTCTATGCTTACAACCATAATGGGGATAATAAAATGAAAAAGCGAATAATTGTTATTTTTTTTGTGGTGATTATTGCGTCTTTTGCTTTTGTTTGTTTTTCTGGAACTAATAGACTGGAAACCCTTTCAAGCACAATATCGATTGAAGAAGATTTG
Organism: uncultured Clostridia bacterium; assembly: GCA_934757845.1. GTDB lineage: Bacteria > Bacillota > Clostridia > Christensenellales > UBA1242 > UBA7868. The sequence goes on from CAKVLQ010000002.1 coordinate 151,871, forward strand.
AAAAACCAAACTGATGAAGGGCTTAATTATTTTGATTTTTCTGAACTTGATAAGGCGCTTAAAGAACTTGAAAATTTTAAGGGCTTTGGTGCAAAAAGTTTTGTTGAAAAAGTTAAAGCATTAATTGGGGGCGAATATAGTTTAAATTTTAAAGACTTGGTTTCATTTGTTTCGTCAACATTTTTATCAGATTTTAAAAAACTTTTGCCACTTTTGGCGTTAATTTTTGCCTTGGCGATTTTGTCTAACATTGTTGGAAATTTTAGGGGTAAAACCAACAAAAATCTTTCTAATGTTGTGCATTTTGTGTGTTATTCGGCGGTGATTATTATTGTTTGTGCATCGGTTACAAATTTGGTTAATATAACCACGCAAACAATAAATTCTATGCAAAATCAAATGCAAGTTATTTTCCCAATAGTGCTAACGCTTATGGCATCAGTTGGAAACACAGTTAGTGTGGGAATTTATCAACCAATAATGTCGCTTTTGTCTGGGCTTATTATTAATGTTTTCAGTTTTGTGGTTCTGCCAATTTTTTTGGTAAGTTTTGTTGTTTCGGTTGTTGGAAATTTGTCTAATAATGTTAAACTTAACAAATTTTCAAGTTTGCTTAATGATGTTTTTAAGTGGGTTATTGGTGTTGTGTTCACGGTTTTTACTGGTGTTATGGCAATAAAAGGTATTAGTGCGGGAAGTTTTGATAGCGTGTCTATACGAACAACCAAATATGCTTTAAAAACTTATATTCCGCTTGTTGGTGGCTATTTAAGTGATGGATTTAATCTTATAATGGCAAGTTCGGTTTTGATAAAAAATGCTGTTGGAACGGCTGGATTACTTCTTATTTTTTTGTCAATTCTTTCACCAATTATCACTATCTTGGTGTTTAAATGGTCGCTTCATTTGTTGTCTAGCGTGCTTGAACCTTTAATGGATAATAAAATTTCTAACTTTTTGTTTTCGGTTTCAAAAGCAATTAATATGCTTATTGCTTCAATTTTGTGCGTTGCGTTGATGTATTTAATTTCGGTTGGACTTTTGATGACTTCTGGAAATATTTATTGGGGGTAATATGGGTGCGGTATATTCTTGGCTTTTGTCGGTTGTTGGCATTGTTTTGATTGGTGTTTTGGTAGATTTGATTTTGCCGGAAGGCGAAATGCAAAAATATATAAAAGCAATTTTTTCCATTATTGTTGTGTTTGTTATGATTAATCCTATTATTAAAATTGATTTGAGCAAAGTTGATTTGAATCAGTTTGTTTATAACGATAAATCGGTGTCGGTTAATGAAAATTATTTGAAAAATTATAACAAAGCATATAAGCAAAGTTTGGAAAAATCTTGTGAAGTCAGGCTTGAATATTCGGGGTTTTTGAATGTTGATGTTGAAATAAGTTTGAATTTGTCGACAACAAAATTTGAAATTGAAAAAGTTTATGCTAATTTGAAAAATTTAGTAATTAACAATAATGGGGTGCATATAGATAAATATCAAGAAATAAAATCAATTATTATTTCTTGCCTTGGGGTGGAAGAAAGTAAGGTGGTGATAAGTGAGTGAAAATAAGAAAGAATCAAAACTGATGGACAACTTGTTTAAATTGCCGTTTTTAAAAAAACTTAAAAATATTAAGCATATTGAAATTTATGTTTGCATAATATTTATTAGTCTTTTGCTTGTCATCTACTTTATAAATTTCAGCCCACAAAAAACAAGCAAAACATCATCGGTTGAATCAAGCGATACAAACGAAATTGGCTTTGTGTCTTCGCTTGAATATTCAAAAAATTTGGAGGACAAGCTTAAAACTGTGCTATCAAACTTAAAAGGCGTGAAAAATGTTCAAGTTTTGGTTAGTGTTTCAAGTGGCGGTGAGATTGTTATTGCAAACAATGTTGAAGAGAAAACAAGTTTTGAAGACGATGGAAAAAAGGTAACAGTAATAAAAACTCCAATTATTGTTACCGAGAATGGGACAAGCAAGCCAATTATTTTAATGGAAGTTTTGCCCAAAGTTAATGGGGTCATTGTGGTTGCAAGTGGTGCAGAAGATGTAAATGTTAAACTTAACATCTATAAAGCCATTGAAGCAATAATATCAATTCCAAGCGAAAACATACAAGTTTTTGCGGGAAAATAAAAGGAGAGGAATTATGAGTAAAAAGAAAAAAATTATTATTTTAAGCGTAATGTTATGTTTGCTTATTGTTACAGGGGTTTTGAATGTTGTTTTGAATAACAATTTGTCAACTTCGCCAACAACAACTACGGTAACCACTGGAAACTTTTTTGTAACTTATCGAACAGATAGACAATCAACACGGGACCAAGAATTATTATATTATGATGCAATTTTGAGCAGTGAAACAGCAAGTGCAGATTCTAAAAACCTTGCAGAAAGCAAAAAATTAAGTTTGATTGCAGCAATGGAAACAGAACTTGTTACTGAAGGCTTAATAAAAGCACAAGGCTTTGAAGATTGTGTTGTTACAACTTCGGCAAATTCTGTTAATGTTATTGTAAAATGTGGCGAACTTGGAAAAAGTGAAGTTAAAAAAATATTTAATATCGTAAAAGAGCAAACTGGCAAAGATTTTGACAATATTAAGGTTATTCCTATTGAATAATAAACAAAAAGTGGTGAAATCCACTTTTTTTATTGACAAAAGATTTGTTAATCTATTATAATTTAATATAATTTATTTAATAATAGTTTAAGGGGAATAAAATGAATTATCAAATTGGCGAAGATTCAAGCAACAAAAACAAAGGAAAGGTTAATTGCAACAAAGAAGTGTTGCTTTCTATTATAAGTTTGGCGGCAAAAGAAATTTCGGGTGTTCAAGGGCTTTGCTCAAATTTTTATAGCGGAATTAAGCGTATATTTTCAAGCAATGTATCTGATGGGGTTAAAGTTGCTTATGAAAATGATGGAATTACAGTGGATATTTATTTAAATATTTATTATGGTTATAGTGTAACTGATGTTGCACACAGGGTTCAAGAAAATGTTAAAAATGGAATTTCGTCTATGATTGACATTAAGGTTAACAGCATCAATGTTCATGTTATGGGCGTTGAATTTGGGGTGGAAGCAAATGAGTAGAATTTTGGCAAGAGAAAATTTGATGCAAATGGTTTTTGCGTATAACTTTGAAAAAAATCCAGATTTTGAAGAAGACGATTTTTTTGAAGGGAAGAATTTAACTGATGAAGATAAATATTTTATTAATAAAAACTTTGAAGGCATAAAAACTCATTATAACGAAATTATTTCAATTATTGAAAACAACCTTGTAAATTATAAATTAGACCGAATTTGCAAAACTGATTTGGCAATTTTGGTGGCTTCAATTTATCAAATAAAATTTGAAAATGAGCCTATAAAAGTGGTTATTAATGAAGCGGTTGATATGAGCAAAAAATACTCACTAGATAATAGTTATAAGTTTGTGAACGGCTTGCTTGCAAAGGTGGCAAATGCAGTTTAACAATTTAAGTGTAACCGAATTTAACAACATAATAAAAAACATTTTCGATGCCGAAGAAATGTTGTTTAATTGTTCGATTGTTGGTGAAGTTTCAAGTTTTAAAATAACAAATAATATTGCTTATTTTGTTGTTAAAGACGAAATGGCTTGTTTAAATTGCGTGTGGTTTAGTCCTGAAAAAAATCTTAAAGTTGGCGAAAAAGTTAAAATTTGTGGAAGACCAAATTTTTATGTTAAAGGTGGAAAACTTAATTTTAATGTTTTGTATGTTATAAGTTTTGGCGAAGGCGACATTTTTAGACGGTTTTTGGAACTTAAAGAAAAATTGGCAAAAGAAGGCTATTTTGTTAACAAAAAAGAACTTCCCAAAAGTGTTAAAAGTGTTGGGGTTGTAACTTCCAGTCGTGGGGCTGTTATAAAAGATATAATTTCGGTTACTAAAAGACGAAACAAAAATGTTAACATATATGTATTTCCGTCAAAAGTGCAAGGTGAGAATGCAGACAAGGAGATTTGCAAAGGAATTGACTTTTTTGCTAATTTTGATGAAGTTGATGTTATAATTGTTGCTCGTGGGGGCGGAAGTAGTGAAGACCTTAATGCCTTTAATAGTGAGTGTGTGGCAACAGCGTGCTTTGTTTGTGAAAAGCCAATAATTTCGGCTGTTGGGCATGAAACTGACTATACTTTGATTGACTTGGTGGCTGATGTTAGGGCATCAACACCTTCGGTTGCGGCTGAAATTGCGGTTAAAGAAAGCAAAAACTATTCAAGCATTTTAAGTGTTTATTATGAAAGGTTGAAAAGTGCGATAGTTTCAAAAAAAGAGTTTTTAAATCAAATGTTAATTTCAAGCATAAAAGGCGACCAGGCATTAAGATTAAAAGCAAGCGGTCTTAAACATTTGGTTTGTGATTTTGCGTTTAAACTTGAACTTGTTGAAAAGTCTAAAATAGAAAATATAAATCAGGTTTTAACCAAATTAGAACACAAATTTGAAACTAACAATCCAAAATTGTTTTTGGAAAAAGGTTTTGCTGTTGTTGAAAAAGATGGCAAGCGGGTTGAAAACATTGGCATGATAGAAGAAGGGAATAAAATAAAAATTTTTGTTAATGGTGGAGAGTTTGAAGCAAAAGTTGAAGGAGTTAAAAAATATGACCATTGAAGAAAAAATTGATAAATTGGGTGAACTTTTAAAGCAAATTGAAAACCCAAACATAAGTTTGGAAGAGAGTGTTAAACTTTATGAACTTGCTGGAAGTTTGATTAAAGAAAGCATGGAAGACCTTAAAAAATGCGATGGTAAAATTGTTGAAATAACCGAAAATTTGAAACAAATTGATTTTGACGAAAACAAATAATTTGGGTTTTACTTGCATAAAATAATAATATATGATATAATGTATATTGTTAGAGAAACTGTATCCTAGTCGCAAAAACTTTAATGAAAACGATTAATAGCGTTAAAGGGCATATCGATGAAGTTTCTGGTGTTGGCTTTGGTTGCCCAAACTGGGGCTTATGCTGGAAGTTAAGATTTTTGGGCGCATTATAACGGCATATAATACCCGACCCAATTATCGTGGAGACCTGAAAGGTGGAGATTTTAATGTTTTCTACTAATCGGGATTAAACCTGCTATGTGACGAACAAAAAAGTTATGTACAGAGTAGCCTGTTTTGAGTGAATAATGCGGATAAAAGTAATATACATATTGAAACATTGTTTGCAAAATAGACTAGTTAAACAATTTTTGTGTTAAGGAAATCTTCTAGGCAGAATATCTTTTGGGGATTATAGTGTAATCTAAGTGGCAATTCGGTCCTTTAAAAGCGCTAAACCTAAGCAGAAATGGCACATTCGGTGACGGTGTGTGTTTAGTGGGGAAATCCAACCGAACCTAAGTTGCAAGGTTTACTCAAAAGGTTTTCTCTAACTTTTTTTTAAATCTAATTAAAGGTTATCTTTAATTTTTTATAGGAGAGAGATGAAAGACGAAAAAGAAGGAAAACCCAGAAAAACAAAAATAGAATGGGCTTATCCAATAAAAGTGTTGCTGATAACACTTTCAATAAGTTTTGTGCTTAACATATCAAGTGAAGCAGTTCTTTCAAATGTGGGGCTTGTTGTTTCAATTTTGATTTTGATAATTTTTGTTTCAATTTCAATTTTGTTTGATATGATTGGCGTTGCTGTAACGGCAGGCAATTTAGAGCCGTTTTTGGCAAGAGCATCAAAAAAAGAAAGTGGTGCTAAAGAAAGTATTAAACTTATAAAAAACGCCGAAAAAATTTCAAGTTTTTGTTGTGATATTGTTGGTGATAGTTGTGGAATTTTATCTGGTGCTGTTGGTGCAAGTTTGGCAGTTTACATATATAGTGGGCAAGGTGGCTTTGTTGCAATATTAGTTCCCGCACTTGTAAGCAGTGTTATTGCGTCTTTAACGGTTTTTGGGAAAGCGGTATTTAAAGGTATTGCTGTTAATAATTCCGACCAAATAATTTTGAAAGTGGGAAAGTTTTTAAACTTTTTCAAATTTAAGAAGAAAGAAAAAACAAAAAAATCAAGCAAAAATATTGAGAGTGATAGTGTAAAAAAATAAAAATTTTAAAAATTTTTGACAAAATTATTTATATTTTTAAAAAGGAGAGTTAAAACTCTCTTTTTTGTTTGAATTGATAAGCACAAGATATAGTATTATGCAAAGATTATTTACCACAATATATTGTGTTTGCATAAATATTCAAGCCGATTATTCAAATTTTTGAATATTTATAAAAAATTTTTTGCATAATTATTCAAAATCGCTTGCATAAAAATTTATCGTGTTGTATAATTATGTTGTAAAAATTTTATAACTATGCAAAGGAGAAATTTTATGGCTAGGTCTTTAAGACAAAGTAAGATTTTGGAAATTATCGCAAAGAATGAAATTGAAACGCAAGACGAACTTGTTAATGCCCTTCGTGCGCTTAATTATGATGTTACACAAGCAACAGTTTCAAGAGATATTAAAGAACTTGGCTTAATCAAAATTTTGTCTGACAGCAAAAAATATAAATATGCTTATGTTGAAACCACAGAACAACAAATTTCAAACAAAGTGGTTGGAATTTATAAAGAAGTTGTAATTTCGGTAAAAACGGCTCAAAATTTGGTTGTTATAAAAACTCTTAAAGGCTTTGCTGGCGGAATTTCAAGTTACATAGACAAAATGAATATTGACAAACTTATGGGCACAGTTTATGGAGATGACACTGTTATGTGCATTGCCGAAACAAATTTAGATGCCGAAAGTGTTTATGAAAAATTAATAAACATTATTTAGGATATTAAAGCAAATTTTATATAACATTAAAAAATAAAACATTGTAAGTTAGAAATTTCATTGCAAATTTAACTTATTTTAATTAAACAGCGTTTTAGGCTGTTTTTTTGTTTTTAGAATAAAAATGTTTTTAAATCTTTGACAAAATAGAATTTGAACATTATACTATAATAAATTGCAAATTTGTAATCAAATTTTGCTAAATGGAGATTTTATGGAACGAGTGCTAACAGGAATAAAACCAACGGGAATTGCTCATATCGGTAATTATTTTGGGGCGATAAAGCAATCAATAGAATTTGCAAACACAAATAATTGTGAATGCTTTTACTTTATTGCTGATTATCATGCTTTAACAACAATAAAAACAAAAGAAGAAATGATTGAAAACACCTATAATATTGCTTGCACTTGGCTTGCTTGCGGAATAGACCCACAAAAGGTTGTGTTTTTTAAGCAAAGCGACATAAGCGAAGATTGCGAATTATTTTGGATTTTGTGCAATTTAACCAGCAAAGGACTAATGAATAGGGCTCATGCTTACAAAGCGATTGTTGAAAAAAATGACGAAAACGGGCAAGATAAAGATTATGGTGTTAATATGGGTCTTTATAACTATCCAATTTTAATGGCGTCAGATATTTTGCTTTTTAATTCTAAAAAAATACCTGTGGGCATTGACCAAACTCAACACGTTGAAATTGCAAGGGATATTGCAAATGCCTTTAACAACAGATATGGAAAGTTTTTTGAACTTCCTGAAAGTGTTGTTGAAGACGATAAATGCTTAATTGTTGGGCTTGATGGGCGAAAAATGAGCAAGAGTTATAAAAACACTATTGAACTTTTTTGCAGTGAAAAACAACTTCAAAAAACTGTTAACAAAATTGTTACCGATTCAAGGCTTCCAGGAGAGCCAAAAGATACCGAAAATACTCTTTGCAAACTTTATAAATTGTTTGCTTCACAACAGCAATATGAAGATTATTGCCAAAAACTTCTTAATGGATTAAGTTGGGGAGAAGCCAAAAAAGAATTGTTTGCCGTTATGAACGCATATATTAGCCCTATGAGAGAGAAATATGATTACTATCAAGCCAACAGACATTTGGTTGACCAAATTTTTGCTGATGGGGCAAAAAAAGCCAAATTGGTGGCACAAGAAACACTTAAACAAGTTAAAAAACTTATTGGCGTTAATTAATATATCTTAATTAAAAATTGATTTAATAAATTTTAAATTATTGATATAATTATTTTTCAAAATATCATTTTAGATTAAAAAAACGGATAAAGATTATCCGCTTTTTTTGTTTAAAAATTTTAATGTATTTTAATTCTTATACAAAAGTTGTTATTATTTAATAACTAAAATATCAGTGTTTATATAGGTTTTTAAAACTATGTGTTTACTATTTAATATCTCGTTTAGAGAAAATAACGCTTGTGATTGCATACAATATTGAACTGAAAAAGGCAACAACAGCAAAACTGATATAGAAATTCATATCATTTGCAATAACTTTGCTAAACATTGTTACAAAAATGTTATTTGAAGTGGTTGAAATTAGGTGAGAGCCAAAGTATCCAAACAAGTTTGTGTTAACAAAAGGAAGATATTTAATAATTCCCAAACTTGGTGTGAACATTGTTAAAATGAATGAAACAAAATATAGAAGCAAACTTACAACCACGCTTCCAGCGTTTGATTTGAACCATGTTGAAATTGAAATGGCAAATATCGCATAAAAGATAAGTTCGATTGTTTTGCACAAAAATAACATTAAAATTGAAACTATTGGGGGAACGCTTGTTACACTTTCGGCATTAAAGATTAACAAAATTGGAAGGGAAGCCGAGCCGAACAATATTGCCCCTAGGATATAAGTTACAACAAAAGTTATAAGCAAAAAGATTAATCCAACAGAAAGTGTTGCCAAAAGTTTGCTAAACAAAATTTTCTTTCGTGAGTAAGGACGAATTGCCAAAAGTTTCATTGTTCCATTTGAATATTCGCCCGCAATCATAGTTGCACCCAAAAATACAACATAAATTACAATAATAAAACTGCAAAATTCAAGGGCAAAAAACATAAAATCATAGGCATTTGGTTGACTGTTGCTTGATGTTTGCAAACTTAAAGGGCTTGCATATTCAAAAGCATATTTGTTTGTTGACAAATAATAATTGCAAATGTTTTTTTGCTCTATAATTGAATATTTTGTTTTATATTCTTCATTTTCAAATTGATAAAGTGATTGAATATAATCGTCTGAAAATTCACTTAACGCAGAACTGTAAATTGTATATTTTGAAAGGTTATAGGCATTAGAATTTGCTTGGCTATATTTTGTAACCAATGTTCTAAATTCTAATTTAAGTTTTGGGTCATCTGAATTTTTGTTCAAATTCCAAAATTCTTCAATTTCATTTCCAATTTGATTAATTTTTGTTTTTGCATTTTCAAGATTTTCTTTTGCTTTTAATAAATCTTCGCTTTTTGGCAAAAAGGCTTGCATTTTGTTTATTGTTTCTTTTGATTTTATAAATATTTTAAGTTCATCAATTTTATTGATTGTTGCTGTTGCAGTTAGGCTTGACACAAACGGAGATGTTACACATTCTTGCAAAAACACATCAAAACTTGTTTTTTCGTCAGCGTTCATAAGAAGATAATAAAAGCCATTTGTCCCGTTAATATAGTCAAAATATAAGTTTTGAAAACTTATAAGTTTGTCTTTAAGTTTGTTTCTTGCTACTTTTGTGTTTTCGTTTAAACAATCAGCATCATCTTTTGCTAGTCTTCTAAATTCATTATATTCGTTATCTATAATATTATCAACAAAATTTATGAGTTCTTGCTTTTTTGAGTTTGAACTGTCTTCGCTCATATAAAAATCAATTATTGTGCTTGAAAGATTTATATAAGTCTTTTCCAAATATTCTTTTGAAAGGTTGCTTTTGTCGCTTGATGCGCCATAGCTGTTGCTATACATTTGCCCAATCTTTGTGCCAGAAATGTTAACAACACTGCTTTCAAGCCTGCTTTGAGGTTTAAACAAAAGTGCCGATAATGTTAGCACAACAACCAAAAGGGCAGTAACAACAAAAATGCCTGGTTTTAAAAATATTTTTTTTAATTCGCCTTTTGTTAATCTTGATATTCCCATAAAAATTTCCTTTATTTTTTTATAAAATATTTTGTTCTTTTCCTTTGTGAACAATCTCCAAGAAAATGTCTTCCAAACTTCTTGTAACTGTGCTTATTCCATAAATTGATATGCCTTTGTTTATCAATAGTGAAGTGATAACTGGTATGTCTTCATTTTTGGCTTCAACAACAACTCGGTTTCCAATGCAGAAAATCGAACTATTAGGGAATTTATCATAAATAATTTTGCCCGCATAGTTAGGATAGTCTACTTTAATTGAAATTTGAAGTTTAGAATTCAACCCTTGTTGCAATTCTTCCATTGTTTTGTTTTCAATAATCATTCCATTGTCGATAATTCCAATTCGGTCGCAAATAAGTTCCATTTCAGCAAGGATATGGCTTGAAATTAAAATTGCTATGCCATTTTGTTTTGCAAGTTTTTTCAAAAACACACGCATATCCTTAATGCCGTTTGGGTCAAGACCATTGGTTGGCTCATCTAAAATCAAAAGTTTTGGGTGATGCAAAAGTGCTTGGCAAATTCCAACTCTTTGTTTCATGCCAAGGGAATAAGACTTAACTTTGTCGTTAATTCGATTTTCCATTCCAAGCATATTAACAATTTTGTCTATTTCGTTTTTGTCAACTTTTCCATAAAGTGAGGCAAAATATTTTAGGTTTTCCATGCCTGTCATATAAGAATATAATTCAGGATTTTCGATAATTCCACCAACATTTTCAATGGCTTTTTGAAAATCTTTTTCAACATTATATCCACAAATAAAAACCTTGCCACTTGTTGGTTTTGCAAGACCTGTAATTATTCTAATAATTGTTGTTTTGCCAGCACCATTTTGACCAATAAGCCCATAAATTTCGCCCGCATCAATATCAAACGAAACATTATTAACGGCAGTTCGCTTGTTGTCAAATATTTTTGTTATTCCTTGAACTGATAAAACATGATTTGGATTTTCCATTTTAACTCCTAATTTATTTTTAATTTAGTTTGAGAAGCATCGCATTTTAAAAAATAATAATTTTGTAATAGGGTATAGTATAAGGTTTGTAAGCAACAAAATTTCAAAAATGATTTTAATATAAAATTCGCCAGAGTTGTTTATATTCATACCTGCAAAGATGTTAATGCAAACAACCAAAACTAGGCAAACAACAAAAATCAAAGCAAAATAAAACAAATTTGTTTTAAAATTATAATTTTTAAGTTCAACCTTAAACTTTTCTTTAATATATTTATTCACAAAAACACAACAAATTGAAAGTGCTATTGCAAAACATGATGAAAAGTAAACTATTTCAAATGGTTGCAATGAGTTAAAAATGTTAAGCACAACAAAAGATACAACACTTTCAATAATTATTAATCCCGCAAATAAAAGTGCCAAAGCAAGCGATAATTTGTTTGAATAAATATAGTTTGAATTTTTAATTAACTTGTTATTCATTTTTGAATATTCACGAATGTTTATTCCTTCCAAATTAACTTCTTCGGTAACTGTTGTAGCCCTTGAAATAAGTGTTTGTTTGTGAACATTGTCAATATATTGTTTTACACTTGTAGACGCTTTATTGCTATGAACAATTTTGTCTTCATAACTTCGGTCTTGAACATTATTTGCGGTGTAATCATAATTATAAACACTTGGTTTTTTGCCTGAATTTAGCATAACATTCACATCGTTATCAACATTAATTCGGGGAAGTTCAGGCTTTTCAGCAGGCACTTCATTTGATTCTAACGGCTCTTGATTTTCGGTTGTTGTTTGTTCGTTTGTTTTTAAAGGCTCTTGTTGAGAATTTTCATTTCCAACCAATAATGAACCAAATATGTTTTTAAAGTCGACTGTATTTTTTTCTTCACTTTGTTTAAAATCTTCTTGCGGTTTTTGTTGATTAAAATCGGCACTTTGATTGTTTAAATTTTCTGTTTGTTCAAATGAGTTTTGCAAGTTTTGACTAGGTTGATTAATAAAATTTGGGGCAGAGTTTTGAATATTGTTTTGATTAATTTCACTCAAATTTTCGGTTTCTGGCTTTGGACTAAACTCTTGGCTAGCATTTTGATTTGTGCTGTCAATATGTTGATTGTTAGGTTTTTCAAAAACAATGCTAGAATCGTTTATTTCGCAATTTTGTTTAAGCAAACTTGCAATGTCAATAACATTTTCTTTTTGAAGGGAAGTTGAGTAGTTATTGTTTTCATAACTTTTTATAAGTTCGTCATAACTAATTGAAGGCTCTTTGCTATCCAATTCTTGTTCGTTATTTGCAACGCTTTTGTCGCTGTTTTCAATCAAATCTTTATTTTCCAAAAGGTCTTGATTTTTTATCTCATTTTCTTTTTTTTCGCTTTGATTTGCGTCTAATTCAGTTTTGTTTTCAAACAAATTAAGATTTGCGTCACTTTTGTTTTCAAAGCCTAAAACGCTGTTATTTTTTTCAACCAAGTTTTCTGTCAAAGCAGGCTCACCATGTTGATTTTCTTCTTTAATTTCACTCTCAATCAAAGGCTTTTCTTCATTCAAAGTCATTTGATTTTCTTGTAAATTTGAAGGTTTCTCAACTGTCAAATTTTCGTTATTATTTTCATTTGGTTGTGGGGTATTCAAATCAAAAAAACTTTGTTGAAAGGGGCTAACTTCAATTTGAAAAGGATTTTTTTTGATTTCTTGCGGACTTGATTTTTCAGCATTGTTTGAAGTGTTATTGATATTTATTAAATTTTCATTTGGCAAATTGTTTTGATTAAAAGCATTATTTTGAATTGTTTGATTTTTGCTTTCAAACTCATTCTGTTCTTTTTTAAACATATCGCCCAAAAAGTCTTTTGAACTATCCCAAGTAAAATTTGATGAATTAAGTTTGTCAAGCCCTTTTTGAGTGATAGAGTAGTAATGTCTTCTAATACCAAGTTCACCATCTTGCCAATAAGAAGTTATAAATCCAGCAGATTGCAAACGCTTTAAGCCCGAATATAAACTTGCTTCTTTCAAAAAAAACTTGCCACCGCTTTTGGTTTCAATTTCTTTGTTTATTTCATAGCCATATTTATCGCCACTTTGAAGGGCTTTTAACAAAATTTCATTAACACTACCACGATTTTCACCGCTAACAACGCTACTTTTCATTTGCAAAACTCCATAAATTTATTTATATTATAAATAAAATAAAATATTTTGTCAATATTATGCTGTGCAAATTTTGCACAGTATTAAAAATATTTTAAAAAACTATTATTTTATGTTAAAATATTGTTATGATAAAACCAGATAAAGTAGTTTTAAGCAATCGAAAAAATATAGCACTAAAAATTGACCGAAAAGGGCAATTAATTGTTATGGCACCCAAAAATGTTGATATAGACAGGGTGTTTAAGTTTATTGAAGAAAAGGAAAAATGGATAACTTCAAAACAAACTCAAATAAAAAGCACGATTGAACTTAATCAAAACCTTATAAACCTAGACGAAATCTTGTTTTTGGGCAAAAAATATCATGTTGTGTTTATAAAAAATCAGCCCGAAATTGTTTTAACAGAAAGCAGTTTATGTGTGCCAAAAAAACTTGATTTTTCAAATGAAAGACTAATTTTTGAACTTAAAAATTTTTATATCGAAAATGCCGAAATTATTTTGATAAAGCGTGCGAAAGAACTTGCAAAATTTATGAATTTAAGCCTGAACAGCATTTCCATTATAAATAGTAAGGCAAAATGGGGTATGTGCGATAGCAAAAAGAATATTTACCTTAATTTTAAACTTTTGTTTTTGTCCCATGAGTTAATTGACCATGTAATTTTTCATGAACTAACGCATCTTATTGAACTTAATCACAGTGCCAATTTTTATGAAGCGTTAAAAAGGGTAGAACCAAACCATAAAACTTTGCAACAGCAACTTAAAAAGTGTGGTTTTTTGCTTAATTTGCTAACTTAAAACCAAAAAATAAAAAACACAAATTGCTTGTGTTTAAAAATAGGTTATCAATTATCATTAAACTTCAAACTTCATTTAAAAGTAATAATTAATTAGACAAATTTATTTTTAATAATAAGAACTAAATAAAAATTGGAATAACTAACTTATAAAAACTTTGATAGTTTTGAAAGAAATTTATTCCATTTTTTTGTTGGGGTATGGCAAAAATTATGTTTTTTGATTTGTAAAACTATTCGCAAAATACAGATTTTGCGAATAAATAGTGTTATAATCAAATAGTTTAATTCAATTTTGCCAAAATTCTATAATTTTGCCTTTAAACTAAATTTTATAATTTTAATAATTATCAAATTAATTTTGCATTAAATTTATAATAATCTTATTAATTAAATTTATTATAAAAATTGCTTTGCAAACTTTTGCATAGTATTATAAATAAAGGCGAAAAAGACATTTTCGCCATAAACAGACCATTTGCAATTATCAATAAACCTAAATTTTGCTGATTGGTTTATAACAACATTATAATAATATTATTTATAAGTTTAATATATTGTCAATAAAACTAAAAAACTAAAAAAACTTATAATTTAGAACAAAGCAATTATTTTGTATTGTTAGTGTTTTTTCTAACATTCCTTAAACATATAATAGAAAGAACTAAATTTGTATTGTGTATTATAAATTTTAAATTTGCCCACTTATAATTTTATCAATATTATCAATAAAAACCTTGCTTTGCTTCAAAACAAGTTTTAAATCGTTTCTTGTTATATAGTATTTTGCGAATAGTTGATATTCTTCATTTTCTTCAACAAACAAAGGCTTTTCTTCGGTATTTTTTAACAAATCATAATCATCATATTTTAATATCTTTTTCAAATATTCAAAAGATGCAACAAAATTATCAAAAACATTTTTGCTTTCAAACACTTCATTTGGCAAACTATAAAGCAAATTCTCATAAAAATATAAGGTTTTTGATGCGTTTAAATAAAGTTTTTTAATAAGTGCAAGTTCACGCTCGGCAACTTTATAAAATTTTATAAGTTTAACAAAATTTCCCTTTGTTTCTTTGTCTTTTTTCTTCAAATTTTGGGCTAGTAAATCGAAATTAAACACATAGTTTTTACCCTTTATTTGAAAATTATAAGTTGCATTATTATCATGCTTATTGTAAAAGAAAATAAAAAATTTAAAGTCAAAAAGTTTTAATGAAATTGTGTTTTTTCGTTTAAAAACAACAATGTCTTTTGTGTTTAAACTTAAATAGTTATAAAGATTTGTTGCAAGCATTTCGTTTGTTGGAATAAGTTTTTCAAAAGGATGCAAACTTTCGTTAATGAGTTTTCCTATTTCGGTTTTTTCTTCATGTTTTTTGCTAAAATCATAACTTTTTTCGTCAGAAAAATATTCAATCATAAGCGTTGAACTGTCAAGAAAATCAAAATTTGTTTTTAATGAAACATCGCCAATCAAGTTAATTTTAAATTGAATTTTGTTTGAATATTCCCTACTTATTTTGTCAAAAAAAGGCATCAAAAATTCAGTTAATTTGCTTAAAACCAAATTAAAACTTTCATTTTGCTCTTTGTTATTATTTTTAACAAAATTGTTAATTAATTGTTGATTTTTTAAATCCATTTTTGGCTATTTAACCTTTTCCATTTTTTCCATTCCGCCCAAATATGGTCTTAAAACTTCTGGAATTGAAACTGAACCATCTTCACACAAGTTGTTTTCTAAAAACGCAATTAAAGCCCTTGTTGAAGCCAAAACAGTGTTGTTTAATGTGTGTGGATAATAATTTCCGTTTTCGCCTTTAATCCTAATTCCAAGTCTACGGCTTTGAGCATCGCCTAGTGTTGAACAAGAGCCAACTTCAAAATATTTTTGTTGTCTTGGGCTCCATGCTTCAACATCGCAACTTTTAACTTTCAAATCGGCAAGGTCGCCACTGCAACATTCAAGAGTTCTTACTGGAATGTTTAAATTTCTGAAAATTTCAACGGTATAACTCCACATTTGATTATAAAATTTCATGCTGTCTTCTGGTTTGCAAATAACAATCATTTCTTGTTTTTCAAATTGATGAACACGATAAATTCCCCGTTCTTCAATGCCGTGTGCACCAACTTCTTTTCTAAAACAAGGACTATAACTTGTCATTTTAATTGGAAGTTCACTTTCCTTCAAAATTGTATCTTTAAACTTGCCAATCATGCTGTGTTCACTTGTTCCAATCAAGAACAAATCTTCGCCTTCAATTTTATACATCATTGCATTCATTTCGGCAAAACTCATAACGCCATTAACAACATCACTTCTTATCATAAAAGGTGGAATGCAATAAATAAAGCCTTTGTTAATCATATAATCTCGGGCATAATTAATCATGGCACTAACAATTCGTGCAGGGTTGCCCATCAAATAATAAAAACCGTTTCCGCTTGTTCTTCCAGCACTTTCTTTGTCAAGTCCGCCAAAACTTTCCAAAATGTCGGCATGATAAGGAATTTCAAAATTAGGAACTTTTGCTTCACCAAAACGCTCATTTTCAACATTTTCGCTGTCGTCTTTTCCAACAGGAACACTGCTATCGATAATGTTTGGAATTGTCATCATTATTTTTTTAATTTCAGTTTCAAGTTCGGCTTGTTTTTGCTCATAAACTTCAATGTTGTTGTTAATTTCACTCACAAGTGTTTTAAGGTTATTTGCTTTTTCTATTTCTTTATTTTTCATCAAATTGCCAATTTCCGAACTTTTGTTTTTTCTTTCGGCACGCAAATCGTCAATTTTTTGCTTTAATCCTCGATTTTCCTGGTCAAGAGAAACAACTTTGTCAACAGACGCTAATTTTTCGTTTTGAAATTTCTTTTTTATATTCTCCTTAACAAGTTCTGGGTTTTTTCGTATTAATTCAATATCAATCATGTTTTCGCTCCTAGTTAAAATATATATTTTATATCATAATCATATAAAAAATTTTTGTCAAACATTTTTGCTAATTATTTAAAAGAAGGCTTATTTAGTCTACGAAACTTATTTATCTTTAATTTAAAATTAATGACAATTTTAAAAGCATTAACTATAATTTAAAGCAAATTTCTGTTTTTATAAAGCAAATCATGTTATTTTAAACAATGTTGACCTTGCATAGTATTTGCATAGTATGTTTGCATAGCACTATGCATAATACTATGCAAACTTATTTTCATATAAAATTAGTGATATTCTGCCCCAAAAAAAATGCAAAATATTTGAAAAAAAATTAAGTTTGTGATATAATTTTTTTATGAACGATTATTTTGTTGAGCGAAACAATAAAAATGCGGTTTTATTAAAAAAACTAAAAAGTGAACTTCCCTCTTTTTGTGAAGAATTTTTTTTGGGAATTGATAGCAAAACATCAATGTTAACAAAGGTTAATTATGCACGAGATTTAAAGATTTTTTTCACATTTTTAACCAAAGAAGTTTATGAATTTAATGGCGTAAAAATTAAAGATTTTACTTTATCCGACCTTAATAATATCACTTCAACGCATTTGGAAATGTATTTGAATTATCTTTCTTATTATGTTGATGATGAAAATATTAGCCACTCAAATTCAAACAAAACAAAGGCAAGAAAAATGTCGGCGTTGAGGGCATTTTTTGCATATATGTATAAAAAAGAGCGTATTAAAGAAAATGTTACAACAAAAATTGATATGCCAAAAATATCTGATAAAGAGATTATTAGGCTTGACATAAATGAAGTTGTGAATATGTTAAACTTGGCAGAAAACGGCAATGGATTTTCAAAAAATCAAAAAGCATTTTTTGAAAAAACAAAAGAGCGTGATTTTGCAATGCTTTCGTTATTTTTGGGAACAGGCATTCGTATTAGTGAACTTGTTGGGCTTAACATTAACGATTTTAACTTTGAAGATAATAGTTTTGTTGTTACAAGAAAAGGCGGAAGCAGAATGATTTTGTATTATTCTGATGAAGTTAAAGATGCTTTGCAAAAATATTTAGAGTTTAGAAAAGATATTGAAAAAAAGAAAGATGAAGAACTTGATGAAAATTCACCATTTTTTATATCGCTTCAAAATAAACGCATTAATGTTAGAACGGTTGAAAATTTGGTTAAAAAATATGCCAAAGTTGTTACTCCCCTAAAAAAAATAACGCCACACAAATTGCGTTCAACCTTTGGCACAAATTTATATAATGAAACAAAAGATATTTATGTTGTCGCTGAAGTTTTGGGGCACAAAGATGTTAACACAACCAAAAAACATTATGCTGCATTAAGTGAAAATGTAAGGCGTGATGCTTTGTCAGGTGTAAAACTTCGTAAAGATGATTAAATGTTAAATAAATTTAAAAATTTATAATCTTCAAAAAGGAATAAAGCAACATCTAAAGAATAAATACAAATAAACTTAAAAAAAATAGATGCCTTTGCACCTATTTTTATTTATACTAAAATATAATAAATCTAATTTTTGTTATCTTTTATGGCTTGTGTTGCAAGTTTATCGCAAATGTTATTATATTCGTTGTCGGAATGACCCTTAACTTTCACAAATTTATAATCGTGCATTTTTAAAAGGTCCAATAGTTCAAGCCACATAGATTTGTTTGCAACTTCTTGCCGTTTAGAGTTTTTGAAGCCGTTTGAAAGCCAATTATTTATCCATTTTTTTTCAAAAGTGTCGTGAATATAAGTGCTGTCGGTAAAAACTGTTAATTTGCAAGGTTTGTTTATTGCTCTAACGCCTTCAATAACTGCTTTAAGTTCCATTTGATTGTTTGTTGTGTCTTTGCAAAATCCACTGCATTGTTTTTCTTTTCCTTTGCATTTTAAAACATAACCCCAACCGCCATCACCGGGATTTCCACTGCACGCACCATCTGTGTATAATTCAACATCTAACAAATTTTCACTCATAATTACCCTTTTTAATCATTTTTATTATTTTAAAACTTCAATTTCGATGGCACAAACACCAAAGTTTTTTTGCTCTTCTTTTGAATAATAAATGTTCATATCTTCTGGATTTGCAATTTCAGTTTTGGAATATCCAAGTGCCGTTTTGTCAAAGTTTTTATAAAGTTCGGCAAAATTTTTAAAAACTGAAATATTTAAAACTTTGCATTTTAAAGTTTCACTTGTTTCAATATTCGTAAAAACAATTTCATCACCAGTTTTTATTTGTTTTCTTTTTTCGTCAAAAAGACGCATCTCTACAGTTTTTTGACCATTTTTGATTGAACAAAATGGTTTGTTTTGAAGTTTTAGGTTATGCAAATTCATGCTTAAATTTTATAATAAATTAAAAATATTGTCAAACAAATTTAATAATAGAATAAAAAAGAAATTTTATAAAATTTAATTTACAAAATTTCTTATATACAAAATTTAACTATAGTTATTTTGCATATTCAATGCAACGATTTTCACGAATTACATTAACTTTAATCTGTCCTGGATATTCCATTTCTTCTTCAATTTTTTTGGCAATATCTTTTGCAAGGAACATTGCTTGATCGTCTGAAATTTCTTCAGGTTTTACAATAACTCGAACTTCTCTGCCCGCACTTATTGCATAAGCTTTATCAACGCCTTTAAATCCGTCTGCAATTCCTTCAAGTTGTTCAAGTCGTTTAATATAATTTTCAATACTTTCTCGTCTTGCTCCAGGTCTTGCACTGCTTATTGCATCTGCTGCTTGAACCAAAACGGCTTCAACTGAATGAAACTCAACATCGCCATGATGTGCTTCAATACAGTGAATAACGGCTTCGCTTTCTTTATATCGTTTTGCAAGTTCAACACCAATAGAAACATGAGTTCCTTCTGTTTCGTGGTCTAGTGCTTTTCCAATATCGTGCAACAATCCGCCACGCTTTGCAACTTTAACATCAGCACCAATTTCGGCTGCCATTAAGCCTGCAATATAACAAACTTCCAAACTATGTTTTAACACATTTTGACCATAACTTGTTCGATATTTAAGTCTACCAAGAGTTTTAACAATTTCAGGATGAAGACCGTTAACATCGGCTTCAAACACAGCGTTCTCGCCTGCTTCTTTTATTGTTTGGTCAATATCCCGTTTAACTTTTTCAACCACTTCTTCAATTCTTGAAGGGTTAATTCTTCCGTCCATAATAAGTTTTTCCAAACTTAATCTTGCAATTTCACGCCTAATTGGGTCAAATCCTGAAACAACAATGTTTTCAGGCGTATCGTCAATAATAAGATCAACACCTGTTGCGTTTTCTAGTGCCTTAATATTTCTGCCTTCACGCCCAATAATTCTTCCTTTAATTTCTTCGTTTGGAAGAGTTACAGAAGAAACTGTTACTTCGCTTGTGTGGTCTGCCGCACAACGCTGAATTGCCATTGTAATAATGTTTTGAGCCTTTTTGTTTGCAGTGTCTTTTGCTTCTTCTTCAATCTCTCTAACCATTTTTGCTGCCGATTTTTGAGCATCTTCGGTTAAAGAATTTATAAGCATATTTTTTGCTTCTTCTTTGCTTAAAGAAGCCACCTTTTCAAGTTCTTTGCTTATTGATTGTTTTTGAATTTCAATTTCTTGTTTTGAAACTTCAATGCCTTTAAGTTTTTCTTCAAAGTCTTGTTTTTGCTTGTCAATTAAATCGCTTTTTGCGTCTAATTGTTCTTCTTTTTTGTTCAAAAATTCTTCTTTTGCATAAATTTTTTCTTCTAGTTTTTGAACTTCAAATCGGCGTTCTCTAATTTCGCCGTCAACTTCTATTTTTAATTTATGTGCCTCTTCTTTGGCTTCTAAAATTGCTTCTTTCTTAACATTTTTTGCTTCACTTAAAGCATCTTCCATAATTTTTGCAGCAGATGCTTTTGCTTTTTTTAGTTTTGTGTCAACAACAATTTTCATTAAAATTGCCCCACATAACAAACCAACAGAAAGTCCAATTCCAAGCCAAGCCATGATAGGACCAGCACCAATGGTAAAAATAGAAGCAAGCGTATTAATACCCATAATACCACCTCTATTTGTTAAAATTTATATATAAACCTTATTGATTAATTCTATATACATTTATATATTAACGAAAAAAGCAAAAAAAGTCAATTAAATTAATTAACTTTTTTGGTATGAATATTTTTTCGGCAAAATTTTGTTTTTTGTTTAAAATTCTATAATCTCAACACTTTCTAACGCTTGATTTATTAAACTTTCAAGGTCTAATTTCTCTTCTTCTTTTTTAACCCTGTCAAGTTTTGGTTTTATAATTGGATTTTTTGGCAAAAACACAGTGCAACAATCTTCATAAGGAAGAATAGAAGTTTCATAAGTGTTTATTTTGTTTGCAATAGAAATTGTTTCATCTTTGTCAAAAGCAATTAACGGTCTTAAAACAGGTGTTAAGTTCAAAACTGAATTGGTGCTTGTTATGCTTTCAATGGTTTGGCTTGCAACTTGACCTAAACTTTCACCTGTTATAATTGCTTTATAATCATATTTTATGCAAATTTGTTCGGCAATTCGCATCATAATTCGGCGCATCAAAGTTATCATATAATCGCCATCACAATGTTTGTGAATTTCTTCTTGAATTTTTGTGAACGACACAACAAACAATCGTTTTAGATGTGTGTATGGGCTGATTAGTTTTGCAAGTTTTATAACTTTGTTTTTTGCATTTTCACTTGTGTATGGAAAACTATAAAAATGAAGCCCATCAACAATCATTCCTCTTTGAGCAATTTTATAGCCAGCAACTGGGCTGTCAAGCCCACCCGAAAGAAGCAACAATCCTTTTCCGGCACTTCCAACAGGCATTCCATTAAGCCCTTTTATTATGTTTGAAAAAATATAGGTTTTGCCGTTTTCTCTTATGTCAACTGAAACTTCGGTTTTAAAGTTGTGAAGGTCAACCGTCAAGTTCTTGTTATTATCAAGAATTATTCCCCCAATAATTTTTGAAAACTCTGTTGAGTTGATTTCAAATTTTTTATCCGCTCTGTTAACACTAACTCTAAACGAAGTGTTTTCTAAAACAAAACTTTTAAAATAGTTTTCTATGTTTTCTACGCTTGTTTCAATTTCGTCAGCAACACTGAAAGAATAAATGCCAAAAACAGTTTTTAAAGCATTTTCAATTTCATTAAGTTTGCTTTCATCAAAATTCGAAATGATATATCTAGTGTGAACAAAATTAATTTCACATTCAAAATTTTTCATGGCTGTTTTGATGTTGTTTAACAAAAGTTTTTCAAAAAAATGTTTGTTGTTTCCTTTCAAATGTATTTCTGAATATCTTATTAAAATAACCTTTTTCATTTTAATTTCTCCCTTAACTCATTTGTGCATAAAATAAGTTCTTTTGCAAAAGTTTCAATTTCGGGCTGTGTTGTGTTTTTGCTTAAACTTATTCGCAAATTTCCTAATATTTCGGCTTTTGATTTGTGCATACTCTCCAAAACCTTATTTCCGCTTTTCTTTGCCGAACAAGCACTGCCAAGACCAATATAAATTTCTTTTTCACTTAACATATTTTGAATTGTTTCAGCATTAACCCCAAGCACAGAAACACTTAAAATATAAGGCGAACAAGCACACGAATTTTGATTATACTCATTACTTTCAATATTAAGTTTTGGCGAATTTATAACTAAATTTGGAATTGATTTTAATTTTTCTTTTAAAACCAAATTTAAGTTGCAAACTTTTTGAAATTTTTGTTTTAAATTTATAACCGCATTTTTAACGGCATCACGCAAGCAAAAAATCATAGGGGCATTTGTTGTTCCGCTTATAATATTAAACTCTTGCCCACCGCCAATAACAAAAGGTTTTAGAGTTTTAATGTTTTTTGCATAAAAGCCCGCTATGCCTTTAATTCCATAAATTTTGTGGCTTGAAATAGTGTAAAAATCAAGGTTGTCAAGGCAAATTTTAATTTTGCCAAGTGCTTGAACCCCGTCAGAATGCACCAAGGTTTTTGGGTTTATTTCCTTTATTTTTTTTGCAAGATAATTAACATTATTAACTGCCCCAGTTTCGTTTGAAACATTAATAATAGACACAAATTTGGTGTTTGGATTAATTGCGTTTAATAATTCTTTTTCATCAATAAATCCATCAATGGTTGAAGGAACGAAAATAACTTTTTTCCCGTCAAGAAGCAATTTATTTGCAAAGTTTAAAACACTTGGATGCTCTAAACTTGAAAAAACATATTCTTCATTTTTGTTGTTTGAAATAACCGAATTCAAAATAATATTGTTTGAAATTGTGCTTGAAGGTGTAAAAACAAAAGTGCCAAGTTCGTTTCCTCCAAGCAAACTAACAATTTCCGCCCTTGCCTTTTCAATTAATGAACTGATAAAAACACTAGGAGAATAATTTGCCCCAGGATTAAAATAATATTTTTGATAGTCCACAAAATTTTGTATAATTTGTTCATCTGGTTTTGTTGTTGAAGCATTGTCTAAAAAAATCATAATTTTATTATATCACAAAAATCATTAAAAACAAATTAAAAACAAAACTTAAAAAAAATATATGCTCAAAACAATATTTGAACATATTTTTTTATTGGTTAAATTGGTTATTAAAGTTTTGTGTAAATTTAATTTAAAAATTTAAAGACTTTTTCTTTAATTTAATTATTATAAAAATTTTTAGTTATAATTTTATAACTAATATTTTGTTTAAGGCACCAAATCAAGCAAATTGTCAAGCCTGTTTGAGTTTAAATATACTTTTGGAACTTTGCCCACAATAACACTTTCGCAAATCAAAATGCTTGTTGATGTTTTTACAGTATTATTTTTAATTGGAAGAATAATATTAACATTAGTATCAACTGTAACATAAAGTTTGTGAAGGGTTTGATTTATTCCTGCCCCAGTAAATTCGCTTTGAAAATTGCAAGTAACATCTCCAACTGGAATTAATTTTACATTAACCGCAGGTCCTCTGCCGTTTAAAAGATTAATTCCGCTAAAAGTTCCAATGGGAATATTTATTCCGTCAGCACCAATTTTTTCAAGTTTAATTTGGCTTGTTTTTATCAAATCTTTGGTTAACATATTAATTTGAATTGAATTTGCTTGGATAAGCATAATGTTCCCTTCATTATCGGTTGTTATGTTAACAAGGTTGTCATATATGTTTTTGTTTGTAACAAGTTCGCTAACGGCATTGTTAACGGCTTTTATGGATAATGCTCTTATTTTGCTTTCACTATATGAATAAATAACATTTGAAATGGTTGTCCTAAAAAAAATAATAAACAAATTTAGAACCAAAATAATAACGACAAAAATAAAAATGCGTTTTCGCTTTTTCTTTTTTCGAGTTTTTGCATCTATATTACAATTTTTTTTCTTAAACCATTTCATTACACTATTATATGTTGCAAAAATTGCGTTAATAACCTATAACAACTTATAATTTAAAAAAATAAATGGTTATGTTTTGATAACCATTTTTTAAAATAATTTGCCACTATGCAAACTACTATGCAACATACTGTGCAAGCAAAATTTTAAGATTTTTTTGTATGACTGTTAAATATCAAAGCAAAAACAAAACTGAAAAACACAGCCGCACCAATTCCTGTTGCAGTGGCAGCAAGTCCACCAGTAAAAATGCCCATAATTCCAGTTGAAGTAACCGAATTTATAACACCTTTTGCAAGCGTTCTGCCAAAACCAACAATAGGAACAGTTGCTCCCGCCCTTCCAAATTCAACAATAGGGTCATAAAGGTCGAGTGCTTCAAGCCCTACTCCTATCAGCAAAAACAAAACCAAAATTCGTGCTGATGTCATTTTTGTTTTTAAAATAAGAACTTGCCCCAGCAAACAAATTAAGCCACCAACCAAAAAAACTTGCAAATATTGAAGTAACATTATTTCTTATCCTCCTTTTCAAGCACCACAGCATGGCAAACACCTGGAATACTTTCACCCTGTTGCGATGAAAGTGGACTTAATAGTGCACCAGTAGCACAAAACAAGACCTTTTTTAATTCGCCTTTTTGAAGTTTTGGAATGATATATGCATTCAAAACGCTTGCACTGCAACCTGCCCCGCTTCCGCCCTGATAAACTCGCTGTTTTTTTGAATAAATCATTTGTCCGCAATCATTATAGTTTTCGCCAAGTGGATAACCTTCTTTTTCCATAAGGTCTTGCAAAATTTCACTGCCCAGTTTTCCAAGGTCGCCGGTAACAATAAGGTCATAATTTGACGGCTTTGTTTTGGTTGCTTTAAAGTGATTTATAAGCGTAATTTGGGCACTTGGTGCCATTGTCAACTATGGACCATAAAAAAGTTTAAAAAATTTTACTCTTTCTAGCATAAAACCCACGATTTAAGGCATTTATATGTATTTGCCTTAAATCAGTGAGTTATCCTTTAAATAATTTATAACAGCGTCAAATTCATCTTGGAACTTAAAATTGATTTCAATTCTATTGTTTTCATAAACATAAATCACATCAATTAGTTCTCGTGCCATTTCTTTTGTCAGCGAGTTAAAGTTCTTATATTTCTTTAATGCTGTTACAAAATTATTATGTGCATTTTCGACATTATTATTTAAAGTTGCAGAAAGAGTAATAATTTGGTTTTCACATATTTTAATCTGATTTTCTATCTTTTCTTTTTCGGCTCTGTAATCAATTTCAGAAATCTCTCCACTTTTTAATTTTAGATAGTAATTTCCAAGTCTTTGTTTATAAGAAAGAATATCTCTTTCTCTTTGGAGTTTTAACTTCTCATTTGTATTATTTCCAATCTTAAATTTGGACTTATCTATTTTATTGATTATGTTATCAATATTAACTGACAAGTCAATATATTGCTTGATTATATCAAAAACAATATTTTCCAGTTTGTCATTTCGTATAGAATGTTTTGAACATTTCTTTGGATTTTTACCATAGGTTGAACATTTGAAATAATATTTTCCTTTCAAATTTTCTGATGAACATTTGCTTGTATTCATAGATAAACCACAATCGCCACATCTTACCAATCCAGATAAAATATTCGTTTTATATGGTTTTATAGGTATTATTTCAGCATTTTTTAACTTAATTTGCGTTTTTTCAAAATCTTCTTTTGAAATAATTGGTTCATGTGTATTAGGCACAATATCCCATTCTTCTCTTGGTTTATCAATTTTCTTCTTGTTCTTATAACTTACAACACATCTCTTGCCTTGAACCATATTTCCGATATACATTTCATTTCGCAAAATTGTATCTACTGTTGTTGGGCTCCAAAGATGATATTTACCAATACTATATTGTGGAATATGCAACTTATCGCCTTTCATTTTTTTGTAATCTATTGGCGAAGTGTATTCCAATTCATTTAATTCTTTTGCAACAGAAGCCACTGATTTCCCATTAAGATACATATCAAATATCTTTTTAACAACCTCTGCCGCTTCTTCATCAATAATTAACTTATGATGATTGTTAGGGTCCTTTTTGTAGCCATAAGGTGCAAATGAACCTATGAAATCACCTTTTCTTCTATGAGCAGCATTAGATGTTCTTACCTTTGTTGAAATATCTCTTGCATATTCGTCATTCATAAGATTTTTGAAAGCAATCAATAACTTTTGGTTAGACAATTCTGGATTTAGAAAAGTATCTAATTCTTCTAGTAACGAAATAAATCTTATCTTTAAGGTTGGAAAAATGACTTCTAAATAGTTGTCTGTTTCGATTGTATTTCTTCCAAAACGTGAAAGGTCCTTAACAGCAACACAATTTACTTTGCCATTTCTAATATCTTGCCACATTCTTTGAAAGTTTGGTCTATCAAAATTTGTTCCAGAAAAACCATCATCAATGTAAAAGTCAACAATATTGAAATCTGGATTTGACATAGCGAACTTACTGAGCATTGCCTTTTGAGAAGCAATACTTTCACTTTCATCTTTTTCATCATCATCTACTCTTGACAATCTTAAATATAAAGCAACATTCCATTCAGCTTTCTTTATTTTTAAATCATCTTCGTTTTTGTATCTGCTTACTCTACTCATATTTCACCTCTATGCAGACACAACCACTTGTGCATTTTTAAATTGTTGTTGCTTGATATAAACTTGTCTATTAAGTTCAATGTATTCAAGTGCTGTCAAATATTCATCTCTAAATCTTACAACGACTTCAATTTTACCACCTTCATAGATGTAAATGTTCTCAATGAGTTCTACTATAATATCTCTTGTAAGTTCAGTGATGTTTTGATATTTCTTAAAGTTTTCAATAAACCTATTTTCTTTTGTAAAACCGTTTTTAACAATCTCAATTTGCTCGTTTATTTCATCAATTTTCTTCAATATTTCTTCTTTTTGTTTTGTGTATTTATCTCTATAAGCAAAATACATTTCTTGTGAAATAAAGCCTTTTTTCCAGTCTGGATATAAGTCATCAAGCAATCTTGTAACTTCATCTCTTTCACGAAATTTTACTTTAAGTTGTTTTTCATATTTAGTTGTTTCTTTGCTCTTTTCTTCACTATTGTTGATAAAAGTAATAAGGTTATCCATAGTCAAAGCAATGTTTACATACTGTTTAATGACTTCTAAAACAACATTTTTTACAACTTCTGTTCTTATGGCGTGTTTTGAACATGCACTTCTGCCATTTTTCTTAAATGTGCTACAAACATAGTAGTAATAGTCTTTGTAAGGTTGATGAATATGTTTTTTATTCATTCCTCTCTTACAATCACCACATTTAACAAAGCCAGAGAATAAATCCAATTCTCTTGTTGTTGTAGAAACTCTTGTATCCCTTTTTAGTAATGATTGAACTTTAATAAAGTCATCTTTTGATACAATGGGTTCGTGCTTATTCTCAACAATTATTCGTTTATCTAAATCAACTTTCCTGCATACTTGAACTTTATAGCTCACTATTTCCATTTGCTTTTGAACCATATCGCCAATATACATTTGATTAGACAACATTCTTCTTATGGCTATTGTATCCCAAAAAGCCTTGTCATGAGTGCTATAATGCCTATCATTATAACCTTTACTTCTCTTATATTCACTAGGCGTTAAAATGCCATTATCATTGAAATATGTCGCAATTCCTCTTAATGTAGAACCATTTAAGAACATTCTAAAAGCTGTTCTAACATTTTCAGCGGCTTCATCATCAATGATTAGTTGATGTTTATCTTCTGGGCTTTTAATGTATCCATAACAAGGAAAAGAGCCTATAAACAAGCCATTTTCTCTCTTAATATTCAATGAACTACGGATTTTTACTGAGAAATCTCTACAATACTCATCATTGAGTAAGTTCTTGAAAGGAACAATAACATTGTTAACGGATTGTGGCCTTAAATAACTATCAACTTGGTCATTCAATGCAACAAATCTAACTTTAAGCATTGGAAAAAGGATTTCAATATACTTGTTTGTTTCTATGTGATTTCTTCCAAGACGAGAAAGGTCTTTTACAATAACACAATTAACTTTATTTGCCTTAATATCCTCAATCATTCTCTGAAAGTTAGGTCTTTCAAAGTTAGTTCCAGTGAAGCCATCGTCAACATATTCATCAATGTATTTAAGGTCTGGATTTTGCGACAAAAAATGACATAACATTTCTCTTTGTGATGTTATGCTTTCACTTTCTAATTTATCACCATCATCGCGTGATAAACGTATATACAAAGCGGCGTTCCAAATCTTACCACTTGAATTATTCTGATTAAAATTATCACTGTAATTCATAAAACACATCTCCTCAAAAAAAATGAGATGATATGCTACGAATATCTAATACGATATTATTATAACACATCATCTCAAAAATATACAGTGTTTTTACAAAAATTTTTTATTGAGCTATTCTAGCAGATATAATGTTTTCCATTTTTTGCTGAAAACTTTGTGTGTTATTTTCAGAAAACCTTACCTTAACAACTGTATCACCGACTTTGAATAAGTATGGATTTTTTATCTTTTCAATAAAATCAACCAACTTCTCCATCTGCGATTTCGATTTGTCAACTTTTACATCTCTAATATCCACTAACTCATCAATATTACAACTTTGTAAGTCTGCATTTTTCATTTCATTTAAACTGTCTATTGTTACCATATAACCGATTTTAGACAATGCGTAAGTTTTTATACATTTACTACATAAAAACCCACTATCTGTCAAAATTCCTCCTTACAAACATATTTTTAAGTGGATTTCTATACATAATTATTTACATTTCGTTTCCAAGTAAATCTTGAATTTCTCTCCTTAATTCGTGGATTAAATCATCACACAAATCTTTTAAATCTTCTGATGTAACATTTTCAAGATTTCCATAACCATCTATTCTATAAATTTCAGCACTATAAGTGTCTCCAATGAAATATCTTAATCTGTCAATACTATCTGAGTTTTCCGCAATAATCCTATCTTCATCATCAGATGTTATATAGTTTTGCTCATCTAAATACTCAATTAAAACTCCATCAGTAGAACAAAGGTTATAGATTTTTTTATATTCTTCTTCGCTAGCATAATCTATCTTTTCCTTTTCTTCATTAAGTGCTTTGATAATTTTTCTCTTATCATTGATTAAACTCATCTTTACTCTCCTCTTGTTTAGCCTTTAAAATAACTGGCTCCAATCTTTCGGAAATTCTTTTTATCATAAGTGGTGGAACACTCATTCCACACACATAAGACACACCATCAAGACTATCTGTTAAGAAATTGTAATCCTGTGGGAATGAAGATATTGAAATAATATCTTGCTTTGAAAGTCTTGTTTTTGTGTCCCACCTTATGTTATTGCAGTGAGCAGTAAGTGTTGGTGCAACTTGGTCATCATACACAAAACAATAGTTAAAGAACGAACTTTTGCCACGAGCCTTCATACAAGCGTTTTCAAGGTTTCTATCACCATACTTTGCATATTTAATTAAACCAAGCAAATTATCAGTAATTCCTTCCATTGAACCTTCTTGCGATTTAACTTCTTCAAAGTTAATTGGCGCATATAAAAAAGACATATCAAGTTTTTCTAAATCAACATTTAACTTTGTTGCTATAAAAAATACTCTATGTCTTTTCTGTGGCACGCCCATCTGCTCGCCTTTTAATAACCAATGTTTGACTTTGTATCCTATATCGTGAAAATGTTTGTATATCCTTTGAACATATCTCCAAGCGTTGCCTTTCGTTAGTCCTTCGACATTTTCCATTATTACAAATCTTGGCCTTAACTTTTTAACGGTTTCAATAAAAACAAAAGACAAATCGTCAAGAGTTTGTTCTTTTTGCCCTTCACGAAATTTCTTTTTAACACCCCACGATTTTTCTCGCTTTCCTGCCATACTGAATGTTGTGCATGGTGGCGAGCCATCAAGAATGTCTAGGTCAAATAATTCTTTTGGTATTTGACTATTATCAATATCGTTAAACTCTCGTATATCCATCACAAAATTGTGTTTAGGATTATGATTGGCAAGATAGATAGAGTTCATTCTCTTATCTATCTCCAAATCACCAATCACATCATAACCTGCAAGTTTGTAGCCCATTGTCGAGCCACCACCACAAGCGAAACACGAGAAAACTTTTAATTCATTCTTTTCTTTTGGATAGTCTTTGAAATGCCAATACCAATCATTACTTTGTTTTGTTTTAAGATGATTAAAATCACTACCAAGCAAATCAAAAAAAGTCTGTTGCATAGTTTACTCCATTTCATCATCAAATTGTCTTGCCTTTCTATGTTCCCTTTCTTTAATAAGTGGAAAAACGATTTTATTAATTTCTTCTGTGAATTTTTCTTTGTCAGACACAAGTGCTTGATTTGCGTCTTTATATCCACAATTATCAAATGTGCAATAATTTATATTGTTTTCATCAAAATACTCTATTAGAGCTTTGGTTGCTATTTGTCCTGCTTCATCATTATCCAATGCTAAAATAAATGTTTTATCAAGTGATTTTTCTCTTTCAATGAATTTGTTTACATTGTTAGCGCTCGAAAGTCCAATGGCATTTACTCCAACCGTTTCAAAACTTAAACAATCGAACTCACCTTCTGTTATTACACAATATTTGCTATCGTTAGTTAATGCTTCCGTATTAAAGAGTTCAACTTGGCAACCCTTTGGTTTGTAATATCTCAATTTTTCACCACTCAGTATATTCCTAGCAGCAAAGCAATTTTTACTAACTGGAATTACAACAGCATTAAACCTAAATTCTTTAAAATCAAATGAATTAAAACCAAGTTTGTAATCTTTAATAATCTTTTTAGATAAACCTCTTGATAGAAGATAATCCATTGCTTCTTTATTATGTCTGAGATTATACGACCAAACATTATAGGCCTTTGTATAGTCCTTTTCAGTCTGTTCTTTATCTTTTCTAACAGTAGAGTTATAGTCGAAATTCTTTCCATAGTATTGCATAGTTTTCTTAAATGCACTTCTATTATCAAGGTTTTCCATTATACCTATAACATCTACAAGGTTATAACTTACGCCACAACCAAAGCAATAACATCTTCCATCATCAAAGTATTTCATAGAAGCATTACTATCTCTATGATTTGGATTTAGACAATGAAATAAACGACTTGTATTTATATTATGACTTTCAAGGTAGCTTTTAAGGTTATCCATCACTCCTTCAAGTTCATAATTTCCCAAATCTACATTTCACCTTCTTGTTGTTTTTTCAATTTCTTAATGTAATCATCCGACATATAACCATAAAAGTCTTTTGGTCGTTTGATTCCAAGTTTCTTGTAATAGTCCTCCAAATCTTCTTTAACATTTTTAAATTCATCAAAAGGATAACCCGAATACACCCATTCATTTTTTGTATTGAAAATGTAGATATATTCAATCCAACTCCATTCCTTCAATTTTTGCATTGAACAAAGAGTGCTTTCTTGTCCTTTTTCACCTCTATCCCTGCCATAAGCAACCGTAACATCATCTTGTCTTTCGCTATAATCAAATGAATGTGGTCTAGTTGGGTCTGGGTCAATTTTTTCATTAAGACAAGAAATATTACCTAGTTTAATCAAATTTTCCACTTTTTCTCTATCATTGTAATGGTCATTAAGCATTTGACCATTATATGTTAAATATCCATCAGAGTGGCAATAAATCGCCTCGTATTTGTTCTTTCCCCTTTGGATACATATCAAACTTCTAGTTGACATAATTTTCTCCTTAATAAAGTGCTTGGTATAAATTAGAATAATTAGACCAAGGACTTGTTGTTTTATAGTATCTCAGTGCTTCAAATGGCACATAAATAACATTCAAAGGACAATTTCCAAAGTGATTGTAAACATCACTGTGATTGGCTTGAATTTGGCTAGATTTAATAGTAACTGTCTTTAAATTTGAGCAGTTATAAAATGTGCCAATATGAAAGTTTCTTACTGTTTTTGGTATAGTTATTTCTTCTATTGCAGTTCCAAAGAACGCATAAGCGTCTATTTGCTTTGTTGTTTCAGATAATCTAACTTTTTTAAGGCTTGAACAACCATCAAAAATGCCATCACCAACAACTTCAACACCATCTTCAAAGTAAACTTCTTTTAAATTAGGACAATTTTGAAATGCTCTAACACTTGTTGTTGTAAATTCCTTTGGTATTTTCAAGGTTTCAATATATTGATTGTTTTGTCCTGCATACCAAGCCATTGTATTAACCTTTACTTCATCACCTTCGATATAAGTAGGTCTGCCAATGGTATATTCATAATTCCAAGGATAACTATGAGTGTAAATCTCTTGATAAAATTCATAGTAACCTTCTGCCCCACAAGCATAGTGTTCTTGCCAAAATTGTCTTGCTTCCCATTGTGAATTAAAAGTTGCTTTTCCAGAATAATAAACTGGTTCTCCAAAGGAATATGATGTCGGCAATGTAACATCTTTTTCTTGTCCTGTGTAGGATTTAAGTTCACTGCCGACAAATACATATCCTTCTAAAACAACATCTGTTTTAGGGTTAAAATTCACTCTTACAGTTAAAGCGTAAAGGAATAAAGCAAACACTCCAATCAAAAGAAACAACTGTCCCCAAGAGATAATATTTTTACTCGTTTTTGTTTCCATTTGTTATTCCTTTTTCGTCCATAAAGGTGGACCTTTATAGACAATTTTCTCGTTTTTTCTCTATTCTTATAAGTTCGTTGAAAAGATAATGAAATTTGCCATCTGCACATTTTTGCATTTCTTTAAGCATTGTGATTTTGTTGTTGTTACTTATAAAAAAGCCAGTCATATTATCAACGATATTGTCATCTTCATCTGTTATTTCATACGCATAATATTCGTGTGCTTCATTGATATAATCGTTATAATCAACAAGTTCATTTTTTAAAGCTTGCACAACTTTGTCATAGTCATCAAGAGAATATCCATGGTTCAATACATCTTGTTTTGTGCAATAGATATACCCTACTTGACCACTATCAAATCTGTCATTAAATGGTTCAGTTGACAACGCAATTCCTGTGTGGTCATACATATAAACATTCAAAATGCAATACATATTATCTTTATTGACTTCTGCAAATGCTTGAAAATCACAAGGTCTGTAAAATTCATTACTATCACCAAGAGAATATCTCCTGTGCCAACAAATAAGATGACCAAGATTATCATCTTCTCTTGGGTCAGTAACTTGATAAGAGTTATCTAGTTTAACTTTTAAAGAGTTTCCCCTTCTTTTTATTTCGACATCTCTCATTTTTACATCTCCGCATTTTTCTTTTGCTGATGTTTATATCTCTCAATCATACAAGCTTTAACAATGTAATAATCTTCATACAAATCCAAACCTTTTGGGAGTTCGTATGTTTTACAATAAGCCTTGCATTTCTTGATTTGATTATCTGTCAAACTCACATTATCACCTGTATCTGGGTCAAATCCAACCATATAAACTGTGCCACAAGCACAATCTTCATACTCTGGAAGCCAGAAATTTCCCGGCAATTTGTTAAGTTTGCCTTCTTCATTTACATACAAGTCAACATTTCTCACACCGGGCATTTCAACACATTCAATGTATCCACCAACAATGCCTTGAAGAACACTGAGTTTATCCTCAATTTCTTTCTCATAAGGTTCTTTACCGGGTTCCTTAATCAAAACTCTGACAATCTTTGTTTCTTCATCTTCAATGTCTTCTTCAATATCTTCTCTTTCATCTTCAAATTCCAAAGCAATTTCCTCCTTTAATGTTTCTATATCATTTTTTAAAGGTTCTAAAAATTCTGGATTTTCCGTTAATGTATCTGAGTTTTCAATTAAATACTCAATATCACCTTCATAGGAATAAAGACTTTCAGCGTTAGTTTGTTTGCCATCAATCATTAAAGATATTTTTATTGTTAAAAGTTCACCATTAAAGCAATCGTTAATTGTAGAGAGCTCTCTGACATATTCTGAATTGATTTCATCAACATCTTCTTCTGATAGATTTTCTGGAAATTTCTTTCCATAAAAGTTCTCATAATCTGTTTTATCAACACAAATATATCCTACAATTTCATCATTTGCTTCCATTGTTAAATTCATATCTTTTT
Source organism: uncultured Clostridia bacterium (assembly GCA_934757845.1). GTDB lineage: Bacteria > Bacillota > Clostridia > Christensenellales > UBA1242 > UBA7868. The sequence continues at coordinate 186,422 of CAKVLQ010000002.1, forward strand.
CGTAAATTGGCAAAGCTAACATTAGATTTGGATTTCTCTTGTAAAAGTCAGTAAAATCCCAAACAGATTTAACATTTTGGTCCTCACTATATCTTTTGAAATCACCTTTAAAAATGACTATTGTAGAAAATTTCTCCATTCCATCTGTTGTGGCCTGTTCAACCGAAATATTCAGTGTTTTATTGTTCAGTTTTATCTGCATGAACATCTCCCTTGAAGTGGTTATTTGTTTTCTTAAATCTCAAAAGTTCATATTCACTAGCATAGAACGCTTGTTGAATAGATACCGCAAGATTTGGTCTAACTTTAAGCCTTTCTTCCTTTGGGACTTCCTGCAAGCCATCACGCATTGCTCTTAATTTGTCTAAAAGTTCTTGTTTAGAAGAATAATCAATGTCAGTAAGCAAGAACGAAAGTTCACCACCTAATCTCATTATTCCACCTCACTTTCTGCTTTTTTAGACTTTGACTTTGAACTTGTCTTTTTTGCAGTTTTCTTTTCTACTGGTGCTTTAACTTCTTCTGTTTTTTCTTGTTCTTTAACTTCTTCTTCAACCTTTTGAGTTTGCTTTTCAAGTCCACGAATTGCAATTTCAATCGCAGTTTCAAAGTTAGAAAGAAGTTGCATACTTACCGAACGAACCTTTTGAAGATTGTTTTTAAATTCCAATTTTTCTTCATCTGAAAGGTTTGTAATGGCGTCATCATTAAAGTCTGGCAAATTAAGGCCAAGTTTTGATTTGATTGCATAAAGTGCGCAGTTGTATTCAATGTCATCAATATTTTCAACTGTTTTGCTTGTAATACCTTCTGGACGTCTGCTATCAATCAATACTCTTGTTGTTTGATTGATTAGTGTATTGATAAGTTCATCAATAGAAAGTCCATCTTTGATGTAAACAACCTTGTTTTCTTTATCCATTTTTGCAAATGGTTCTTGGTCAACATACTCAAACTTATAACCTTTTGCTGTTCTTTCAAGAGAATTTTTAGCGGCTTCAAAGAACTTTGCAATGGTTTCTTTATTTGTGTTGAGATATGGATATTCTCTACCCTCTGTTTGGCTAATATCAAATACATGGCCAACACTCAAATCAAGTTTTTCAATACCTTTTGTGAACACATTACCATTTTCATCAGTATAATCTTGATTGTATTTTTTAAGACAAGGACTAATGATTTTCAAGGATTTTTGGTGTTCTTTAACCTTTCTACCATCTTTGTTCCAACCAGTAAGTCTTTTTACAAGTTTAACATTTGGCATTTGGCTCATAATAAGAACATCATTCATAACTGTGTAATCTGGCATAAGCCCCATTACTTTCAAAATATCACGAAGTCTGCCTTCATTCATATATTTCAAATATTGTTCGTTTGCTTGTGCTGTCAAGCTTTCAACTGTTGCGTAATTTTTTTCTTCCATTTATTACTCCTTATTGTTTTCAAAAATTTCTCTAACATGTGGCGTTGCGACAATTCTAATGTTAGTTCTATTTGCTGGTCCCGTAATTAGGAACGCACTTCCTCTTGGAAGATTTACAATGTTCTCTGTTTCATTTTCGTTGATTTGGCCAGCCTTCTCATATAACGAACAAAGGTCTGACATATCATTTGGCGACAAAGAAAAAATAAACGAGTATTGACTAACGTTTATTATCGCAGATGATTTTCTTGCTATATCCGGACTTCCAACGAAATCCTTAACATTTTGCGTAATAACAATTTGCATTCCGTTGTATTTTCTAATACGTTTTGCAAGTTGATACATAAAGTCTAGTGCTATTGGAAATTTCTCATCAATGAACACGTGAGCTTCATCTATTGCTATTACTATCTTTCTATTTGCACCAAAGATTTGGTTATAATCCCTATTCTTAATTACTTCATTGTCTAGCCATTTAAGAACCAAAAGCATTTGAGCATTACCTATCAAGTTGTTTTTGTTTGACAATAGTTTTTGAAAGTTAAAGCATACAAAGTTTTCAGTTGGATTAAATGTAGTAAATCCATTCCAAAGTGCTGAGTTTCTACCACCTCTTCTGAATTTGCTTACATAGTTTGCTAGGACTTTGTAACAAGAGAGATTATATTCATCTTTTTCCTTTTCAATCCTTCTATCAATTTCTTCTGCAAGGTCCTGAAAGATAGGATAATCTTTTGGTCTTAATTTGGTTAAATCTGTCTTTGCTGTTATTCCCTTTTGATTGTATATTTCAACAATAACTTTATTGAGTAACTCCAAACTATCCGAGTTTATTCCCTGCAAAATCAATCTGAAAAATTCTTCAAGAAATTGTAGATGTGAATAAAACGAGTTGTTAGAACCATCTTGGTTTTCATCATCTAGTGAAGAAATTATGTGAAATGGATTTATTCTTCCGTTTTTTGATGATGATACATCAAGCACTCTACCATTAAGATTTTCTGCAAGTGTGCCATATTCGTTTTCTGGGTCAAGAATAAATATCTTTGCGTTATCGCTTGCGAGATTAGCCAGCAACATCTTTGTGCAATATGATTTACCTGAACCAGATTTACCGATAATAACCGTATTTGAATTAACTCTTTCGTCATCTCTACGGAAGAAATCAACGAATGTTGGCAATTTGTTTTCTCCAATCAAAATACCGTTTTTATCAATAATTGCGTTACTTACAAAAGGAAATGAAGAAGCAATGATAGATGAATTAAGTCCACGAGAAATATTTAGTTTGTTGTAAGTATTGATGTTGCTTGCAAAATAACTTTCGATTTGTCTGCCAAACATCTCTCCAAACTTAAAGCCAAATTCTCTCAATTTTCTTCTAACATTTTTTTTGTTAGTTGTGTCTTTACCATAGTCGTATGCTGTGATAATGAGTGTTGTATCAAAGAATACTTCATTATCGTTTTGCAAACCTTCAAGCAAAACTTGTAAACTCTCCAAGTGAGTTTGTTTATCAATTTGTGAACTTGCCTTTCCCAAAGTATTTTGAGATAAGAGTTCATTGATTGCGTTATCTATCCTTTTGATTGCTTTGTATTTCTCAACTGGTTTACACTTCATTACAACCTTTGTATTTGGTATATCAAATAGTTGTTGTCCCCAAGCATTATCAACTTTCAAAGGATAGTCAGTTATAACAAAATGAGTTAAAGTTTTGTCATTTTGTTTTGTTGATAGGATTTTGAATTGAACATTGTCTGGATAAATATGTCTGATATAGTCTTTTTCTTCATACTTATCAAACTCTCTTTCATCAAAATCTTTATCATAAGAGTATTTTAAAAAGATTGCTAGTTCTTTGCTATTAAGCCTTTTGACTTCCAAATTGCTTCCAGAAAGCGTGTTTTCAATAATCTCTAACGAGTTATTTAAACTTCTGCTATCAATGTCATGTAAGACAATATAATAGCTGCTGGCAAAAATTTTTTCATTTGAATTTAAACTTTGGGTTAAATTCATTCTATCTTCAATGACTTCTACCCTTTTTCTAAACTCATCTTCCGACAAGTTTCCATTTTCGTTTTCAGCAATTAAGTGTTGAATACGAGTTAATTCGTTATTGATATAGTCATCAAAGATTACGGGTTTTTCAAGTTTGATTAAATCATATTCTTGAAATATACCCACATTTTTTAGTGTTGAAGATAAGGCACCATCTATCAAGTAATTTTGTTTATTTGCCGATAACATATTGAACTCTATCGGGGTTACCTGAATAACCCCGGTATAAGTTCCATCTTTTCCATAAATCAAATCGTTTTCTACTTTTGCATAAGGAATAACATTACTTATATGGCTATTACCTTTTTTCGATTTACTAAAAGATTTTTTTGCTACTGCAAAACTAACTCCATAAGCGATTGCTTGATAAAGTTTTATTTCTCCAATCGGAATGAACATTGGTGCCGAAATCATAAGAATTGCCAATGCAATGATATATTTGTTTGGCAAGTTACTTGTAGCCGCAAGGGCTATGAAAGCAAGTGCAACAATTCCAATAATGACATCATAGATTCCAATGCCTTTATAGAACTGCAACTTAACCTTCGTGTTTCTTGGTATTATTCGCATTTTGTCCTTCCTTATTTAAAATGTTTTTACCTGCTTGTGCATGGTTAATAAAACTATCACCTGTTGCAATGTTTTTAGCACGTGGCACAAAATTCTTAGCCATTCCAACAACACCACCTTCGGCAAGGTCTTTAATCATACCAATAGGCATAGTTGCAATACGAGTTGGCATACCACCGTATTTTGCTAGTTTGCTTGGTGTGTCTGATTTATTTATATAAGGTTTACTTGTTGGCGAGCCAAATGAATTTGAAAAACCTTTTGCAAAAGACTTTGTAGATTTCTTTGTATCAACAAATCTTTTACCACCTAAAATTGCACCACCAAGTGTTGCACCTGCTCCAATAGTAGCCTTTGTAAGACCAGCGCCATATCTCATATTACTTAACATTTGCTGTGTTTCATTTGCTCCTGCACTTCCACCAGTAAGCTGTGCAATAACCAAGTTCGCTTTCGTTACTGCGTATGCTCCACCAATCAAGAACAAGATTTTAACTATTCCATTTTTGAACGAGTCCGCAAAGAATGTTATTGAACTTATTTGTGGAATTATTATGAAAAACAAATTCATTGAAAGAATAATTCCATAAGCACCCAATACCTTCGAGATTGTCATATCTCTCCAAATCTTAAAACGATTTCCATCATCAACTGGAATTGTGCTAACACTTATTGGCGAGATAATGTAAAGTAAAACAATATCAAAAATCCTTTGAATAAATGTTACTGCACTCATGACAAACATAACCATTATTACAATCGAACCAAAAATTCCAATCAAGAAATCCAAGTTTCTTAAATTGTAATATTGACTAACCACACCAATATCAAAGTAACTAAGTTCACCACTTAGAAACATTCTTTCAATATCTGCTCTTATGGCTTCATCACCAATATAGGCATACTGTCCGCTTGTTACTAGGATTTGCCCACCTATTGATGTTCCCCCACCTGTGCTTGCAAAGTATGGGTTCATACTGTTGTTAATAGCACCCATCACTGCATTTGTAAGTGTTATTCCTGCAACCAATATAAATGGCACCATTAGGAATATTGCAAAACTTTGAAATGCTTTGCCGAGTATTTGTCCTTTGGATTTTTTATTTTCTCCATACGCATATTCACTTCTGATTATTGCTATAAGGACAAACACTACGAGCAAAATAATTGCAATTAAAAAGATATAAAAGAACGTCGTTTTAACCGTTTTTGAAAGTATGAAATGCGATAGCAAATCGGTTTGTTTTCCGTCTATGGTTACAGGTTCAATTCCAGCCAACTTGTAAAAAATCTCTCTAACGAAATCAATGATATAACAAATCGTTTTTTGCAGATTATATAACAGTTCAAAAATCCAATTTGTTAACCAATCCATAAATTATTCCTCGTCAAAAAAACTTAACAAACTGTCAAAAACAAATCTAGTTTCATCACCATCATTTCTTTCAACTTTGATATGAAAATTATCATCTTTATTTACTTCAACTGAACTTTCAAGTAAGAGTGTTACATCAGTTGCTTCGCCTTCTTTAAAACTAACTTCAACTGATTGTAAATGTTCATCATTTTTATAAAGTGAAAATTTGATATTGCTATCACTTTCTGCTTTTGCAAGGAATACAATACCCTTTGATTTGTAATTTTGTTTGTTTATAATTTTAATATCTGTGTATTCTTTATTTTCAATTTCAGCGTTAAATTGAATGTTATCTGTAAGAATAGAAAGTGGAATATTTCTTGCTCCTTCACCTTCTATTTCAACTTGCACACTGTCAACTCTAACTTCATAAGTTTCCTTTGTTGGGGTGCCACTTGGTGTGCTTGCACCACAAATTATTATCAGTCCAAGAATTAAAACTGTAAGTAAAATTCCTGCACCAATTAGTATTTTATTTTTTTTGTCCATTTCGATTATCTCCTAAACAAGTGGCAATTCTAATTAAGTCATCTACTGGCACATTCTTTTCTTCAAAGTAAACACATAAAGCAAAATACTGGCCAAATTTAGTTAATTTATTAAATATTTTATCTGCAAATTCTTTTTCTGTCATTTAATCCTCCTTTAAGCTATTTGAGTTCCAACCCAATCTTGTAAGATAGGCATTGCGATTTTCAATCCGACAATCAATACGAAAATTACGACAAAACCAATAATCGCACCAAGCAAATCTTTTTTCGCTTTTTCTCTTGAACCGGCTTCATCTGCCTTTGCAAGTTTAACGCCCAAGATGACGCAATAAATAGTTCCAATAGAACCAACCAAGCCAATCGCTGGCCATAAAATTGCATTTAAGACTTCCAAAACGGGAGCCAAAATAGGATTGAAATCAATCGCTGCTAACATGTTTATCATATAAAAAGTTCCTCCGAAAAAATCAAAAAATTTAATCCTTTCTATGCAACCTTTCTATGCTTTCAAAAGATAAAAATGAAGTGGGTTTCACACTTGCATTAGGTTAAGGGAGATGACTCAAAAATGATGCTTTTTTATTTTGGGGCTGAGTCGTGAAAATGCTAGTATTTTCAAGGCTTTTAGGCACCTAAAAAGTCATTTTGAGCCAATCTCTTATCCTGCTCGTTAAAAATATCAAGGATATTCTTAACCAATTTGTCAATTCTCACCATTTTCATCACTTTCATCAGTTCCTTCATCACTATCAATTACAATGTCTTCCCCATCATCAAAATCGTCATCAATAACGGTTTCTGTAACGGTTTCTTCAACCTTGTCTGCATAGTAATGATGTCGTGATTTAATCAATAAAATTATTAGTAATACAACCAATGCTCCAAGTCCGGCAATCACTGCCACACTTGCTCCATTAAAAGAGTAAACTCTTTCAAAAATATAGACTGTTTTATTTCCAGCTTCGTCAATTAACTCAACTACAAATCTTCCAGATTTCTCAATTTCATCACCAAGTTTATAATCAAAATTTGCTCCATCAACTGTAACAATTAAATCGCAAGGTTTTTCTGATACATCTTTCATTACAACTTTATTTTTGGTTGAACCACCATTTTCCACTCCAACCAATACAAGTGTTGGTGGCGTTGTATCAAGTGTAATTTCAAAGCTGTAAGTTTTACCTGTGTTGGTGTCAATGACTTCTACGTGATAGGTTCCTTCATCATAGATGTAGAACTCTCTATCTACTATTTCAAATTCATAATCTTCACCATTAAAAGTTACGCTTTTGATTTCAATTCCACTTTGCAATAAGTGTTTTAAATTTTGTTTTTTCTTCGTGATAATTGTAAAGAATGAACTTATCCTATTTCCTAGTTCATCAGTAATTGTGAACGAGTATTCACCATCTTCATTTAAAATTTGTTCAAATTTATAATCAAATGGTTTGCCATCTTTATACATAATTATCTTCAAATTTTCATAAGCAATAAGTCTAACCCCGGCATTAGAAATTCCCCCATGATAAGTGTTTATATCGAAAGAAATTTCTTTGTCAATTTCAAACTCAAATGAAATATAATTCTTTGCTCTATCTGAAATATAAACTACATATTTTCCATGTGCTGTTATTTCATCACCAAGTCTATATTCTTCCCTAATCAAGTTGTCTTTTACATACCAACAAGTTAAGTTAGATTCCTGTGATGTTATCCAAGCACTACCCCTAGTTTTACCAAATTCTTCTACTCCATATAGAGTTGCTTTTGGTGGTGTTTTATCAATTTCAAAAGTGAAAAAGTAACTGTTGCCATATTCATCAAAAAGTCTTACAACATAAGTTCCTTCATCAGTAATCATTAAACCAAATTCGTAATCAAAATCTTCATCATTTTTTGTGATAGAAATGCTTAAATTTTCTTTGTTAATTAAACGAATATCAAAATTGATATATCTTATTTCTTCTACTTTATATTGTTTACCTTGTGCGTCTGCTATTACAAAATCAATAGATTTATCTATGCTAAATTTAACTGTTGTTTGATTTCCTATTTCATCTGAAAGAGTGATTGTGTAATCACCTTCATTGGACAAAACTTGTCCAGATTTATATTCTTTTGTTATGCCATTAAGAGTATAACAAGCGGAATACTCTTCATCATCATTTGTCTCCCAGTTGGCATAAACATTGCTACCAGTTGTTCCATTTGGTTCAACATTATAAAGATTTAGTTTTGGTTTAATTGTTTTGATTGTAAAATTGTAAATATTGTAGTTTTCGGTGTCTGACCTATCTATAAGTTGGATACTATAATTTATCAAACTATCATCTTCTGGCAAGAAAACAATGGTTGTTAAATTGTTATCAGTTGTTCCATCTGGTGTGAATGTTATATTGTTTTTGCTTACAATAACAAAGTATTTATTACTATCGTAAATAAACTTTACAACGTCTTTGGTTTTACCATTATGAGTAACTCCAACAAGTATTCCAGTTGGCAAATCTTTTTCAAACTTGAACTCATAAGTGAGTATTCTTCCAAAGTTATCAGTGATTTCAACTGTGTAAATTCCACCTTTATTGAAAACATATTTTAATGTTGCGGGACTTATAAAAATCAAATCATTGTTGTCAATGTTTGGAAATTCATCATATCCAAGTTCAGAATTAAGACAAATTCCATTTCTATAAATTTTCAAATCTTGAATTGAGTTATAACTTTCGCCTTTGTCAATTTTTATTTCAAGTTGTGTGTTTGCATTGATTGTTTTAAATGTTGCTTCTGGCGCCTTTCCAAGCAAAGCAACCTTAAAAGTGAACGCATTTCCTACTCTATCCGCAATATTGATTTGGAATATTCCAGAGCCAAGTTCACTAAAATCTGGCATTTCATCAAGATAAGTAAATCTTTTAGTTGTATTATCTGGGCATTTGACTTCCATTACCCACCACCTATCATCTTCAAAAATATTTAATATTTCAAAATCTTCATAGTAAAAGATTAGTTCACTATTTGCCGGAATATCTGCTTTTGAGATTGTTCGAGTAATTTCTTTGTCTTTGCCATAGATTTTTCCTTTTATATCAAGTAATGGTGCTTGAACATCAAGAAAAACATAATAAGTTGTTTCGTGTCCAACATAATCCACTTCTTTGATTTGATATAACCCATGAGATGTAACCTGTTTATTAAATGGAACACCATACGCAAATTGCTTCCAATTTACTGTATCATCTCCCATATACTCATAGTAAATTGCATAGGTTTCATTGTCATCTTTATATTTAAAAGTAAAATCATTTACAATGTAACCTTTAATACCATTTATTTCAATGTAGTTCTCAATCACACTATCGTCTATCTTATTTCCATAATCATTCGGATAAATGCTAGAATTTAACCTACAAGTTTGTGGCTCAGAAATAAATTTCTTCGCATACTTTGTTATTACTTGTAGTAATGAATTTCTATCAAAATAATAAAGATAAAGGTTTTCATCATTTAAAGACTTATACAACCAATAATCACCTAATTTGACTGTGTTACCATTTTCAACACGATTTGTTTCTGTAAAATCATCAAGATTATTTAAAGTAAAGTTTGTTACTTTATTTTGTTCTTCAAGCTCAATAGCAAAACTTAAAGCGTCATCATATTTAGCAAATGAGTAAGAACCAAATCCTGCGTATCCACTAGGAATGTTTGCCAAATACCATCTTGTGATTTTATAGTTTTTATTTGTTTCAAGTCTTTCTTTGTTATAGCTTGGTGCAGATTTATCAATAACAAATCTACTTGTTGTTACATTCCCTGCCAAGTCTTTAATCGTAACAACATAAGAACCTTCCTTATCAAGCCAAGTTCCACTTGCAAGTGGCTTAGTCTCCCCATTGTAAGTGTATGTTGCAAGTTCTGGACTTTCAGTATCTTCATCGTAACCATAGTTGACTTGAACTTGGTCCCTAAACACACCCTCTATTATATTTTGACTTTTTGAGCCATCAGAGTGTGTAATGATATTCCCAGCCTTTCTATTATCAAGTGCATTTGCATTATGATATGTGTAAGATACATCTGGCAATTTATCATCTATAAAACAATAGTATGTTGTATAGTCATTTTCTCCACCATTTTCAATGTCAACTTTTGTTCTACCAATATTTGAAATTGTTATATGATGTCCATTTTTATATGGTGCAACTTGTGTGCCATATTGTGGTGTTGCTATGACATCATCAATTTTCACATAATTATTTAAGTTAGTTGCAATGGCTACAAATTCTTTTGGTGCATAATAAGCGGTTCTTCCTTTATATGTTCCAGTTCCCACAATTTGAGCAGTGGTTAGATTGTTTGACCAATTACGATTTCCTCTTGGCATAAATCCACTCAAAAATGAATAAATGTCAACATAGTCGTAAGAACCACCCCACCAACCATTTTCCCAATATCCATTTGCATTAAGTGTAACTGTTACATAAGGCGAGTCGCAATAGTGCATATCCGCTAATTTATAATATTCTGGTCCGGGATTTATACCACCATTAAGATATTTTCCCTTCCCTTGATTATTTGCATTTTTGTCGTGAACATCTGATGTAAGACAATCATCTTCATCTTCACCTCTATCCCAACCAATATGCAAGCTTGCACTTTTGAATTTAGCATTAAGAATAGTTCCTAAAAATCCTTTCCAGTTGTAGTTTAAAACTTGTGTTTTTACATATAGGTCAGCGGCATAATTAACAATCTCATCACTTTCAGTGAAATTACCATCTTTCCACCATCTAACATCTAAAACACCATCGTCATCATAAATTGGACGACCATCAGTTCTTACAATTTTGAAATATTTAACGAATGATGAATATTTCCAATCGCCATTACTTACATTGAATTTATCATTTTTTACATACAATGACTTGTATGCTCTAAGTCCACCATCATCATAAGGTTTATTAGCAACTACTCCTGTCGTTGAACTCCATTCATTTGTTGTATTTGTTGTCGTTCCACCATTTATTACATCATCATCTGGCAAGATAATTGGTCCTATAATAACACCCATTGTTGACATACCACCGGGCTTTTGTATTCTGTAACTACCCGTTGCTAATAAAATGGCTGGGATAATACAAATTACGCAAAGCATACATTGCCAAAACTTTTTCATAGATTTATTTTTCATGTTACCTCAACCTTTGAAGTTGCCTTGCCTTTGCAGAAATTCTAGTTGCTGATTCCAAGTCATCTGCATTTTGACTTCTAGCAACTTCCTCTAATTTTGCAGTCAACTCTACGAGTTTCTTATCTTTCTTTTCTTCAAGCGCTTGCAATATTTCAAGTTTTAAATCAAATAGGCCAAGACTTTCAAAATCGAATTTTTCAACCAAAATTTTGAATGTGCTTTCATATGGTTCAATGTCAGTTTCCTTTTTCTTTGGTTTCTTATCATTTACTTTTTCGTTTCTTTCAAGCATATTATAGAAAACCTTTTCTTCATTAAAGTATTTTCCTTGTGAGAGTAACTGATTGGTTTTCTCTAACACAAAATGTCTTGTTTTAAAACTTGGAGTAAATTTGCTTTTAACTGGTGGAAATCCAAAAATATTCACTATTGCATTTCCCATATCTTTGGCACTATTTAATTGTTGCAATTCAGTAGGATAAATAAGTGGTCTTTCTTTAACACTTATTGAACTTCCTACTCCACTATTTGATGAAGAAAAACTAACATTCTTTTGAATAATTGAGTAGTTTCCACATTTCTTTGAAAACTCATCAATAGTTTTCAAGTCAGTTGTTCCGATAAATATTTGAATGTTGCAGTTTGATTTTATAATGTCTGCCGATTTGTCATCATAAACTTTGGCAAGTTGTGCGTATGATTGAACTACCAGCGCGAGCCAAATTCTTCTTGAACGACCAACCGTAATCATTTGTTCAAGCTTGTGGATTTGTGGTAAGTTACCAAACTCGTCCAATAGCAAATATACACTTCTTGGAAGCGATAAATCCGGATAAGTATTGGCCTTTGCGACCAAAGCCTTATAGGTTTGTAGAATAACCATACCCGCAAGTGTGTGTCGCGTTTCTTTCTCATCAGGAATTTGCAAAAATAAAGCTGTTGGTTTAGTTGCAATTTCACCTAAATCAATTTCATTGGCACTTGTTAATGAACAAATACTCATATCACTAAACAATGATAATTTATCAAAGATTGTAGATAGATAAGAACCACGAGTTTTATCACTGGCATCCAAAACTTGTTTCGACAAACTAACACTTTTCGAGATAGGACTTCTTCCAGCAAAATACTCAATTAAGTCCTCACAATCGTTTTGTGTGTTTGTTGCAATCTTCATGACATTATAGAAATTGAATTTTTCTTTTGTCATTCCAAGTTCTGGCTTTTCACTATCTTCCAACATTGCAAGTGTAATGGCCAATATAAAGTTTTTAGCACCACTTTCCCAAATAGGTTCATTTTTACTTTTTACTGGGCAAAGCACCGAACATATATCATTCAAATCTTCATATACTTCATCAAAAATGGCTTGTTTTCTTACTTGAACAGCAGAATTTTTTTCATTCACATCATAATAAATTTTATCTTCAAACACATAGTAACCTTCTTCTTCGTTTACAACCACTTTATCTTCCAATGAAAGCATTTCTTGATACATTTCATAAGGTTTTTCAAGTGGGTTCCAGCGGATACTACAATAGGGATTTCTTAAATCCAAAACCTTTACATCATATCCCCTTTTGATTAAACTTTTTGCGTGTAATGCGTAAAGTTCTCCTTTTGGGTCTGAAATCAACATTGACGGTTTTCCTTTTGTATTCGCTAATATTTGAACTGTTGGATTGATAAAAGTTGTTGTTTTACCACTACCAGTTGTTCCGATAATAAGTGTGTGTGCCGGTTTGGCAAAAGTGATTTTATAATCCTTCTTTCCTTCTTCAGCAATAATTGGTATTCCTTCAATGTCAAGGTTTGGCAAGTCATCATAACTTACTGTGTTAAAGTTAGTTTCTATCTCCTTTTGTGTTTCAAAATGAGCTTGTTCAAGGCCTGTATAGATTTCATTTTGGTTCCCTTCTTTTACTTGCATAAGTTTCTTCGGATTTTTACCTATTCCCTTATACCAGTTAAAGATATTGATAACCATAAAGACTGCAAAGAGTTCAAATCCATACAAAAAAGTATTCTTTGCAATCAGTAACTCTGGTGTGATTTTGAAATCAAACACAAAGTGATTTGTAACGAACATATTGAGTAAGTATCCTGAGCAATAACAAATCATTAGACCTATCGTGCATAAAATAACTCTTTTTGCTATCTTCAATCCAAATATCCTTCTTCTTGCAAGCGTTTGTAATTTGCTTGTTCAAGCCTTCTAAGATAATCTTGAAATGAATTAACAATTTCTCTGTTGACCATATCGTTTAATTGAAAACAGCGTTTTAAAAGAATTTGTCTTTTTCTCTTTTCAATCCTTTTTTGAACCAACCTGTTTTTTATATCTCTATCTTGTTTTTGTTGTTCAATTCGGATTTGTTTAGCTGTTTGAATTACAATATTTCCAAGTCTGCGATACAAATCTTTTATACATTTATCTCTTAAAAGCTTGTCTGAATAATCAAGGTTTAATTGTGAGTAAACTCTCGCAATTTCTTTATCTCTTTTGGATAACACCCTGTCTAACTTGGTATATTTTTCGTATAGGTCATTATCTGATTTAATTATTTCTCTAACAATTTGATTTATTTGTGGTTTATACTCTTTCATATTTTCGCTATCATAAGACACTCTTCCTTTTGTTGGAACAATGCCTATTAGGATTTTTACTTGCTTCATATAATCTCCATTTGATAGTTTTTCTTTTATTTGATGTGTCATAAGTTGTCTATTTTCAAAAACTTCTTTTGAGATATTCAAAAGTCTAATTTCAATTGATGTCTTTGTGTTGTTAATAGCCTTTAATTTGATATGCCCATCAGAAAATACCGGTTTTTCTTTTCCAATTTTTATTCTCTGCGGGGACTTTTCAAAGAATGAAAAATGAATATGTTTATTATCAGTATTTTCATGCAATCCAGCATACCAAACGATATTTTTAGGATTTAGATTAGCCTTTTGGAAAAACTTTGGCATTTCCAATTTCATCATAGCAATAGCTTTTTCAGTCGTATCACAATATGTGTTCCCAAATTCCTCAGTAAAAGAGATAACACCATGCCAAATAACACTTTCCGTATCCCTAAGTTGATTACGTAATTCTTTTAATTCGGATTTACTCATAAGACCTTTCTCATTAAAAACACCTTTGCTCTTTTCTTTGTTTCCCGAATACATTACATTATCAGTATTTTCATGCAATCCAGCATACCAAACGATATTGTTAGGATTTA
>CAKVLQ010000003.1 GCA_934757845.1 uncultured Clostridia bacterium
ACGATTTCGTGCAGCCTTTAAAGTAGGGTTTTACCCGTTATATGAAAAACCACCAGGTGCACTGGTGGATTTTTATTGATTAATATTAGCGTTATTCCATATTTTTTTTGTTTCAAATAAATTTCAAAAATTGTGTAAAAATTGTGTATAAGTTTTATAAGATAAAAATTTTATTTTTTATCAAAATTTGTGAAACCCTTTATTTATAAGGGTTTTAATTGGTGCTAGATGGCGGGATTTATCCACGAACCCGCAAGCAGTGCGGGTTGATAAACAAAGTTTATCGTGGCAAAGCCACACAAGCCCCGCCGAAAGCAAACGATAGAAAAAACAACCCATAAGCGGTTGTTTTTAGTTTGGTGCCGAAGGCGGGACTTGAACCCGCACGAAGTTGCCCTCAACGGATTTTGAGTCCGTCGCGTCTGCCATTCCACCACTCCGGCAAATTGAAGTGATAATATTAAATTGTCATTGGAGTGGTGGACAAGTCCTCCTCTTGTTTTAATCGGCGCCCCAAAACCATAAAGGTTTGGTGCTTGTTAAAGCCAAGAACTTCCGCGTTCGCTTCTTCGTCCACTGGACGCGCTCCGCTTTGTTCCACTCCGGCAAATTGAAGTGATAATATTAAATTGTCATTGGCAAATTGAAGTGATTTTATTTTTAATATCTTTTTTTCAAAATGACTTTTATATTCTACAATAAAATTATAAATTTTTCAAGCAATATTTAAAACTTTTTTTATTTTTTTAAAATTTTTATAATTTTTTATTTTGTGTATTGACTTTTTTTGCGTTTTGTGATACTATAATAATACAAATATTCGTCCATTCCGTTTGTTTAAGGGTGAAAAGATTGATGTCTTTTAAGAATGGCAAAAATAAAACAACAATAATTTGGCTGTGTTATTTTTGTTATTTTGAAGGAGGTTAATTTTTAACAGCTTAAACAAATTTTTTATTTATAGGAGAAATTATTATGGAAGAATTAAAAACTATTAAGGCAACGCTTGCTTTGTTTGTTAAAGGAAACAAACTTTTGCTTGGAGAAAAGAAAAGAGGTTTTGCAAAAGGCACATTAAACGGCATTGGTGGAAAGCAAGACCCTGGAGAAACAATTCAAGAAGCGATGATTAGAGAATGCAAGGAAGAGATTGGTGCAGTTCCAACAAATTTTGAACAAGTTGGAAGAATTGACTTTGATTTGTGGTATAAAGGCGAACATTCAAATATGCAAATGTATATTTACAAATGTTATGATTATACTGGCAAAATTGAAGAAACCGAAGAGATAATTCCTTCTTGGTATGAAATTGACAAAATTCCTTTTGAAAAAATGCTTGCTGATGATTTGTTATGGTTGCCACAAGTTTTAAAAGGTGAAAAGGTCTTGGGAAAAGTAAAATTTGATAAAGACATGAAAATGCTTTTTAATGATATTAAAACTATAAAAGATTTTGAAGAGTTTGAATTTTGCTAATTGAAAAGATAGGTTGATTGCCTATCTTTTTTTCAATTAAAAATGGAAAATTTTTTTAATTTATTTATGTATTTTGTTTGACAATAAATTAAAATTTGATTATTATAATAACATATAAAAACTATGACGATGCGTAAGTAGGTTTAATAATTGTTATAAAGAGAGTGTTTGCCATGGGCTGAAAGCAAACTATAACAACCTAAACTGAATTTCAACATTCGAGTTGCTTTTTGGAAAAGGCAAAGAAATTTGTTGTTAAGAAAAGCCAGAATAAACTGTAAAAATTTTAATGAGATTAACTATTGTTAATGAATTTAGGTGGTATCACGGTGAAAGTCGTCCTAGAAATAGGGGCGATTTATTTTTTTAAGGAGAGAAAATGAAAGAAAAAATTATTGAACTTGGCAAAAAATTTGATGAAAAACTTAAAACAATTTTTGATGAAAACGCTTTGGAAAATTTGCGTCTTTCTTTTATTGGGAAAAAAGGCGAAATCACAAATTTGATGAACGATTTTAGGCTTGTTCCTAACGACCAAAAAAAAGAAGTGGGAATGCTGATTAATGAACTTAAAACCAAAGTTGAAAACATGATTATTAAGGCAAAAAAGGAAATTGCTGAAAAAAAATATGAAGAAATGGTGAAACTTGACAAAAAAATTGACTACACATTGCCAGTTAGCGATGGCGTTGGGGCACTAAACCCACGAACTATTCTTCAAAAGCAAATTGTTGATGAATTTATTTCTATGGGCTTTATTATTGAAGACGGCAATGAAATTGAAACCGAATATAACAACTTTGATGCTGTTAATGTTCCAAGAAGCCACCCAGCACGAGATATGCAAGACACTTTTTGGCTTGATAACGGAGAAGTTTTGAAAACTCAAACTTCGGCAGCACAAAATCGAATTTTAAAAACACATGGTCCTGTTTGCAGAGTTTTGTTTCCTGGAAGATGCTTCAGGAATGAAGAACTTGATGCAACACACGAAAACACATTCTTTCAAATTGAAGGCGTTGTGGTTGACAAAAATGTTAGCGTTTCAAATTTGATTTATTTTATGAAAGAAATGCTTAAGGGCGTGTTTAACAAAGATATGGAAGTTAGGTTAAGACCAGGATTTTTCCCATTTACCGAGCCATCTTTTGAACTTGATGCAACGTGTCCTATTTGTGAGGGAAAAGGTTGCAATGCTTGCTCGCACACGGGTTGGATGGAACTTTGTCCATGTGGCATGATTCACCCTAATGTTTTGAAAGAGGCGGGAATTGACACGAACATTTATAATGGCTTTGCCTTTGGTCTTGGCTTTGACAGGCTTGTTATGATAAAAACTGGTCTTGAAGATATTAGATATTTAAACAGTGGCAACTTAAAAGTTTTGTCGCAATATAAAACAAAAATTTAGGAGAAAATATGAAAATTTCTATTAATTGGTTAAAAGATTTTGTTAATCTTGACGGTATTTCAAATGAAGAAATTGTTAAACGATTTAATTTGGCAACTGCCGAAATTGAAGGTGTTGAATTTAAAGGTAGAGATACAAAAGGTGTTGTTTTTGGAAAAATTTTGAGTGTTTGTGAGCACCCATCTTCAAAAAAACTTCATATTTTGAAAGTTGATTTGGGAAGCAGTGTTGAGCAAATTGTTTGTGGTGCACCAAATGTTTATGAGGGAATGATAACTTGCGTTGCAACTGTTCATGGAAGTGTTTGTGGGCATGATATTGGCGTGGCAACTCTTGCAGGCGTTGAAAGCCGTGGAATGTGTTGCAGTTATGCTGAACTTGGCATTGGAAGTGATGATTCGGGCATTATTGATGTTAAAGAAAATGTTAAAATTGGTGAAGATATAAAAAAAGTTTGGGCTGTTGACGATGCAATTTTTGAAATTGACAACAAAACTTTAACAAACAGACCAGATTTGTGGGGACATTATGGACTAGCGCGTGAACTTGCGTGTGTGTTTGACCGAGAACTTAAAAAACCCGAACTTGAAGATTTTTCAAAATATCAAAATCTTCCAAAAATAAGCATTAACAACGAAAGTGAAAATTGTTTTAGATATAGTGCAATAAGTGTTAAAAATGTTACAAAAAAAGTTTCGCCAACTAATATGATGATAAGATTAAATTATTGTGGAATGAGAGATATAAACCTTCTTGCCGACATTACAAATTATGTTATGCTTGAACTTGGCGAGCCTATGCACGCATTTGATAATGACAAAGTTAGTGCCATTAATGTTGTGAATGCAAAAAAAGGCGACAAACTTTTAACATTAGAGGGTGAAGAACACGAAATTTTGGAAAATTCTGTGGTTATTTGCGACCAAAATCGCACTCCTTGTGCCATTGCAGGAATAAAAGGCGGAATGGTGGCTTCAATATCAAGCGTAACCACAAATGTTTTGTTTGAAAGTGCAACTTTTAGTGCTGAAAGAATAAGAAAAACAAGCAGGTCGATAGGTCTTGTTACTGATGCTTCACTTCGTTATGAAAAATCTCTTGACCCAGAAATAACACCTATTGCTCTTCAACGAATTGTTAAAATTTTGAAAGATATTGACGAAAATTGCACCGTTTCAAGCAGTTTTTCTGATTGCTATTCAAAAAAATATCAAATTCCTGTTATAAAAATTTCGGAAGATTTTATAACAAATCGAATTGGAATGAAAATTTCAAAATCACAAATTATAAAAATTTTAACTAAACTTGATTTTAAAGTTGTTGAAAATGGTGAAGAAATTATTGTTACAGTTCCAAGTTTTAGGGCAACAAAAGATGTTTCTATGAAAGAAGATTTGGTTGAAGAAATTGCTCGAATTTATGGCTATGACAACATAATTCCAACTCCACTTGCATTTGTTCCAAAGCCAATAAAACTTAACAAAAATGTTAGTGAAGAATATGAAGTTAAAAAACTTTTAGCAACAAAATATAACGCAGTTGAAGTGCATTCTTATATTTGGAATTTTAAAGACTTTAATGACGAGCACGGAATTGAAAGCACGCCGGTTGTAAGCCTTATGGACAGTTCAAATGCTGGACAAAGTGGAATAAGACGAGAACTTCTTCCAACAATGCTAAAAGTGGTTAGCGAAAACAAAAATAGTTATGATGACATTCGTGTTTTTGAGGTTGGGCGAGTGGCTGAAAGCCTTGACAAAAACAATCTTGTTGTTGAAAAGAAAAAACTTGCAGTTTGCTTTGCAAGCAAATCAAAACAAAAAGAAGAATTGTTTGAAAATCTTAAAACTTTTGTTTTTGATTATATTAATAATGAACTTCAACTTGATGCAAAATTAGTTGAAGGTGAAAAGCCAAACTATATGCACCCAACAAATACTTTTAAAATTTTGGCAAGTGGAATTGATGTGGGATATATTGGCGTTGTCCACCCCAAAACAAGCACTCTTATTGACAAAAAACTTAATATAATTGGGCTTGAAATTGACTTTGGCAAATTGCTTGAACAAACAGGAATGTTTAAAAAAGCAATTATTCCTTCAAAATATCAAAGTGTTAATTTTGATGTTAGCATTTTAACGCCAAAAGATATGAATTATGGCGAACTTGAAAATGTTTTAAGCCGTTATAACTCAAAAATTTCAAAGGGCTTTAAACTTAAAGAAATTTATGAAAACGATAGTTTAAATGGGCAAAAAAGCACAACTGTTTGTTTTGAACTTTGTGCAGATGACCATACATTGCAAGGAAGCGAAATTGACGAGTTTTTAACTGGACTTGTTAAACATTTGGAAGAATTTAATTTAAAAATAAGAAATAACTAATCAATTAATTTTAAATAATTGACAAAAAGCATAAAATTTTGATAAATTTATTGAAATAGAGGTTTTTTATGGCATACGAACACAAAAAAATAGAAGAAAAGTGGAAAAAATATTGGGAAGAAAATCAAACATTCAAAACCGATGTTTGGGATTTTTCAAAGCCTAAATATTATTGTCTTGATATGTTTCCATATCCTTCAGGTTCTGGGCTTCATTTGGGGCATTGTGAAGGCTATACAGCAACTGATATTGTTGCCCGTATGAAAAGAATGCAAGGATTTAATGTTTTGCACCCAATGGGATATGACAGTTTTGGGCTTCCTGCCGAACAATATGCTATTGACACGGGCAACGACCCTAATGGCTTTACGGACAATCTTATAACATTTTTTACAGGTCAAGCAAAAAATGTTGGTTGGTCTTATGATTGGAGCAGAATGATAAAAACCAGCGACCCAAAATTCTATAAATGGACACAATGGATTTTTAAACAACTTTTCAATGACGGGCTAGCAAAGCGTATTGAAATGCCAGTTAACTGGTGTGAAGAACTTGGCTCGGTTTTGGCTAATGACGAAATTGTTGACGGAAAAAGCGAACGTGGCGGTTATCCTGTTGTTAAGAAAAACATGAAACAATGGGTTATTGATATGCCTGCGTATGCCGAAAAATTGTTAAGTGGGCTTGAAAAAATAGACTGGCCTGAATCAACAAAACTTATGCAACAAAACAGAATTGGCAAAAGTGAAGGTGTTGAAGTTGATTTTGACATTGTTGGTGGTGGCAAATTTTCTATTTTCACAACTTGCATTGAAACAATTTATGGCATAACATTTATGGTTATGGCACCAGAAAGCAAAGTTGTTGATGAACTTAAACCAAGAATTAAAAACTGGAAAGAAGTTGAAGAATATAGGCGACAAACTGAAAAATTAAGTGATTTGGAACGAACCGATTTAAATAAAGGCAAAAGTGGTGTTAAACTTGATGGCGTTATGGCTATAAATCCTGTTAACAACAAGCAAGTTCCAATATTTTTGGGCGATTTTGTTTTGGTAAGTTATGGAACAGGGGCTGTTATGGCTGTTCCAACTCATGATCAAAGAGATTTTGAATATGCAAAAGTGCACAATATTGATTTAATTCAAGTTATTTCTGGTGCTGACTGCACTGAAAAAGCGTTTGAAAAACAGGATTATCTTGGCAAAGGTTGCAAATTGATTAACAGTGAAGAATTTAATGGCTTAACTGTTGAAGAAGCAAAAAAAGCAATTACTGAAAAACTTATAAAAATGGGCAAAGCAAGAAAAACTGTTAATTATAAGTTAAGAGATTGGATTTTTGCTCGTCAAAGATATTGGGGTGAACCTGTGCCCGTTGTTTATTATGAAGACGGAACGGCAGAGGCTCTTGACGACAAAGATTTGCCACTTGTTCTTCCTAAAGTTGATGACTATAAGCCAGCAAAAGACGGAAGCAGTCCACTTGCAAAAAATCTTGAATTTGTAAACATCAATTATCATGGAAAGCCTGCCAAACGAGAAGTTAACACAATGCCTGGAAGTGCTGGGTCAAGTTGGTATTATTTAAGATATATTGACCCACATAACGACAATGAATTTGCAAATCCAGAACTTTTGAAACATTGGATGCCAGTTGATTTATATGTTGGTGGACCTGAACACGCAGTTGGACATTTGCTATATTCCCGAATGTGGAATAACTATTTGTTTGACAAAGGGCTTGTTCCAACAAGTGAACCTTTCAAAAAACTTGTTCATCAAGGCATGGTTTTGGGTGCAAATGGGCTTAAAATGGGAAAGCGTTATCCAGAATTTGCAATAAATCCTAATGATGTTATTGAAAAATATGGTGCGGATTCATTAAGACTTTATGAAATGTTTATGGGTCCTATTGAAGAAAACAAACCTTGGGATAATAATGGGGTTGTTGGCGCAAGGAAGTTTTTGGATAGAGTTTATAGAATTTTTGAAGAAAAACAAATTGTTGAAAAAGAAAATGAAAATTTAGTTAAAATTTATAATCAAACAATCAAAAAAGTAACAACAGATTTTGAAACTTTAAACTTTAACACTGGAATTTCGCAATTAATGATTTTTGTAAATGCGTTGAGCAAAGAAACATATATTCCAAAATATATGATGGAAGGATTTTTGAAAATGCTTAACCCAGTTTGTCCTTTCATAACCGAAGAATTGTGGAATAGGCTTGGTCACAGTAACACAATTTCTTATGAACCTTGGCCAATTTGTGATGAAAGCAAAATTGTTGAACAAAACATGGAACTTCCAATTCAAGTTAACGGCAAATTGCGTTCAAAAATTGTTGTTTCAAAAAATTTGAGCGAAGAAGAAATTAAACAAAAAGCATTAATTGAAGTTAAAGAATATTTAACAAGCGAACCTAAAAAAATAATTTATATTTCAAACAGACTTGTTAATATTGTTGTTTAGGAGATAAAATGAGTAATAAAAAAGAATTTGTATCAAGCATAACCGATATGGAAAAAGATTTTCCACAATGGTTTACTGATGTTGTTTTAAAAACTGAACTTGTAGATTATGGTCCAGTTAAAGGCACAATGGTTATAAGACCTTATGGCTATGAAATTTGGGAACGAATTAAAGATTATCTTGACAAAGAATTTAAAAAAGTTGGAATAAAAAACGCATATTTTCCAATGTTTATTCCTGAAAGTTTTTTGAAAAAAGAAGCAAAACACGTTGAAGGTTTTGCTCCTGAAGTTGCTGTTGTAACTTATGCGGGTGGTCAAGAACTTTCTGAAAAATTAATCATTAGACCAACAAGTGAAACAATTATTGGCGAAATGTATTCAAAATGGATAAAGAGTTATCGAGATTTGCCATTAAAACTAAATCAATGGTGCAATGTTGTTAGATGGGAAAAAACAACACGACCATTTTTGCGAACAAGTGAATTTTTGTGGCAAGAAGGGCACACAGTTTTTGACAGCATGGAAAGTGCAAGGCAAAATGCCCTAGAACATCTTGAAATTTATCGAAAAATGGGCGAAGAACTTTTGGCTATTCCTTTTTTAACAGGAAAGAAAACTGAAAATGAAAAATTTGCAGGGGCAGTTGACACCTACACCATAGAAGCAATTATGCATGATGGAAAAAGTTTGCAAAGCGGAACATCTCACAACTTGGGTCAAAACTTTGCAAAAGCCTTTGATATTAAGTTCTTAAACAAAGATGGTGTGCTAGAATATGGCTATACAACTTCTTTTGGTTGCTCAACACGATTGATTGGTGCGTTAGTTATGGTGCATGGTGATAACCGTGGGCTTGTTTTGCCACCAAAAATCGCCCCAATTCAAGCAGTTATTGTTCCTATTGGAAAAGACAACGAACAAGTTGAAAATAAAGCAAAAGAACTTGAAAAATCGCTTGAAAACAAAGGCGTAAGAGTTTTTGTTGACAACAGCCAAAATTCTCCTGGCTGGAAGTTTAATGAATGGGAAATGAAAGGCGTTCCTGTGAGAATTGAAATTGGTCCAAGAGATTTAGAAAACAATAATGCTGTTATTTTTAGGCGTGATAATCTTGAAAAGCAAGTTGTAAGTCTTGATAATCTTGATGGCTTTGTGAATGATTTGCTTGAACAAATCCAAAAAGATATGTTTAACAAAGCAAAAGAAAATTTGGATAACAAAATGGCAGACCATAAAGTTCAAAGCATTGAAGACCTTAAAGAAATTTTAGATGAGAAAAAATTTGCCCTAGCATATTACTGCGGAGAAAGCGAATGTGCCGACAAAATTAAGGCAGAAACTGGGGCAACAGCAAGATGCATTGAAAAAGAAAATTTGGAAGGTGAGCATACTTGTTTTGCTTGTGGAAAAAAGGCAAAAATGCGAACCTATTTTGCAAGGTCTTATTAAAAATTATAAAACTTTTATAAAATTTGTGCTTTAATTAAATTAACAATAAAATAAATTCAATTTAAGATTAAAAAAATTGAATTAAGTTTTGTAAAAATTTATTTACTTTTTACAATTATTAAAATATTTTAACAAAATATTGACTTATTAAGAAAATTTTGATAAACTTAATAAGTCTTTTGTGGGTTATTAGCTCAGTTGGAACAGAGCGGAGCGCGTCCAGTGGACGAAGAAGCGAACGCGGAAGTTCTTGGCTTTAACAAGCACCAAACCTTTACGGCTTTGGTGCGCCGATTAAAACAAGAGGAAGAGCTTGCTCTAACAACTGGGTTAAGCCAAATTTAATATTAAGCGTGGGTTATTAGCTCAGTTGGTAGAGCAGGTGACTCTTAATCACAAGGTCCGGGGTTCGAACCCCCGATGACCCACCAATTTTAAATAAGAAATAACCAATGGAAGGTTGATATGTGTGATAAATATTTAAGAGAAACAACATCTTATACAGATGAAAATGGTAATGAAATTGAAGTTAATGAAGTAGTATATGATCGTGGAGATGGTTCATTAGATTATGTTGAACAAACAAAATGTAATGGCGTTGAAATTGGACATCACACAGAACATCCTGATGGAACAATTCATAATTATGGCATTTATGATAAGGACGAAGAAAATGACTAAACAACTTAATCATCAAGAATTTAAAAAAATGCAAAAAAAATTTAAGTCAAACATTATTTTGATTTTGGAAAACTTTGAGCATGAAGAAAACATCGGTTCGGCTTTTAGGCTTGCCGATGCTTTTAATTGTGAAAAAATATATATTATTTCAAATAATTCAAATATAAATTTTAGAAAAATTGAAAAAACTGCTCGAAATTGTAATAAGACTATTTCTTATGAAATAGTTTCAGGAGTTTTAGAAATTTTAAATTTTCTTAAAAATAATGATTACTCAATAGTTAGCGTGGAAATTTGTGAAGATAGTAAACCTTTAAGAGATGTTAATTTTTCTAAATTTAAAAAAATTGCTCTAATATTGGGCAATGAAAGAAATGGAATTAGCCAAACTGCACTTGATAATTCTGATTTATGCACTCATATTGATATGTTTGGCAATAATTCTTCGATGAATGTAACATCAGCCTTGGCTATTTCTTTATATAAAATATGTGAAGATTATTTAACTAATAAAATATATTGATTGTGTGAATTAAAAAATATAAACCCAAATTTGAGTTTATATTTTTTTTATTTTGTTTTCCATCTTTTTAAGGTTGGGAAAAGAATTTGACAAAATTTTTTCATTTCTTCATTTGTCATTCCTGCTTGTGAGCCATATTGTGAGCACATATTAATATATTCTTCCAAACTTACTTTATCTATAAATTCGCCGTTTTGATAGCAATATTTGCAATAGTCTTGATTAATGGTTTGGTCTTTGTTTGTTCCAAGTTGATTTTCATTTGTTATGGGCATTCCACAACTTTGACATAATTTTTGCATAATTTAACTCCTAAATTTTTTTATAATTTATTATATCATATTAACAAAGAAAAGTAAATTTTTTGAAAGTAATTTTTGTTTTCTTTATTCATTATTTTAAAAAAAATATTATCAAATTTTTTTAATTTGATAAGTAACTTAATTTTTATTTATTTTTTTTCGTCCAAGCAAAATTCGACAATTTATTTCATATATTTACACATGGGAGAATTGTTGAAATATGATAACTGAAACTTTTATTAATTTTTTAAGCAGGGTTATGTGCTTTACTTCTTTTGTCCAAAAAAGTAGTGGCTTTCCAGACCCGCTTTCAAGCGAAGAAGAACTTGAATGCATAACAAAATTTAAAAATGAAGGTGATTTGGAAGCAAAAAATCGGCTTATCTATCACAACCTTCGTTTGGTGGCACATATCGTTAAAAAATATAACACAGCAGGAGAGGCTGACGACCTTATTAGCGTTGGAACAATAGGCTTAATTAAGGCGATTAACACATACAGTTTAAACAAAGGAACTCAACTTTCAACTTATGCGGCAAGATGCATTGAAAACGAAATTTTGATGCTTATTAGGCTTAATAAAAAACATAACGGGGTTTATTCTTTGGAAGAAAGTTTGGGGCAGGATAAAGACGGTAATGAAATTACACTTCAAGATGTTATTGGAAATGATATTGACGAACTTGCGTTGAAGGTTGAAACCAAAATATTGACCGAAGATTTGCTTAAAATGCTAAAAGAAAATTTGACCGAGCGAGAGTATAAAATTATTTGTATGCGTTTTGGGGTTAATGGAAAACCCGCACTCACTCAAATTGAAGTTGCAAAAAAACTGGGAATTAGTCGAAGTTACATTTCTAGGCTTGAAAACAAAGCGTTATCAGAGATAAAGGAAAAACTTAAAAATAGTGATTTTTACATAGATTAGGTGTCGATGACACCTTTTTTATTTACAATTTTAATTAATAAAAAAGTAAGGCTTATATAAAAACCAGTTTTTGATATTATTTGCTTTTACATTAAAAAGCCACCAAGACGGTGGCAAAATTAGTCGTTTAAAAGAAGATTTATAATTTTTTGGTTTGCAAGTTTCACTTCACTTTTTTGCATATTTTGAATATATTTTTGTTTGTTTTTTAAAACTTGTTCTATGCTTTTTATTAATGAATAAGGAGATAAATCTTCTTCAAAAATTACTTTTGAATATCCTTTTTCTTTAAAATATTGTGCGTTCAAAATTTGGTCACCACGGCTAGCCTTTTTTGAAAGTGGAATTAAAATGTTCGGTTTGTTTAAAACTAAAAGTTCGTTTATGCTATTACTTCCCGCACGGGAAATAACAACATCGGCAAGTGAGTATAAATCTTCAATGTTAGTGGCAAATTCAAGTTGAACATAATTATCCATTTTATAATTGTTATTAACATTGCCTTTTCCAACCAAATGAATGATATTATAATTTTTTAATTTGTCAAGACTTTTAAAAATAGTTTCGTTTATAACTTTGCTTCCCAAACTTCCGCCAACAATCAAAAGGGTTGGCTTTTGAGAAAAATTTGAAAATAATTTTTTTGCATTTTGTTTGTTGCCACAAAAAATTTGTTTTCGGATTGGGCTTCCAGTGAAAAGACCATTTTTAAGGTTTTTGGCGGTCGATTCAAAACTTGTGCAAATAACATCACTTTTGTTTTTGCAAAGTTTGTTTGCAAGCCCCATAGTAATGTCACTTTCATGCGTAATAACCTTGATTTTTAATTTTTTGGCTGCAATAACAACGGGAAGGGCAACATAGCCACCTTTGCTAAAAACGGCATCAGGTTTAAGTTGTTTTAATATTTTTTTGCTTTGTCTTATTGCTTTTAAAAGTTTAAATGGAATTAAAAAATTTGACAAACTAAAATTTCGTTTAAGTTTTGTTGAAGTTATTTCATAAAAAGGAATATTATTATTTTTTACAATATCTTTTTCAACGCCTTTGCTTCCAATATAAAAAATTTTTGCTTTGCCTTTAAGTTCTTCAATTATTGCCAAATTTGGCATAACATGGCCAGCCGTTCCGCCACCAGTAAATACAATTTTTTTCATTATTATCCTCAACTTTTTTTATTATTTTATGTAAAAAAGTTGTTTATTATAATAACAAAATTAACAAATTTGTCATTGACAAGAAACAAAATTAAATATATAATAAATTATATGGAAAATGGCTTAACAGAAAAAGAAATTATACAAAAACAATTTAGAAACTTTGCCCAAAAAGTTTTAATTCCAAAGAATATAGACACGGGTTGCTTTGGCGGAATTCATCAAAAATATTGGGTTGATATAAACAAACAACAATATATGTTCAAATATTCATCTTCAAAAAGTGATTATAGTGATTTTGGCGAAGTTTTTGTTTCATATCTTTCTTATGTTTTGGGCTATAAATGCATTGATGCAATGTTTTGCAAAGACTTTTTTTGTGAAAATGAAGAATTTTACAAACAAAACAACACCTTGCATAAAGTTTATGGAACTTTAATTAAAAGTTATCGAACAAAAAATGTGGTTGAAACTTTGTCGCTTTGTTCGCTTTTGAAAAGATATGGGAAACGGCATATTGCAAGCGGTGTTACAACATGGGAAACGGCATATATTTGTGAAGAATTTTGCGCTGAAAATAATATTGTTTATCCCCAAAAACTTGAACAAGAACTTAAAGAGATGGCACTACTTGATTATTTGTTTGTTCAAGTTGACAGAGGGGTTTATAACATTGAATTTTTGATTGAAGAAAAACGGGGCAAAAAATATCTTAAACTTGCACCAATGTTTGATAATGGTTTTTGTTTGCATTTGATGGATAATTATGCTATAAATAATTTGCTTGAAGATTTAAAAAGTCATAAAAGTGGAGTGGGGCTTACCTCAATGAACCCAAAACCTGATTTTTATATTGAAAAAACAGAAAATATTGTTAATTCTGATGGCAGTTGCATTGTTCCAGACCTTGCAACCGAATTAATTGAAAACAAAGCACTATTAAAACTTTATGAAAACTTTAAAAAATTAAACATTAAAGACGAAGTTGAATTTGTGGCAAGTTTATATTCACGAGAACTTCCACAAATAAAAAAAGAAATTGTTTGTGAAAGTATTAAAAATCGAATTTATATGCTAGACCTTGAACTTTCTAAACAAAGAATAAAAAATAACTTTAAGGAATATAAAGATGAGTGTGATTTTAAATTATAAAGAATTTCAAATTGGAAAACTTGATTTTGACAATAATAGTTATATCTATT
Source organism: uncultured Clostridia bacterium (assembly GCA_934757845.1). Taxonomy (GTDB): domain Bacteria; phylum Bacillota; class Clostridia; order Christensenellales; family UBA1242; genus UBA7868. Next base: position 13,990 of record CAKVLQ010000003.1, read on the forward strand.
CTTCTTTGCCACAAGAAGCGGACGCTTTAAAAAAATATGTGGGATTAGTTGACTATGATTTGAAAGAAAGCAAAAACAAAAAAAGTGATAAAATTTTTGACTTTTTTGACAGACATTTTTTGATTAGCATAAAAAAAAGAAAAGATATTTTAGAAAAAATAGGGAAAAATGTTAAAAATGATTATGAAATTTTAGAAAAATTTTGTAAACTTAATTTTGATAAGTTTGGTTTTTGGTTATCAAACAATTAATGGAGGCTTATTTTGGCAAAGAGTTATAATTCAAAAGATATTGTGGTTTTGGAAGGGTTGGACGCTGTAAGATTAAGACCAGGAATGTATATTGGCGGAACAGGCGTTAAAGGGTTTCATCATCTTTTGTGGGAAATTGTTGACAATGCTATTGACGAAGTTGCAAACGGATATGGAAACAAAATTAGTGTAACAATCAACAAAGATAACAGTTGCACAGTTGAAGATAACGGGCGTGGAGTTCCAACAGATATTCACCCAAAACTTAAAATAAGTGGTGTTGAAGTTGTTTTTACGCAACTTCATGCGGGCGGAAAGTTTGAAAGCGAAAACTATAAATATTCGGGCGGACTTCATGGCGTTGGTGCTAGTGTTACAAACGCATTAAGTCGTTGGTGTGATGTTGTTGTTAAGCGCGATGGAAAAATTTTTGAAGCAAAATTTGCAAGCGTTGAAAAAGGTGGAGTTATAAAAAGCGGTATAGTTGCCGAGCCACTTAAAGAAATTGGAGTAACCAAAGAAACTGGCACAACTGTTACTTTTTTGCCAGATGACAGAGTGTTTAAAGACATAACTTTTAACAAAGATATTGTTTTGAACAGGCTTAAAGAACTTGCATTTTTGAACAAAGGATTAATTATAAATTTTGCTGATAATAGAGAAGAAAAACCTTTTGTTAAACAATTTAATTTTGTTGGCGGACTTGTTGATTTTGTTAAAAATATAACCGAAAACAAAAAACTTTTATATCCAACTCCTTTTTATATTGAAGGTGAAAGCGATGTTATAAAACTAAAAGCATCTTTTATTCACACAAGCGAATATACCGATAGTGTTTATTCTTATGTAAACAACATTCCAACCACTGAAGGCGGAACTCATGAAACGGGGTTTAAAAGTGCCTTAACTCGAATTTTTAATGAAACGGCACGAAAATTTGGCTTTATTAAAGACAAAGACCCAAACTTTTTGGGGGACGATTTTAGGGAAGGACTTACGGTTGTTTTGTCTATAAATATGCGAAATGTTCAATTTGAAGGGCAGACAAAAGCAAAACTTGGAAATCCTGAAGCAAAAACCGAAGTTGAAAATATTGTTTATAAAGAACTTGAAAAGGTTTTGATTAAAAATGAAAACAAAAAGAATTTTGAAATTATCATAAACAAAGCAAAAGAAGCCTTAAAAACTCGGGAAAGCGTTAGAAAAGCAAAAGAACTTTCAAGGCACAAAAACAATGCCGAAACATTTAATTTGGTTGGAAAATTTGCTGCTTGCACGGGAAAAAAGGCAGAACTTAACGAAATGTTTATTGTTGAGGGTGATTCGGCAGGCGGAAGTGCAAAACAAGGTAGAGATCGTTATTTTCAAGCCATTTTGCCACTTCGTGGAAAACCACTTAATGTTGAAAAGAAAAGACTTGAACAAACTCTTCAAAATGAAGAAATAAGAACAATTATTTCAGCCCTTGGCACAGGAATTGCAGAAAATTTTGATATAAAAGACCTTAAATATCACAAAGTTATAATTTTGTCTGATGCCGACCAAGATGGTGGACATATTAAGGCAATTTTGCTAACATTCTTTTATAGATATATGAAAGATTTGCTTAAAGAAGGGCACATTTATTTGGGAATGCCACCTTTATATAAGGTTTCAAAAAAGGATAAGGTTATTTATGCCTATAATAATGACGACTTAGCACAGGCAAAACAAGAACTTGGCAAAGGATATGATGTTCAACGATATAAAGGTCTTGGCGAAATGAACCCAGAACAACTTTGGGAAACAACTATGAACCCAAAAAATCGAAAACTGGTTAAAGTTACGATTGATGATGCCTTGGAGGCCGAAAACATTATAACCACTTGGATGGGCGATGATGTTGATGCTAGAAAAGAATATATAACAAAATATGCTGATTTTAATAAGGTTGACGATTTTATTGAACTAGGAGAATAATATGATTTTTGACGAAAGAGATTTGGAAGAAGATAGCAATTTAGGTGAAGAAAAAGAAAATATAATTCCATCAAAAAATCAAATGAGTTTTGACGATTTTTTTGGGGCAAAAAGTCAACAAACAATAGCAAACAAAGATGAAAAAAAATTAAAAAAAGAAGATAAAATTAACAAAAACAACAAAGTTATAGAACAAAAGCAACAAAGTCTTCAAAATCTTTCAAAGTCTTCTGGTGCTAAAAAGACCAGCAAAAAACTTAATGAAAATTTGCTGGATAAATTGCAGAAAGCCGAACTTGAAGCAATAAAAGAAGAGCAAGAACGAAAAGAAAATGAAAGCGAAAAAAGAATTGGTGAAAATGAGAAAAATATAAATTCTGGCTTTGGTGGCGGAAATAATGGTGGTTTTTCAAATCAAGACCCTATAGAAATGGACGGGGAAGGCAATTATATTAAAAGCGTAAAAACCGTTATGAATGAAGCCATGATGCCATATTCGGAATATGTTATTTTGGACAGAGCACTTCCACGAGTTGAAGACGGATTAAAACCCGTTCAACGAAGAATTTTATATTCTATGTATGAACTTGGATTGACGCCCGACAAACCTTTCAAAAAATCAGCAAAAATCGTTGGCGATGTTATTGCAAACTATCACCCACATGGTGATACTTCGGTTTATAATGCAATGGTAAAACTAGCACAAGATTTTAATATGCGAGAGCGTTTGGTTATGGGTCACGGGAACTTCGGTTCGGTTGACGGAGACCCACCAGCAGCATATAGGTATACAGAAGCAAAACTAAATAGTGCAAGTTTGGAACTTTTGCGAGATTTGGATAAAGAAACTGTTAAGTGGAGTTATAACTTTGACGATTCTAAATTTGAACCTGATATGCTTCCAAGCAGGTTTCCAAACATTTTGGTTAATGGAACTATGGGGATTGCGGTTGGAATTGCCACCAACTTTGCTTGCCATAACCTTGCTGAAAGCATTGATGCGTGCATAGCCTATATCGACAATCCAAATATTTCGGTTGATGAACTTATGAAAGTTTTGAAAGGTCCAGATTTTCCAACTGGGGCGATTATTGTTGGAACTGACGAAATTAAAAAGGCTTATGAAACTGGAAAAGGCAAAATAACCATAAGGGCAAAAATTGACATTGAAAATGCTAAAAATGACAAAATAAACTTGATTATAAGTGAATTTCCTTATGGTGTTAACAAAGCAATGTGCATTCAAAAAATTGATGAACTTGCACAAAACAACAAAGACACACTTTCGTGCATAACTGATATAAGGGACGAAAGTGACCGAAACGGAACAAGAGCGGTTATAACTTTAAAAAAAGATTGCGACCCACAAAAAATTATCAATTATTTATATAAATATTCCGACCTTCAAATTACTTTTGGCATAAACATGGTTGCTATTGCAGACGGAAAACCAAAACTATTAAATTTGCTTGATATTTTAAGATATTACACAAAATATCAAAAAGAAATTATTTTTAAGCGTTCAACTTTTGAACTTAATCAAGCAAAAGAGCGAGAGCATATTTTGTCGGGTCTAATTATTGCCATAGAAAACATTGACGAAATTGTTAAAATTATAAAAAAGAGTGCTTCAACAGTTATTGCAAAGCAAGAATTAAGAAGACGATATGATTTGAGCGAACGACAAGCACAAGCAATATTAGATATGCGTTTAAGCAGACTTACTAATTTGGAAGTTGAAAAACTTAAAGAAGAAATTGATGCTCTTTTGAAACTTATTAACAAATTAACAAAAATTGTTAACAGTGATAAACTTCAATATAATTTGGTCAAAGAAGAAATGCTTGAAATTAAAAAACGATTTAATGACAAGCGAAGAACGAAAATTGTTAATGAAAGTGGAATTATAACCGATGATGATATTATTAAAGTTGTAAAACCAATGTATGTTTTAACAACTGAAAAACAAGCAATTAAAAAAATCCCTGAAAAAACTTTTGCAAAATCAGCAAAAATTTTAACGGATAACAGCACTCTTAATGAAATTCATAACAATATTTTGTTAACATCAAGTGATAAAAATATTTTAATTTTCACAAACATAGGAAATGTTTATAAACTTGCTGTTGATAAGATTATTGAAGCACGATTTAAAGACCGTGGAGTGTTTTTGAAAGACCTTATTGTTGGATTTAATCCAGACGAAAAGGTTGTTAAAATTTTTGAAGAAAATGATAAACTTTTCAAAAGCACATTAATTTTCTTCACAAAAACCGGTCTTGTTAAACTTACAAAAGGCGACGAATATCAAATTTCAAAAAGTATATCGCAAAGCATGAAACTTAAAGATGACGAAATTATCAACATTGAAATTTTTGACAAGAACAAAAATCTTATGTTTGTTTCTTCTCTTGGAATGGGGCTTTATTGCAAAAATGATGATATTCCGCAAACTTCAAAAACAAGTGGTGGAGTTAAAGGAATAAGTTTGAATGATGGCGATGAGTGTTTGTTTGCAAGCCAAATAGAGAATGAAAAGTTGTTGCTTATAACAAACAAAGGCTATTCAAAAAAGGTTGAACTTTCAAACTTTGAACTTTTGGCAAAAAATCGAAAAGGTGTTAAGGTTTATAGCCTTGGAAAAGGTGAAAGCACAGGAACAAATATTGTGTTTGCTGGCTTAATTTCAAACGACTATGATTTGTTTGTAACAGACACTAAAAACAAAAATTTTGTTGTAGACTCATCAAATATTCAAATTTCAAACCGCACAAACAAGGGAAGTATTATTTTGAAAGACCGAAAACTTATTGACCTAAAATCTGTTTATAAAATAATTGTGGAGTAAAAAGATACTTTAAGTATCTTTTTTTAAACAAATAAAATATTAACATTAATAAATTTGGCATATGTTAAAAATTCTCCATATGTAGAAGAAAAAATATCACATAAATTAGATTTGATATCTATACAAATACAAAAATCAGAAACTTTTAAAACTTCTTTTATTGTGTATGATTTGTTTTTTTTAATTAATTTTGTAGCACAATGTTCAAATTTGAATTTAGGTTCCATTAATCGATTATAAACCCTTATTCGATTAAGTTCGGGAATAACTTGTTTAATTTCTGTTATCATTTCATAAGCATTTTGCTCTAAACAATTTAGTTCTATAAAATAAAAATTTTTAATTTTACAATTTGTAATTATATCCAACAATAAAAATTTTAATGTTTGTTTTTGTGTAATAGTTAATTCTTTAATATTGGGACATAAAAAGCAACAAGAATTTTGATTTATCATAAAAATATTTTACTTTAATATTTAGAAAAAAGCAAATGAAATCGTGGAATTCCACGAGAAAATTTTTTTATTTTTGCATACAATATTAATGGAATTCAGTTATGGACTTCCATTAGGGGTCTTGTATGACAATAGAAAATGCAGTTATAGACAGAATGTTAAAAATTTCAGAAGAAAAGAAGATGTCAATTTGCGATATTTGTTTAAAGGCGGGAATGAGCCCATCAAATATTTATGACTTACTTCATAAACGAACAAAACATTCAAAAATAAACACAATTCAAAAATTTTGTGAAGGTGCTGGTGTTACACTTGGCTATTTCTTTTCAACAAAAGAATTTGACAATTTAGAGCAAGAAGATTAGAGATATTTTTAAATATCTCTTTTTTTTGTTTTGAAATTTAAAAAATTTGTTATAACATATTTATATGATTTATATTGCAAACGACCATGGTGGGGTTCAACTAAAAGAAAAAATAAAAAAATATCTTAACAAACTTGGCTTTATATATGAAGATTTGGGCACAAATTCATTTGAAAGTGTAAGTTATGTTGATTATGCCAAACTTCTTTGCAAAAAAGTGCTTGAAAACAGCCAAAACAAAGGCATTTTGATTTGCAAAAGCGGAATTGGCATGAGTATTGTTGCAAACAGGTTTAAAGGAATAAGGGCAGGGCTTTGCTACACAAAAAAGGCAAGCAAACTTGCAAGAGAGCATAACGATTGCAATGTTTTGGTTTTAAAAGGCAAAACAATAAGTTATAAACAAATAGTAAAAAACTTTTTAACAACTTCTTTTGCGGGTGGAAGGCACAAAACACGAGTTGATAGCATTGATGATATATAAAAATTGTTTTAATTAACAAAAAAAGTCCATTTATAATTTATAGTGGACTTTTTTTATAAATTTATAGTTAATTAATAGTTATTATTTGCTTCAATCAGATTATAACCATTTGATTGTGGGGCAAGATAATTTTTAACATTTCCATCACTTTCAATTTCAATAAGCCTTGCACCACGAGATTTTGATTGAAACTTTATAAAAGGATAAGTTGAATAATCCATGGTCATTCCATAAGAAAGCATAATGCCAGTTTGACGCTCTAATATTGAAAAATTATTTGTGTGGTCATGCCCACAATAAACCCATTTTGTTGAATTTAATTCTTTCATTTTGTCATATAACCCATTTTGTTTTCCTGGGCAAATTCGTTCAAACTTTCCGCCCAAAACAAGGCTATAATTTTCATCACCGCTTTTATATAAATCGTAGAAAGTGTTATATTCAGGAATTGGTATATGAATAAACATTATATTTTTAATATCTAATTTTTCAGATTTAAGGCTATTTATGGTTTTTTCATACCAATCAACTTGATTTTTGCTTATTCCTTCATATTTTCCATCACTAGCCCTAGCACCACTATCCATCAAAATTAAAGATTGCGTTAAAACGCCGTTTGTTAAAATTTTAACATAATAATTGCCTTCGCCTTTAACATTTTCTTCGCCACGCAAAAAGAAAGAGTTTTTTGCATTTTCAAGTTTTTGAGCAATATACGCTTTGCTTGCTGTTCCCGCACCATCGTGGTTTCCAAAACAAAAAGTGTAAGGTCTTCCAAGTTTTTCAAGAAGACTAATTAAAGCGTCAAGTTGAAGATAACTGTTTCTAGTTCCAGTTGTTGTGTAAATTGCAGATAGGGCATCACCGGTTACAACAATAATGTCAGGATTAACAACACTAACTGCCTTAAAAATGTTATTAACCACTTTTTGGTCAAGTTCTATTGACAAAAATCCGCAACCAAGATGAATGTCAGTTAATTGCATAATCTTCAAATTTCGCCCTGTTTTGTTGTTTATAACCGCATAGTTTTGCTCTGGATATTTAGAAACTTCAATATTTGGGTTTGAAGAATAAGAATATTCATAAGAATTTATATATTTTAATGTTGAATCATCACCATTAAACCATGTTCCCAAAAAAAATGTTAGAAGTGATGATAAAATTACAATCAAACATAAAAGTTTTATGTAAAAATTTTTTCTATTAAATTTTTTTGTTTTTTCTTTTTTCTGCATAAAAATATGATACATCAAAAAAAGTATTTTAACAACAAAATTTGATAATATAATTGTAAAAATAAAATATTTGTGATAAAATAAAATTATGGAAAAAATTGAATTATTAAGCCCTGCGGGTGATATGGAAAAACTAAAAACTGCTTTTTATTTTGGTGCTGATGCTTGCTATTTTGCTGGCAAAAAATTTGGGCTTCGGGCTTTTTCAAGCAATTTTGATGATGAAGAACTTAAACAAAGCATAGATTTGGCACACAAAATGGGCAAAAAATGTTATATAACTTTAAACATTTTGGCACATAATAGTGATTTTGACGGCATGAGCGAATATATTAAATATTTAAGTCAAATTAATGTTGATGCTGTGATTGTTAGTGATATTGGAATTATGAGTTTGGTTAAAAATGTTGCTCCAAACCTTGAAATTCATGTTTCTACGCAAGCAAACATAACCAACAAATATAGTGCAATGGAATTTGTAAAAATGGGTGCAAAAAGGTTAATTCTTGCAAGGGAACTTTCTATTAATGAAATTAAAGAAATAAGAGATTATATTCCAAAAGATGTGGTTATTGAAACTTTTGTTCATGGGGCAATGTGTATATCATATTCTGGAAGATGTTTGCTTTCAAATTATTTGACGGGCAGAGATAGCAACCGTGGTGCGTGTGTTCAGGCTTGCAGATGGGAATATTGCATTAGAGAAAAAAACAGAGATAACTATTTGGAAATTCAAGAAGACAACAAGGGCACATATATTTTAAATTCAAAAGATTTGTGCATGATAAAACACATAAAAGAACTTTATGATGCGGGGGTTAGAAGTTTTAAGATTGAAGGCAGAATGAAAAGCCCATATTATGTTGGTGTTGTTACAAATGCATACAGAAGGGCTATAGACGATTTTTATCAAAACAAACCTTTTAACGAAAATTTATATCAAGAACTTGAAAAAGCAAGCCACCGAAAATATACCACAGGTTTTTATTTTGGTGCTGATGATAAAGAGTGTTTGGAAAGTTCAACGCCTGTTCAAACATCAGAATTTATGGCAAAAGTAAAAGAAGATGCAAAAGATGGTTATTGTTTGATTGAACAACGAAATAGATTTAAGGTTGGTGATGAACTTGAAGTTTTAAGTCCAAATGAAAATTTTAACAAAAAAATTGTTGTTGAAAAACTATTGAACACCGAAGGGGCAGAAGTTTTGGATGCTTGCAGAGTTCAACAACCACTATACTTAAAAACAAACTTAAATTTGAAAGAAAATGATATTTTAAGAAAAAAGATTTAACCAAAAGTTAAATCTTTTTTAATTTTTTATAAAGTTTTAAAAATTAATTAAAATATTTTTATGAAATTATAATTTGAATTTATATTTGTAGTTAAACAAATTAGATATTTTAAATTTTTAATTTTTATTTTCAACATTCTTTTTGGTTAAATTGTTTTTTCTCTTTCTTATATAATAAAGTATTACCCACATAATAATTAAAACTTGAAGTGGAATGCAAATATAATAAACCAAATATGCTTTTGTGCCAGGCAAAAACAAGTTGATTGTTAGTGCTATTGTCCATGACAAAAGTGAAGAGAAAATTCCAACAAGATAATATTTCCACCAAAGCCGAGAGAAAACAATAAGCACAATCATAGTGGCAGGGATTGCAACAATAAAGCAAAGCCAAGAATTGTTAATTTTTGCCCAACTTAAAGCAACAAAAACAAGTGTTGCCACAAGCCAAACAAGTCCGCAAGCCAAAAGAGTGATTAGCAAATGCTTTTTTTGTTTTGACTTATTTATGTCAATTTTAATATCTTCCAAATTTTCATTTTTTGCAAAAAAATCGTCAACTTTTATGTTATATAAGTCTGCAAGTTGTTTAAGAACAATAAGGTCGGGCAGACCAAGCCCCCGTTCCCACTTTGAAATTGATTTGTCGGAATAATTTATTTTCAAGGCAAGTTCAAGTTGAGAAAGTTTTGCTTTTGTTCTGTAAAGTATTAGATTTTTTGCAATTATTTCTTTTAATTCTTCTAGTTCTTCCATAACAAATAATATACTATAATTAAACACAAAAAATCAATCTTTTTTGCATATTTTTTTGTTATACAAACAAACTCTACTATCAGTAGAATGCAAAAATATGCTCTATTTTTAAAAAAAATTTAGTAGACAAAAACATGGTCGAAGTAGATTGTGTTTTTTTGTTTCAATGCATAAAATAAGGGCGTAAGGAGAAAAATTATGCGAGATTTTATTATAAGTGTTGAATCGGTTTGTGATATTAACAAACAAATTTTAATTGAGAATGACATTAAAGTTGCACCAATGAAGTTTATGGTTAATGATGTTGAATTTAGAAGTGATGACAAAAATTTTGAAGTTCCAAAAATATGCAAATTTATGCGTGAAGGAGCAATTACAAAAACTTCACAAATAAATTTTTATGATGCCACTGTTTATCTTGAAAAGTTGCTTGAAGAAGGAAAAGATGTGTTGCATTTGAGTTTTACAAGCGGGCAAAGTGGAACTTGTGAAAATTTTATGAAAGCAACCGAAGAACTTAACAAAACACACAAAAACAAAGTTATTGTTGTTGATACTCTTTGCCAAGCGGGCGGAATTGGAGTTTTGCTTAAATATTTGCTTGAAAACATTGAAAAATATAATTTTGATATTGAAAAAGCAAAAGAATTTGCCGAAAACAATAAATTAAAAGTTTGTCATTATTTTACTGTTGATAATCTTAAATATTTAATTAAGGGTGGCAGAGTTTCAAAAACAAGTGCATTTATAGGTTCACTTCTTCAAATCAAGCCTGTTTGTAATCTTAATAAAGATGGAGTTATTGTTCCATTTAAAAAGGTTTTTGGAAGAAAAAAATCAGTTGTTGAACTCTTTGAATATTTCAAATTAAAATATAACAAAGATTGCAATTATGTTGTTATCGCCGAGGCAGACTGCGAAAGTGATGCAACAATGTTATCAAACTTAATTAAAAAAGAATTTGATGTTGTTGTGGATATTGTTCCACTAAATTTGGTTGTAACTTCGCACAGTGGTCCAGGCACATTAAGTTTGTATTTTACAGCGAATGAAAGATAAGAAAATTGTTATTAATAAAATATTTTAAAAAATATAAAATTTGAAATAATTATTGTTTACATTGTTAAAATAAAAAATTTTAAATGTTAGATTTTTTGCAAAATAAATATGCAAACATGAACATATAAAAAAATATTTTTAATTTTTGAATAATAAATTTTTGTTGGGGCATTATAACTTTAAACTTTTTTTGGTGGAGGCTATAATGTCAAGCAAAGTTGAAATTTGCGGTGTTAACACTGCACACCTACCAAAGTTAAAAAATAGTGAAATGGACGCACTTATTGAAAAAATTAAACAAGGGGACGAACAAGCAAAGGAACTTTTTATTTCGGCAAATTTAAGGCTAGTTCTTTCGGTTGTTCACAGATTTTCATATAAAAATGAAAACCCTGATGACCTGTTTCAAGTTGGAACAATAGGACTAATTAAGGCTATAAACAATTTTGACACCACTCTTAATGTTAGATTTTCAACTTATGCAGTTCCAATGATTATTGGTGAAATTAAAAGGTTTTTAAGGGATAACAACGCATTTAGAGTTTCAAGAAGCATAAGAGATACGGCATATCAAATTATGCTTTCAAAAGAAAAACTTACAAAACAAAACCGAGTTGAACCAACCTTGGAAGAAATTTCAAAAGATTTGGGGCTTAAAGTTAGGGAAGTTGCTTTTGCGTTAGATTCAATAACCGAGCCTGTAAGTTTGTTTGACCCAGTTTATTCTGACGGCAGTGAAACTGTTAGAGTTATGGACCAAATTGGCGACAAAAAGAACAATCAAGATGAATGGGTTGAAAATCTTGCTTTGAAAGATGCTTTAAAAAAACTTGGAAAGCGAGAAAAACAAATTTTGCTTTTAAGATATTATCTTGGCAAAACTCAAATGGAAGTTAGCGAAGAGGTTGGAATAAGTCAAGCACAAGTTTCAAGGCTAGAAAAAAATGCAATAGATTCTATGCGGAAAAATATATAAAAAAATAGCGAAATAATCGCTATTTTTTTTGTTTGCTATTAAAAAGTTAATTCTTCATTTTTGTTTAAAGTATTTAAAAATTTATCAACCATTTTTTTGTTTAAAGCATTATTTTGAATATTTGTTTTTATAATATTTTTTTTATCAAAATATAAATCAAAATCAAAACTTTCGTCATCTATAATAACAAAATTTTCTTTATTGTTTTTACCTTTTAAATATTGCATTATATCTTTACTGCGTGTGAAAGGATTAGTGCTATCTTTTGTTTTATGAATAGTTTTATCAAAATTAAGTCCACTATTTTTAAATATTGCAATTAGTTGTTCAAACTTAAATAATCTCCAAGTTGAAGTTATAACCAAATCAACATTATGTTGTTTTTCTAATGAAGAAATTAAATGGTTTAATGCGGTTATGCTTTCAGGTTTAAATTTTAGCAAAGAACTTGCTTTGTTATTGCTATTTTTTAACCATTCATAATCATAAAAAACGCCATCTATGTCTAAAAATATATAAAAGTTGCTCATATCTTTTTTATTATAAATTTTGATACAAAGGTTGTCAATACTAAAACTGGTTTTTGCCATTGTTAATAAAAAAACCGTATTAAATTTATAAAAAAATGCCAAATATTTGACATTTTGAATATAAAATTTAATTATTTTTTTCTTGTTCAAGTTTATAGGCATAGTTTAATAATTCTAACTTTTGTTTTATTGTTAGTGTTGAGCAAATTTTAAAAATTTCTTGTTCAATTTCGGTTAAATTAGTTTTTAAATTTTCGTCAAAAACATCTTTAATCAAATAATCGGTTGAGCAATTCAAATAATTTGCAATATCTTTTAGCGTTTTAAGTGAGATATTACTTGATTTTTTTTGATAAAAACTGGTTAGGGTGCTATAAGGGATATTTAATTCTAGGCACATTTTTTTTCGATTTGAATTTTTTTGTTTAAGTTTTAAATCAATTTTATCATAAATAGTTAGTTTTTCCAAAATTCACCTCAATTATATTGTAGGTTCAAAGCCTTCAAAAATAATGTTGTCTGAATATTTTATAACATTTAAGTATTGTTCTTGACTTCTAACAGTCCAAGCAAGAATTGGAAGGTTGCATTTTGTGCAATATCTGTTTGGCAAATTTTCGGCGTTATAACTTATAAAATTTGGGCATGAAACTTTGTTTAACCTTAATTTTTTTAGCAAAACTTTTTTGATAAAACTTAAATTTTCGCCTTTAAAAAAACTTGATAGTTGACCACGCAAAACATTTGGAGCATTGTCTTTGAACCATGCCAAACTGTATGGATTAAAACTTTGAACTGCATATTCGCCGTTATAATTTTTTAAAAGTTCATAGGTTTTGCTTTCTAATTCGCCAACCTTTAATGTGTTTTTAATTTCAATTAGTAAGGGAGTTTTTCCATCAACCAAATTTAAAACTTCTTGAAAAGTGGGGATTGAAAAGTTTGAGTTTAAAACTTTAAGGTCTTTTATTTCTTCATAATTACAATTTGAAACATATTTGTCTTCACCGCAAAGTCTGCTTAATTTGTTATCATGCACAACAACAACTGTGCCGTCTTTCAAAAGTTGCACATCAAGTTCAATCGCATAACCCTTTTCGATTGCCCTTTGAAAAGCACCCAGTGTGTTTTCTGGGTTTTCATCATTATGAAATCCACGATGTGCGATATATTTGTCAGTTAAAAAATTTAATGTTTTTTGCATAAAATTACCTTTTTGTTTGTTATTTTGTCGATTTTTAATAAATTTTATGATTTTTCACAAACAATTATACCAAAAAAAAGATTAAAATAAAAGTATTTTTTGAAAGTTAATTGCTTTTCTTGCTTTTTTTGCAAAATTTTATATAATAAAAGCATGAGTAATTTGAATGATTATCAAAAACAAATAAGAAATTTTTGCATTGTGGCACATATCGACCACGGAAAAAGCACGCTTGCCGATAGGTTATTGGAATATACTGGCACAGTTGCAAAAAGAGATATGGAAAGCCAACTTTTGGATAGTATGGATTTAGAAAGGGAAAGAGGAATTACTATAAAACTTGCCACTACCAAAATGAAATATGTTAAAGATGGAATAGAATATGAACTTAATTTGATTGACACTCCTGGTCATGTAGACTTTACTTATGAAGTTTCAAGGTCGCTTGCCGCTTGTGAAGGTGCAATTTTGATTGTTGATTGCACGCAAGGCGTTGAAGCACAAACTCTTGCAAATTTATATTTGGCATTAGAAAACAATCTTGAAATTTTGCCTGTTATAAACAAAATCGACCTTCCAAGTGCCGACATTGAAAACACAAAAAAAGAAATTGAAGAAGTTATTGGGCTTCCAAGTGATATTGCTCCACAAATAAGTGCAAAAGAAGGCACAAACATAAAACAGGTTTTGGATAGCGTGATAGACTTTTTCCCTTCACCAAAAGGCGATATAGAAAAACCACTAAAAGCCCTTATTTTTGATAGTTTTTATGACAGTTATAAAGGGGCAGTTTGTCTTGTTAGAATTGTTGACGGGTGTGTTAAGGCGGGCGACAAAATCTTTATGATGGCAACTGGAAAAAGTTTTGATTGTGTTGAAGTTGGTGTTTTTAACCCAAAAATGTCAAGCACGGGAATTTTAAAGGCGGGCGAAGTTGGTTATGTTACTGCTTCAATAAAAAATGTTGCCGACACAAAAGTGGGCGACACCATTACGCTTTTAGACAATAAATGCGACAAACCATTAGAAGGTTATAAAGAAGTGAAACCTGTTGTGTTCTGCGGAATTTTTCCCGCCGTTGGTGATAAATATGCCGAACTTAAAGACGCATTAGAAAAACTTAAATTGAGTGATGCTTCACTATTTTTTGAAGTTGAAAGTTCAAAAGCATTAGGCTTTGGTTTTAGATGCGGATTTTTGGGGCTTTTGCACATGGAAATTATAACCGAAAGATTAGAGCGTGAGTTTAATTTGGATATTATAACCACTGCACCAAGTGTTAATTATTTGGTTCACAAAACAAATGGTGAAGTTATTGAAATTTCAAACCCAACCAATCTTCCAAAAATGCAAGAAATTGATTTTATGGAAGAACCTATTTGCAAATTAACCGCTTACACTCCACCAGAATATGTTGGGGCAATTATGGATTTGTGCACCGAAAAAAGGGGAGTGCAACTTAATCTTAATTATATTGATGAAAAGCGTGTTGAACTTGTTTATGAAATTCCTTTAAACGAAGTTATTTATGACTTTTTTGACAGCCTAAAAAGCCGAAGTAAGGGTTATGCAAGCCTTGATTATGAAATTATTGGCTATAAACCAAGCAAACTTGTTAAACTTGACATTTTGCTTAATGGTGAAAGTTGTGATGCTCTTTCTATTATTGTTCACGAAAGCAGTGCTTATAAGCGTGGCAAGGCGATAACTGAAAAACTTAAAGAGATTATTCCACGACAACTTTTTGAAATTCCCGTTCAAGCATCTATTGGAAGCAAAGTTATTGCCCGAGAAACAATAAAAGCGTTAAGAAAAGATGTTTTGGCAAAATGTTATGGCGGAGATATAACCCGAAAGCGAAAACTTCTTGAAAAACAAAAAGAAGGTAAAAAGCGAATGCGTCAAGTTGGTTCGGTTCAAATTCCAAGCGAAGCATTTATTTCGATATTGAAAATTTAATATGTTAAAAAGGTTAAATTAAGGAGTTCTTATGATAGAATTTAATGGTGAACAATCAAATGAATGCAAATTATTAATTGCACGAGAAAAATCAAAAAAGATAGGATTACTATTTACAATAATCAATTCAATTGCAGATATATTTATATTAGTCTTTGGGATACTCAATAATAAATTATTTGTTTCACTATTAACTGCGATTATATTTTTGTTGCTTGCGGTTCTAACATTTATCACTCCAAAGAAGCAAGTATCTAATGTAAAAATAAATACAAAAATTGTAATTACTTCTGACACAATTCTAATGGATTATTCAACAAATTTTTATACAAATAAAAAAACATTAACACGAAAGATATCTAATATAAAAAAAATTATAGATTTCGGTATTTGCTATTGTATTATATTTAAGCATGGAGACATAACCAACTCTTGGATATGTGAAAAAAGCCTTATCACTAAAGGGTCAATTTCTAATTTTGAAGAATTATTTTGCAAACAAATAATAAAAAAACAATAAAAAACAAAGTATTTTATAATTTTAAAATAAAAATATAAAAAAAATCGGTCATAAACCGATTTTTTTATAAGTGTAATTCTTCATTTATTTGAGTTTTTGTTTGAGCGTCTAAATTTCCGTCAAGAAAATTTCCTTTTTGGAAATTATTTAGTTTTTTATAAAAATCATTTTCAGATAGTGATTTTAAAACAAAAGTGTTTTGCATATTTTCAAACATATTTAAAGTTATAAGGTTATATCTTGATGTTGCAACATAATAATCGCCATATTTAAAAATAAGCATTGAACCGTCATTAAGAGAATTGTTATCGTTGTTTTGAAAACTTTCTATTAAATTTTCAAAATTTTCAGCCTTATTAAAAGAGTAGGTGCAAGGGGACATATAAACTTCTTTTCCAGAACTTTCTATTCTATATTTTGCTTCATATTCTTTTAAATATTTTATCTTTTCGTTATCATGATAACTTATCACAGCATTATCTTGACCACAAACTTCAAAAAAATTACCAAAATCAGAAACAAATTCAGGACTAGCACTTTCGTCAAAAGCAAGACCTTTGCTTTCAAAAACCTTTTTAAGTTCTTTTGCAAAAGTTTGTTTATATCTTTTTAGTGCTCTTTGGGCATAAAGCCTTTTAAATTCCAAAAGATTTTCAAATTTTTGGTCGTTCAAATTTGAATTGTCACTATAAAGGGCAAGCAAAAGTTTAAAATCGTTATCCGCCAAATAAGAATAAGGAGAGTAAGATGCGGTTGCGTTCATGTGTGTTGTTGTTTCTAAATTGTCAAGTTTGTAGGCATCGCCAAGCCCCAATATATGCATAAATTCGTGAACAAAAATACTGCTCATTTCAAAATCTGTGGTTTTTGTGTCTATAACAATATTATTTCCATGTTGTTTTGTGCCAAAGTTGCTAAAACTTTTTAGGTTGAAAGTGTAAGTAATCCCTGGAAAGTTAAAATCTTTTTGTTTTATGCTAACAAAATTTTCATTAAGCAAATCGCCAATGCCTCTATTTTCAACAATTTGAAATTTGTAAGAAGGATTAATTATGCTAAAAACATTATTAAGATATTCAACGCCAAGTTCAATTTCGTTCTTTTTGGTTTGTGAAAAATTTTTATCAATTTTAATTTTAACTGTTTCGCCGTTTTTTATGATTAATCGCCTAATAGAAAAGTCATTTATCATATCGTTTGATTTTATATCTTTTCGCAATGCAATATATCTTGCGTTTGCGTCTAAATCGTCAATAGTTTGCACAATTTCATTTCTTGAAGGAAGAATAACATTGTTTGTGTTTTCATAAGCAATTCCAGCACCTGCCAAAAAAATTGAAGCACCCAAAATGCTGGCTGCAATTTTGCCTGCTTTTTTTATTTTTGATTTGTTTTTTATGCTTGCCTTAACTTCTTTTGTTTTTTTCATATAATTAATTTTAACAAAATAATAAGAATTTGTCAAGACAGTGTTTATAATATCTAAATAAATAACACGCATTTATTTAATTGCTTTGCGAAAACTAATAATTCATAAAAGATTGATATTGAGAACTGTGAAATATTTATTGCTTTGTCAATAAAAATACAAATATCACTTTGTTCTATTAATTTTTTGTAATACTTAATTTTATTATTTCGTTTTAAAAGAGTATTCTCATATTTTTGGGAAATTTTTATTCTTTTTATTTGATATTTAAACTTATTTAAATAATTGTAAATAAAATTTTCAAATGGATTTAAATTGTAAAACAAAAAGTAATTGATATTACATATTTCAACCAAATAATCAATCATTCTTATAATATTTAATTTTATTTCTTCGCTAAATTCATTATTTTCAGTATCAATAAAACAACACGAATATTTTTTTTGCATAGATAAATAATAATATAGAATATTCTATATGTCAAGCAAAATTGTAGAAATTTCTATATGATAAAAATATGACATTTATTGAAATTTTAAAAGATTTAATGATTGAACGAAATCTTAATCAAAGTGAATTTGCAAAACTTATTGGAGTTAAACAAAGTCAAGTTAGTGAATGGCTAAAAGGAAAGAGCAAACCAGGTTATGACAATTTGGTTAATATTTGCAAATCGCTTGATATTAGTGGAGATGTTATTTTGGGTCTTGAAAATTATGATTTGTAAAAGATTGAAAAAATTTGTTAAAGATTTTTAAAAATGTAAAATTTTCGACTATTAGTTAAAGGTTTGAAAAACCTCCTGTTTTGAACTAAAAATTTGATTAATAAAATTGGTAATTGACAAATTAAATTTTTAAGAGTATAATTTTTTATATGAAATCGGTTAAACCCAAAATTAAAACCAAAACTTACAAAATTGTTAATGGCGAAGTTAAAATTCCTAACAAAGTTAAAATTGCATCAAATATTTTAGCTTTTGTTACTGGTGCAACTTGTTTTTTGGGCACAACTGGTATAATAAAAAGCAACATTAATAATGTTATGCTTCCTTCAAGAAATGAAATTGTGCAAACTATTGATGATTTAGATGCAGATATTGGTTATTTGACAAAAGATGAAGAGGTTTTGTTTAATTCTTCATCAGTTAATCGCTTTATTGCAAACAAAAATCAACATATTAAAATTTATGCAAAAGATAGCGTTAAAACAGATGTTAAGAATTCAATTAAAAATTGTGTAGAATACTTAAATTTTATTTTTGAAATTATAAATCCTAATTATAAATTTGAATTTGTAACACAAAAAAATTTTGGCGATTATTTTGATGAAAATTTTATTGTGGTTGAACAAAAACAAATTTTTACTAGAAAAGCGGTTGGGCTTGCAAGAACATCTTCAATTCCAAGTTTAACAAACTATGGCAAAAAAATTTATTATAATAATATTTGGCTGGCACCTGAAGTTGATAAATATGAAAGTTATAATGTGTTTATGCACGAAATTATGCACTTGTTTGGTTTTAAAGATGCTTATGAAATTGAAAATTATGATACTGCCACAATTATGCAGGCAAGTGGGGCATATTGTCCGTTCACTTTTTTAACAAATAACGACTTTAAACTTCTTTTGGCACTTTACAGCAATAATCCAAATCAAAACAATGAAAAATATAATGAACTTATTAAGAGCAAAGAAGAATTTAACAAAAAATTTGCAAGTTCACTTATAAAAATTATAAAAAATGAAATTTATAATTTGTTAAAGCAAAATGGTATAAACGAAAGTGAAAATGCAGAATTAAGTTTTGTTGATGAAGAAAAAATGAGTTATTATTCGGTTAAAAATTCAAGCACATTATATGCTTATAACAACCATAAAGCCATTAAGTGTAGTTATGAATATGATTATTCACAAAATTCAAAAATATGGAAAACAAGCGAAATTAAAAACTTAAACAATTTTAATAGTCTTGAAGAACTTGCTGATTTTTTTCTTAATCAACTAACAGAGCTTCCATGCAATTTGATTTTAAACTATGGCCAAAGTGCAATTTTAATTCCAACCTTTTGCTTGCAAATTTTATATTTTCAATCACCAGAAATTCAAATTTTAAACAATATTTCAAAACAAGAATTTGAAACATTATATAAAATTAATAGTGGCAAAATGGTTGATCAAAATGATCAATTTCTATTAAAATAATTCAACTTTAAGGTTGAATTTTTTTTTATTGTCAAAATATGTTTTAACGCTATATTAAAATAGATTTCTTTTATGCATTTTAATTAAATATAATGCAAAATGAAGTGATTTTTATTTCTTAAATGTTGTTATTATATTTAAAGTCAAATAATGTTAAAATTTAAAATAACAAAGTTTCATAAAAATTTTTGCATTCTTTGTTAATTTGGGTGAAAATTAATTTGATTAAATATTTGTTTTTTCTTATTTTTTGTGATATAATGCGTTTGTATATTGCTAAAAAGAGGACAAAATGAATTTTAAACGAATTGAAATTGTTGGATTTAAAAGTTTTGCCGACAAAACTATTATTGAATTTGACGGCGGAATTACTGCCATAGTTGGTCCAAACGGTTGTGGAAAAAGCAATGTTGCTGACTCTATCCGTTGGGTTTTGGGTGAACAAAGTAGCAAAACCTTGCGTGGAAGTTCAATGCAAGATGTTATTTTTGCTGGAACTGAAAACCGAAAAAGTTTGAGTTATTGCGAAGTTACTATGGTTTTGGATAATAGTGATAAAACATTAGATGTTGAATATACTGAAGTTTCTTTAACCCGAAAACTTTATCGAAATGGTGAAAGTGAATATTTGCTAAATAACACTCCTTGCAGGCTTAAAGATATTGTTGACATTTTGCATGATAGCGGAATTGGTAGAGATGGCTATTCAATTATTGGACAGGGTAAAGTTGACGAAATCGTTAATTCTAAACCTGAAAATAGGCGAGTTATTTTTGAAGAGGCGGCAGGAATTAGCAAATTTAAGGCAAAAAAAATTGAAGCAAGCCGAAAACTTGAAAGAACAAGAGAAAATTTGAGCAGGCTTAGAGATATTTTGGCTGAAATTGAAAAACAATTAACACCATTAAAACATCAAGCCGAAAACGCAAAAAAATATTTGGTTTTGAAAGAAGCCCTAAAAAAAGCCGAAGTTAACAATTATATTTATCAATATGATAATGCAAACACAAACAAAGAAGCAATAAACATTAAGATTAAAGGATTAGAAGAAGAACTTAATGTTAGAAATGGCGATTTAGAAAATGTTATAAACAAATATAACGAAAATTTTGAAAAAATTTCGCATATCGACAAAGACATTAATGCTTTATATCAAAAAATGATTGAACTTAATGTTAAACTTGAAAAATCTTCAAGCGAGGCCAGTGTTATAAACGAAAAATTGGCATCAAATTCAAGCGAAATTCTTCGTGTTAATCAAGAAGTTGAAAAAATTGAAAACGCTCTAAAAGATGTTAAAATCTTGCTTGAAACAAAAACAAGCAAAAAAGAACAAAACAAGCAAAAAATTGAAGATTTGAATGGGCAAATTGAATCAGCACGAAGCAAATATCTTTCTATTGTTGACGAACTTACAAAAAGTGAAGATATTAGCCTTGACAACCAAAAACAAATGGTTAATGCTTTGAATAAATTAAGTGATTATAAAAGCGAATTAAGCAAAAAAACTGCCGAAAAAGAAGGTGTTTCTGCAAAAACCGATGAAATAAATTCACTTCTTAACAATGAAACAATAAAAAGCGTTGAGAATAATTCAAACATAAGCAAATTAAATGAAAAAATTGACAAATTGGTTGCTAGAAAGTTAGAACTTAAAACTCAAACTTCAAGTGAACTTAACAAGTTTAATGAAAATGTTTTGAAATTAAGAAATGTTGAAGAAAAACTTGGTCAAATTTCAAATTCTGTGGCAATTTTGGATAGTAGAAAGAAAGTTTTGACCGAAATGCAAAAAGATTTGGAAGGCTTTAACAACTCGGTTAAAAATTTGATTAAACACAGTCAGCAAAATGCCGAACTTAAAAAACAATTTATTGGCGTTGTTGCAAGTTTAATGCAAGTTCCTGAAAAATTTGAAACGGCAATAGAAATGGCTCTTGGTGGAGCAGTTCAAAATGTCGTTACCGAAAATGAGCAAAACGCAAATAACCTTATTAATTATCTAAAGCAAAACGCTTTGGGACGGGCAACTTTCTTGCCAATAACAAGTGTAAAACCTAGGGGAATTGACGACCGATATTTGTCAAAACTTAACTTAAATGGCGTTTTTGGAATAGCAAGCAACCTTATTAAATTTGATTCAAAACTAAAAAATATTTTTGACAGCCTTTTGGGTGCAACAGTTATTGTTAATGATTTGCCACTTGCTATTAGCCTTGCAAAAGAATGCTCTTATTCGTTTAAGATTGTAACATTAGACGGCGATGTTATTAATCCAGCGGGTTCAATTTCGGGCGGAAGCAAAAAAAATAGTGTGTCAAACTTGATTGGCAGACAGCGTGAAATTGAAGAGATTGAAAAACATCTTGAAAAACTTAATTTGGAACTTTCGGAAAATAGCAGTTTGAAAGACAAACTTATGAATTTAACAACCGAAAGTCAAGACAAAATTAAGCAAAACAACAATGAATTTCATGCCCTAGAACTTGAAATTAGTGTTGAAAATGAAAAACTTGCTCAAATTAAGTTATTGCAAACCGATTGCGAAAATGTTATTTCAAATTTAAAACAAAATTTGCAAACTTTAAGTTTGTCAAAATCAAAACTTGAAAATGAAATTTTGGAACTTGAAACCATAATTTCTTCAATAAATACAAACAACTCTGCCACCACAAGTGCAATTTCAAAAACAAAACAACAATTTGATGAATTAAAACAAGAAAGAGATAATTATAACGAAAAAATCACTTCAATCAGGGTTGAAATTGCAAGTTTAGAAAGTGAAAATTTTGCATTAAGCGAAGAAGAAATAAGATTAAATCAAGATATTGTTGACAAAAACGCTTTGATTAGTGAAAACAATGAAAATCTTAACAATTTAAACATAGCAAAACAAAATTTGCTAAACAAACTTGAACTAATCAAACAAAACGAAAACTATAAGGCTTGTGAAAAAGAAATTGAAGAAGTTAAGTCAAAACTTGATGGTCTTGATGATTATAAACAAAAACTTCAAATAAACCTTAAAGAACTTGATGAAGACCGAAGCAACTTTACAACACAAATTTCAAAACTTCAAAACAAAAAGAGTTTGGAAGAACTTAATTTAACCAAAATAGACACCGAACTTGAAAATATGCAAGAGCGAGTTTGGGAAGCCTATGAACTTACATACGCTTCAAGCCTTGAATATAAGGTTGAAAACTATAATTTGGAAGAAGGCTTGATTGAAGCCAACAAATGCAAGCGAGAAATTGATAAACTTGGCTATGTTAATGTTAATGCTATTGAAGAAAGTGTTGCATTAAACGAGCGTTATGAATCATTATCTCTTCAAGTTCAAGACCTTGAAAAGGCTGAACAAGACACAAGCAAGGTTATTAAAGAACTTAACAGCGAAATGATAAACAGGTTTACAACAGAATTTTCAAAAATCAATGAAAACTTTAAACGAGTGTTTAAAGAATTGTTTGGTGGCGGAAGGGCAGAACTAATTTTGGTTAAGCCAGAACCTGACCCAGAACTTGGTGAAAAAGAATGTGATATTTTGGACGCAGGTGTGGATATTGTTGCCGAACCACCAGGAAAAAGTTTGAAAAACTTATCACTTTTAAGTGGTGGAGAAAAAGCATTAACAGCGATTGCAATTTTGTTCTCTATATTAAAACTAAAACCAATGCCATTTTGTTTGTTAGACGAAATTGAAGCCGCTCTTGACGATGCGAATGTTGGAAGATTTGCAAAATATTTGAACAGATTTTCAAGTGAAACTCAATTTATTGTTATCACTCACAGAAAACCAACAATGGAACTTGCCGACAGACTTTATGGTGTTACAATGCAAGAAAAAGGTGTTTCAAAAATTGTATCCGTTAAACTTAGCGATATTAATCTTGACGAAAATAATTAATATTTATTCACAAAAACTTGAATATGTTTGTTATTTATTCAAGTTTTTGAATATTTATGCAAAAACATTAATGATTAACAAGACAAAAATTTAAAAATTTTTAAAGGAAATTTGTATGGGATTATTCAGCAAAATAAAAGAAGGACTTAAAAAAACAAGCCAAAAACTTAAAGAAC
This sequence comes from uncultured Clostridia bacterium, assembly GCA_934757845.1. GTDB lineage: Bacteria > Bacillota > Clostridia > Christensenellales > UBA1242 > UBA7868. The sequence continues at coordinate 37,608 of CAKVLQ010000003.1, forward strand.
TTTTTAAAAAAAGTGAACTTAATGACGATTTTTATGACGAACTTGAATATGTTTTAATTTCAAGTGATATGGGCGTTGAAGCAACCGAAGATATTATTAGCGAACTTAAAACAAGGGCTAAAAAAGAAAAAATTAAAGAAAGCCAAAAAGCCAAAGACCTTTTGAAACAAATTTTGATTGAAAAAATTGATATTTTTGAAGAAGACGAAAACTATCCACTTGCATATTTGATTATTGGTGTTAATGGTGTTGGAAAAACAACCACAATAGGAAAACTTGCCAATTTGTTTAAACAAAACAAAAAAGATGTTGTTTTGGCGGCAGCCGACACTTTTAGGGCAGCAGCAAGCGACCAACTTACTGAATGGGCAAACAGAAGCAAGGTTAAAATTATAAAACACAGTGAAGGGGCAGACCCTGCAAGTGTGGTTTATGATGCGATAGAAAGCATGAAAGCAAAAAAAAGCGATGTTTTGCTTATTGACACAGCAGGAAGACTGCACAACAAAGTTAATTTGATGGAAGAACTTAAAAAAATATCAAAAATTGTTGCAAACAAATATCCTGAATGTGAATATAAAAAGATTTTGGTTTTGGACGCAACAACTGGTCAAAACGCATTAAGCCAAGTTAAAGAATTTAATGAAATGGTTGGCATTGACGGAATTATATTAACAAAACTTGATGGCACAAGCAAAGGTGGGGTTATTGTGCCAATTATAAGCGACCTTCAAGTTCCAGTAAAATTTGTTGGAGTTGGCGAAAAAATGGACGACCTTATTGAATTTAATGCAACCGATTTTGTTAACGCTTTGTTTGAATAAAAAATTAATTTAAAAGTGCCTTGTGGCACTTTTTTTAAAACATTTTTGAATTTGTTTGTAAAAAACTTTTTTTGTGTTAAAATTTATTTAATAAATTAAAAGTTATAAACTTTTAAAAATAAATCAAAATAACAAAGGAGAAGAATTATGAAAAATTTTAAGCAAATTTTAAAATATATCATGTTTGTTTTGGTGCTTGTTCCTGCAATTTTTGTTTTAACCGCTTGCAATGTTTCGTTTGGCGAAAGAAGCATTGTTGACATCAAAAAAACTGGCACAAATGGGCTTGTTGACACATATACAATAACTTATTCCGACAACACAACTTCAACATTCACAATAACAAACGGAAAGAATGGCTTTGACGGAAAAGATGCCGAAAATGTTGATATTAACGAAATTTATAATGCTCTTGTTCAAAAAGGTTATACAAAATCTTTTAATGAATTTTTGAAAGAATATTTGAATTATGAAGTTAAAACCAGTAACAAAACTGAATCAATTAACACCGCAATTTTGTCCAGTGTTAGCATTTACAGCGAATGTCAAGTTATTCAGCAACAATCAACTTGGTTTGGAACTATCACTTTGGCAAAAACAACGCAAGTTAGTGCAGGAAGTGGCGTAATTTATTCGCTTAACAAAGAAAGTGGTGATGCATATTTAATTACAAATTATCATGTTGTTTATAACAAAAATGGAGTAAACTCAAAAATTGGAAAAATTCACGCATTTTTGTATGGAAACATGATTGATGTGGCATACAAAACCGATTCAAGCGGAAATTATGTTTATGACAGCAATGGTTATCCAATCGTTGAATATGGTGCTGATGCCATAAAATGCGAATATATTGGCGGAAGTTTAACTTATGATATTGCCGTTTTAAAAATTTCAGGAAGTGAAATTTTGAAAAATAGTGATGCAAAACAAGTTGAAATTAGTGATGATTATTTGGTTGGTGAAACCGCTATTGCGATTGGAAATCCAGAAGCACAGGGCATTAGTGTTACCGAAGGAATTATTAGTGTGGAAAGTGAATATATCACAATGACTGGGGCAGACGATGAAACAAATATAACTTTCAGAACATTAAGAATTGACACTGCAATAAATTCTGGAAATTCTGGTGGCGGACTTTTTAATGAACATGGCGAACTTATTGGAATTGTAAACGCAAAAATTGTTGACACAAGCATAGAAAATATTGCTTATGCAATTCCAAAAGAAATAGCAATTAATGTGGCAGACAATTTGATTAAAAACTTTGAAGCAAATGGCACAAACAAAGTTAACAAAATCACTGTTGGTCTTCAACTTTCAATTCAATCTTCAAGGGCAGAATATAACGCCAGCACAAAAACAACAAAAATTGTTGAACAAGTTGCAATTTCAAGTGTTGTTGAAAATTCTATTGCTGAAAGTGCAGGATTTAAAGTTGGCGACATTCTAAAATCAATTACTGCAAATGGAAAAACCTATAAAGTTTCAAGAATGTTTAACGCAATCGACCTTGCATTAACTTTTAATCCAAATGACCAAATAACATACACAGTTGTTCGTGATGGGGTTGAAACAAACATCAATTTTGTTGCAACAAATAGTGCTTTTAGTTTTGTTGAATAATAAATTTAACATTTTATAAAAAATGCAAAATATTTTAAAATTTGATATTGACAAAATATTTTAAAGTGTTATAATTTTGCTATAAAAGGGGATTTTATTATGGAATTATCAGCAAATAAACAAGATATTGAAAACTCAAAACTAAAAGCAGAATGTTTTTTGAAAGCAAACAAAAAAAGAAGTTTAAAAAACAAACTTGCAATAGTAGCATTTGGCACATTTTTTGTTCTTGACATTATTTTTAGTTTTTTAATAACAAAAAATTTATTTACAGGTTTAATTTGGGGTGGTTTCACATTTTTTGGTCTTGGTCTTGAAACATTAGACGCAATAAACTGTGCAAAAGAAATTAAAACTTATAAAGAAATTAAGAAAAATTGTGAACGAGAACTTGAAAATTTTAAGAATGTTGAAACATTAGAAGCAACAAAAAACAAAATTGAAAAACAAACTTTAATTTCTTCAAAAAATAATTCAAACACAAAAACAGACACACTAGATAAAAGTTTTTAACAGGCAATGCCTGTTTTTTTATTTATTAATCAATTTAAAAATATAGTTTAATTTTTACACTATTTTTTAATCATTATTTTTAATAAATCAAAACATAAATTTTCTTATTATTTATGTGTAAATAAAATAAATAATAGATTTTTATTAAACTTTGAAAATTTTGTTGACAAAAAGTGTTTTTTGTGATAGATTTTATGCGTACCGCATATTAAGGGCATAGTGAAAAAAGAAAATTATTTGTTTTTGATTAATTATTTTGTAATAAGTTTTTCAAAAATATTAACAAAAATAGTTTCGCCTTTCGTAGCGAGTTTTAGCAAGGAGGAAAATTTATGTTTTGTGTGTTAGAAACAGGTGGAAAACAATATAAAGTTTCTGTTGGCGATTTAATCAATGTTGAAAAAATCGATGCTAATGTTAACGATAAAGTTGATTTAAAAGTTTTAATGCTAGTTGATGGCGATAAAATTGAAACTGGAAATCCATATTTAGCAAAAACAGCAAAATGCGAAGTTGTTAAACAAGGCAAAGAAGCAAAAATTATTGTTATTCGTTATAAAGCAAAAAAGAATGTTAAAAAACGACAAGGTCATCGTCAACCTTTCACAACTTTAAGATTAGTTGAAATAAAATAATGACGACTGTTGAACTTTATTATAACGATAATAATAAAATTGGCAAAGTTTTGGTTTCGGGTCACGCTGGGTTTAAAGATTCTGACGACATAGTGTGCGCAAGCATTTCGGCAATAACTCAAACAGCACTTCTTGGGCTTATTAAAGTTGTTGGGCTTGAAATTGACTATGAAGTTGAAGACGGTTATTTATGTTTTTTAATTCCGCAAAATTTGGAAACGGAAGACCAAATCAAAGTTGATGCGATTGTTCAAACAATGAAAGAAGGTTTGCTTGATGTTCAATCAGGCTATAAAAAATTTGTTAAATTGGAGGAAATATATAATGTTTATTAATTTGCAGTTATTTGCTCACCACAAAGGTGGCGGAAGCACAAAAAACGGTAGAGATAGCATTGCAAAACGTCTTGGCGTTAAAAAATATGATGGCGAAAGCGTTTTGGCAGGCAATATTATTGTTCGTCAAAGAGGAACAAAAATTCATGCTGGCAAAAATGTTGGCATGGGAAAAGACTACACTTTGTTTGCATTAACTGACGGAGTTGTTAAATTTGGTTACAAATCAAAAGACAAAAAATGCGTTAATGTTGAAGCAATTTAGTTTTTAATTTTGATTTAAAAAGTTTGAAGTTCTTTCAAACTTTTTTTTATTAATTTTTTTATTAATTTTACCAAAAAACATACTAATTTTTTGCAATAAAACCATAATAAATTTATGATTTTTTTGCATTTATTTTTGTCAATTTTGTTGAATTTTTTTGCAAAATTTGTTATAATTTGTTATGCAAAATTATTATTTAGAAAGTGGCAAAATTGTTGTTACAAACCTAAACGAATTTAACGCAAAACATATTTTGGAATGCGGTCAAGTTTTTAGGTCTAAAAAATTTGATGACCACTATGAAGTTTATAGCCAAAACAAAAAAGCAAAAATTTATTCATATCCTGGTAAGGTTGAAATTTTAACTTCAAGCCCTGAATATTTTGTAAATTATTTTGACCTAAACACAAATTATACTGAAATAAAGCAAAAATTGGCTCAATTTGAAGTTTTAAAGCCAATGCTTAAGTTCGCATATGGAATTAGAATTTTAAAGCAAGACGAGTTTGAAATGATGGTTTCGTTTGTTATTTCGGCAAACAATAACATAAAACGAATTCAAAGCATTATTGAAAAAATGTGTGAAAAGTTTGGGACTTTTGATGAAAAACAAAATTTTTATGCTTTTCCAACCCGAGAACAACTTTTAAATGCTACTGTTGATGATTTTAAGTTATTTGGGGCAGGTTATAGGGCAGAATATTTGTTTAAAATTATAAGGCAACTTGAAAATTTTGATTATGACTTTGTAAACAACAATCAAAGCGAAAAAGTTTTGCCAGTTTTGCTAAATTTGAGTGGTGTTGGTCCAAAAGTTGCCGACTGCATATTGCTTTTTGGGTTTAACAAGCCCGATGTGTTTCCAGTTGACACATGGATAATTAAAGTTTATAACCAATATTTTGCAAAAGATTTTGAAAAATTAGAAAGTGTTAAAAATATTGATAATAGCAAAAACGAGAATAATCTGTTTATAAATAATGCCAATTTAAAGCAAAATCAAGAAATAAAATCGAAAACTGATGTTAAACAAATAAGAAAAAATTTAGTTAGCCTTTTTGGAGATTTGTCAGGTTATGCACAACAATATTTGTTTTATTATAAGCGTAGCGGTCAAGATTAAAGAAAAAGATAAGTTATTTTTATAAATAGTTTAAATTTTTATTAAAATTTTAAAATTTAAAAATTATAAGCGAATTTAAAATTAAAATTTTATTTTTAAATTGATATTTATTTTTAATATTATTTTTATATAATATAGCAAAAAAAGATAATAAAAGTTATGAAAAAATTTTTTCATAATTTTTTTTAAAAATATATAAAAATCGTTTGCATTTTTCGTTTTGAAGTAATACTATATGTAGTATATTACAATTTCAAACAACACAACATATTGTGTTTTTAGTGGTTTTTATGGTAAAATTATAAAATAATAACTAAAACCTTTTTTAAAATAAAGATAGTTAAAAATTTTTGAAATTTTAAACCTTAAATCTGTTCTGTTTGAAATTGAAAATAAAAACTTTAAAGGAGAAATATTTATGATTAATCTTTACACAACAGGTTGCCCAAAATGCAAAATTTTGGAAATGAAACTTAATCAAAAGCACATTAAATTTAATGAAATTTCTGATATGGGGAAGTTAAAAGAAAAAAATATTCTTTCTGTTCCCGTAATGGAAATTGACGGAAACATTTTTGATTTTGCAACAAGTGTTAAACTTGTTAACAGTTATTCTGAAAATCAATCAAGTTTTGAAAATAGTGTTTTAAGCAATAGGGGTGAAGATTATGGTTATAGATTTTAATAATAATTTAGACAAAGATTTTATAAAATGCTTGGAAGGTCTTAAACAAACTTATGGCGAAAATTTAACAAAACTTAATGGTGTTTCTAATGACAATTTGAATTTTACATATTTTATTGACAACTTTATTGATAAATCAAGCAAGGTTGTTGATATTTCAATAAACCCAAACGCAAATTCCGACACAAAAGATGTTACAAGTTTAATTCACAACATGGCAGAGCCTCATTGCAAACTTCTTGCCATGAACAAAATCTTTTATGAAATTAAAAAGAAATATGGCGTAAGTCAAGCCCAAAAATGGCTTAAAAGTGAATGGATTGGCGAAACTTATCTTCACGATTTTCCAACTGCAACATTTATTCCTTATTGCTATGCAGTTGACCTTGATGCTTTAAGTGAAAAAGGATTGTTTTTTATTAACAAATTCAAAACTGAACCAGCAAAACATTTGACTACTTTTAATGACCATTGTTTGGAATATATTGGCTGGCTTTCTAACAGGCAATCTGGGGCTGTGGGGCTTCCGTCTTATTTGGTTTATTCATATTATTTTTGGAAAAACGATGTTGAAAATGGGTTCTATTTGAAAGACCCTGAATATTATCGAAGGCAATGCTTTCAAAAGTTTGTTTATGACTTAAATCAACCATATTTGCGTGTTATTCAAAGTGCTTTCACTAACATAACTATTATGGATAGAAATTATTTGGAAGAGTTGTTTGGTGGCAGGCTTTATCCAAATGGTGAATGTGTGATTGACAATATTGACGGAATTTTGGAGCATCAAAAAGTGTTTATGGACGTTGTTAAAGAAATTAGGCACAGCATGATGGCAACTTTTCCAGTTATCACTTATTCACTGTTGTTTAAGAACGGCAAGTTTGTTGATGAAGAATTTGCAAAATGGGCTTGCAAAGAAAACATGGAATGGTGTGATGGAAATTTCTATCTTGGAAGTGATGTTACAAGTTTAAGTTCATGTTGCAGGCTTGTTAATAACCTTAATGATGTTCACAAAAAGAAAGACCTTGGATTTATTAACTCTATTGGCGGAACAAGTTTAAGCATTGGTTCGGTTAAAGTTAACACAATAAATTTAAGAAGAGTGGCACTTGACAGCAAAGGCGACAAAAACAAATTTTTTGAACTTTTGAATGACAGGGTAGACACAGTGGTTAAAACTTTGGATATTGTAAGACACATAATAAAAAGAAACATTGAAAAGGGGCTACTTCCAAATTATAGTTATGGGTTGTTAAAACTTGAAAATCAATATAACACAATAGGAATAACCGCAATGTTTGAAGCGGTGCGTGAATTTGGTGGGATTGACACTGACGAATTTGGAAATGTTAGTTATAACGATTTTGGGCTTGAATTTGCAAAAAAAATATTAGATGAAATTAACAAACAAAAAGAAGAATATAATTTTGATTATTCAATTAATGTTGAAGCAATTCCAGCAGAAAGTGCAAATGTTAAATTAAGAAAAAAAGATGATATGTTTTATCCAAATTGTCATCATGAAAATATTTATTCCAACCAATGGATTCCACTTCAAGAAAAGTGCAGTATTAATGAAAAAGTTAAACTTGGAGCGATATTAGACAGCAAATGTGGTGGCGGACAAATTTCTCATATAAATGTTGAAGGAGATTTTAACAACTTTGAACAGGCGTGGAAAATTTTAAATTATCTTGGCAAAAGCGGAGTTATTTATAGTTGTTTTAACAAAAAAATTTCGGTTTGTGAAAGTGAGCACGCATATATTGGCAATGGTTGTTGTCCAAAATGCGGAAAGCCCAAATATGACGAGTTTACAAGAATTGTTGGGTTTTTGACGCCGTCAAAATCATATTCAAAAGAACGATTTGAAGAATTTAACAACCGAAAATGGTATAATGTTGGAGAAATTGAAAATGAGAGTGCTAGAGATTAAAGATGAAGATTGCATAAACTTTAAAGAGATTTCAATGTTTATTGCTACTCCATTTTGCAGTGGAAAATGCTATAAAGAACTTGGTTTAGATTCTTCAATTTGTCAAAATGATAAGTTAAGAAATTCACCCATAACCACTATGAATAACGAAACAATTATTAAAAGATATTTGCAAAATCCATTAACAAAAGCAATAGTTTTTGGTGGATTAGAACCCCTTGACAGTTTTGCTGAACTAATCCAGTTTTTAAAAGAGTTTAGAAAAAATTGTGATGATACTATTGTTATTTACACGGGCTATAAAGAAAATGAAATTGAAGACAAAATAAGCCTTCTAAAACAAATTGGAAATGTGATTTTGAAAGTTGGAAGATATATTCCAAATCAAAAAAACATTTTTGACCAAAACTTGGGTGTTTATCTTGCAAGTAACAATCAATATTCAATAAAATTGTAGGAGAAAATTATGAGAAAATGTGCAAAATTTGAAAAGGTTAGTTTAAAACAATTTAGTCAAGATTTTAAAGAGATTTTTCCACTTGATGATGAAAGAATTAAAAAAATTTATGACGAAATTAAACTCCCAAAAAGGGCAACAAAATCAAGTGCGGGATATGACTTTTATCTTCCACTTGGCATCACGCTTGAACCCAAACAAACAATAAAAATTCCAACTGGAATAAGATGCTATATGGAAGACGATGTGGTTTTAAGTTTATATCCACGAAGTAGCCTTGGATTTAAGTTTAAAATGCAACTTAATAATACTGTTGGAATAATTGACGCCGATTATTATAACGCCATGAATGAGGGGCACATTCAAATAAAAATAACAAATGATAACAACGAAAACAAAACAATTTGCCTAAAATCGGGCGATGCGTTTGCACAAGGTGTGTTTACTGAATTTTTGATAACATTTGATGATGAAACCACTGGGCAAAGAACTGGCGGATTTGGTTCTACTAACAAAAATTAAAGTTGAAGATGATTATTAAAAACAAAAAAAGTTTTACTTTGTTATGCTAAAATTAACTTTTATTAGATATGAAATATTGTTTAAAATAAAGATTAAAATTTTGTTTTTTGAAAAAATTAAAAAAACACTTTACATTTGTAATTAAAAGTGATAATATAATCATGTCCGTTGCAAGGTTTGGCGATAAAATACCCTTACGCTATGCTTTGTTATTGGAGAAATTTTGAAAGGGGAGAAATAATATGATTGATAAAAAAGAAATTATGTCTAAATATCAATTAAAAGACGGCGACACTGGTTCAACAGAAGTTCAAATTGCTCTTTTATCTGCAAGAATCAACCACATTACAGAACATCTTAAATCAAACAAACAAGACAATTCTGCAAAACGTGGTCTATTGATGCTTATCGGAAAAAGAAATGGTCTTTTAAAATATTTGGAAAAGAAAGATATTAACAAATATCGTGAACTTAAAAAATCACTAGGAATTAGATAGTGCTTCGGCTCTATCTTTTTTTATATTTTTTTATTAATTGCTGTTTAAAAATTTTAAATAGCATTTTTTATAAATTAAACAACTTGACAAATATATTTTTTGTGATATAATAAAAATATGATTATAAAAATAAATATTTTTTCACCAAGTGATGTTTGCAACCTTTATCTTGATGAAAGCAAAAACTTTGTTGAATATAACGGCATGGAAAAAACAATGGATATTAAAAATTATGTTCAAAAATTTGTGCAAATTTTTTCTTCTTGGTCTGAAAATTATAACGAGCCACTTGTTTTTGACATGGAAAATTTTAAGGTTGAAGTTGTTGGAAACAACAAATCAAAACAAATTTACGGTAGTGGCAATTACCCAAAAAACTATCATGAATTTAAAAGTTTAATAGGGGAGATTATCAGTTGTTTTTAGACGAAATAGAGAAAGACGAAATTGGTTATGTAGAATATTGCAAAAACAAAGTTAAAGAATATTTTGTTAACTTTTTTGATAAAAAATATGAAAAACAAATTGAACATAAAATTAACAGAGTTCATTTGATTTTTCTTGATAAATGTGCTTCAAAAATGCCTGCTGAGAACAGTTTCGCTCAAAACAAATATATTTCAAAGTTTTATAACAAATTATATAAAGTTTTTCAAAGAACTATTTTCAAAGATTATTCAAAATTTGTTTCAAAATTTTGCATAGCGGGAACTTTTCAAAAAATAGGTTCTGTTGATAATGAAAAAGATTCTGTTGAATATATTATTTATGAATATATAACAAGTGTAACACAATCAACTTTTGTGCACGAATTGTTGCACTGTATAAGTGAGCAAGCTTTCCCTCATGAGCACAGAATATATAGAACCAATGAAGATATAGAGCGTGCATGTAAAAGCGGATTAGAAATTAATTTTATAACAAAGAATAAAAATATAATTATTAAAAACAAACTTTTAAATGAAGTTTTTACCGACTATGTGGCTATAAATATTACAGACCAAATGTGCAAAGATAATCTTGAGTTGTTTAGCAAAAAAATTGATGATTCAACATATTCTTATTGTTTTGTTTTAATTAAGCCTTTATTTGACAAATATTTTGACGCATTTAAAGATTTCTATTTGAATGACGACGAAACAAAACTTGATAATTTTTTTGGAAAAGAAAATATTAATGAACTTGATGATATTCTTAACAATTTTTTGGGCTACTCAGAAAGTTTAGACCGAAAAGGAGTTTTGAACCGTCTAGATTGCAACACTTTTAAGGACGGATTGAATAAAAGAAAAACAACAAATGATAAAGAAATTAATATTGTTTTAAAAAAATATTATAACAGTTTTGTTCAAATGAAAAATTTGATGGAAAAAATTGATACCCATGTTGAAAAAAATAAAATTGATTGGATAATGCAATTATCGAAGAATATGATTAATGTTTTTAAAAGATAAAGCGTAAGAAATTTAATTGGAGAAATAAAATTGTTTTTAGACGAGATAGAGAAAGACGAAATTGGTTATGTAGAATATTGCAAAAACAAAGTTAAAGAATATTTTGTTAACTTTTTTGATAAAAAATATGAAAAACAAATTGAAAGAAGGATGGACGACACTCCATTAATTTTTGTTGAAGCAAAATATCAACCCCATCTTGCAAATATTGGCATATATAAACTTAAAAATGAAATGAAAACATTATATCAAAATTGGTTTAGCAAAAGTTTTTATAACGCCAAAATAAAAAATTGCAATGTTAATTTGATTTGTGAGTTTGAAGAATTGTTGTTTGATGGTGAAACTTCAAATGATGAGATTAAAAAAATCTTTTTTAAACTAACAAATTGTCAAATTGTTGATGAAGATATTGAAAACGCACGAAAAATTTTTGAAAACGAATTTGAAAACGATATAAACAAACTTACATTAACACAATATTCCTTTTTAAAAGGAAAGGGTGTGAATGTTGACGAAATTAACCTTGAAGATTTAAAACAAAACAAACATATTGCACAATTTTTTAACAAATTAACAACATTTTACAAACAAACATTGTTAGAAGATTTCCAATATTTTTCAAAAAGATTTGATTGTCAGGGGTCTTTTATTACACATTCAACATTAAGTGAAAATTGTGAACAATGTCAATATATTATCTATCAAGACGCCAAAGTTTTGTGTCAACAAACTTTTGTTCATGAACTTTTGCATTGTGTTAGCACAAAAGAAAGTTTTGTAAAAAATAATAATTCACTACGCATAAATCACAAATCGGGGGTTTACTTTGCTTTTGATATGCTAGAAGTCGATGAAAACAACAAACGAACGCAAGAACATTTTAATGGTTTGTTTAACGAAATTTTCACTGACTATCTTGCAAACATCATAACAAATCAAATGTTTGCAAATGGTGACGAAATTTTTTTAAAACATGATAGTAAATCATCATATTCACAAAACATTGTTTTGCTTGAACCTTTGTTTAAAAAATATGACAAACAACTTGTTGAGTGTTATATGTGTTCAGAGCCTAACACACTTGAAAATTTGTTTGGCAAACAAAACCTTGATAGCCTAAATGAACTTATTCAAGGTTTTTCAGGTTACGCACAAACATTAATTTCAAAAGATGTGTCACTTTGCAAAACTTTTGAAGAAGGATTAAGTGCTTCAAAATTGCCAGAAAGTCCTTTTGTTCTTCCTGTTATAAACAAATATAACGCTTGTTTTGGAAAGATGGATAAAATTATGAAAAACATTGAAAATTTTGTTAATAATAGAAACAACGAAGTTTTGAACAAATTGTTTTAAAAAACTTTTTGTAAACATTTGAAATTTTTTTTCATAAGTAATATAATTAAAAGGTTTTTAAGGAGAGATTATGAAAAGATTTAAAGGTGATTATATTGTCTATTTAATTGTAAGCGTGCTTTTGATTGCTCTTGGCATAGTTATGATTGTAAACAATTATGAAATTGGTCTTAAGATTTTGAACATTGCTTTGGCTCTTATGATTGTTGCTTATCTTGCTCTTGTTTTGTTTCCACTTATTAAGCACAAAAGGGGAACAATTCAAATTTTAACCATTATTGAATTTGTGCTTGTTTGCATAATTGCTGTAGGTCTTGTGCTTCAACAATTTAAAGTTTTCAATATTGCAGGTGCTTGCAAAATTATTGGTTTAGTAATTTGGTTAAGGGCAGTGGTTGAATTGTTTAGAGCATATTTTTATAGAGGAAAAGACTCAAGTTATAATTATGCTGTTTGGTATTTTTGCATAATTCTTGCGTTAATAACTCTTGGAACTTATATGTTTGCAAAACCATTCTTCTCTGACACCCAAGTTGTTTTGGTGCTTGCCATTATGTGCTTTGTTGTTGCTATTGCTCTTATCGTTTTGGGAATTGTTTATGCTCCAAAAAACAAAAAAGCAAAACAAAGCAAAGCAAAATAATTAATATTTTGAAAAAACAATTATAAAGAAAAAAAACATATTCAAAAACAACGAATATGTTTTTTTATTTGCAAATAATTAGGATTTATGACAATTTAAAAACAAATTTTAATGAACTTAACTTGATTTTTATTGTTTTTTAGGGTTTTTTATTGTATAATAAAGGTATGTTAAACTTTTTTAGGGTTTATAGTGGAATAGATTTAATTATTGTTTGCATGGCATTTTTGATTGCCATTTTGTTTGCATTAACAATTCATGAATACAGCCATAGTTTGATTGCCACAGTGCAAGGAGATTACACCAGCAGAAATTTTGGCAGGCTTACTCTTAATCCGTTTAAGCATATCGACCCAGTTGGTTTTTTGTGTCTTATTTTGTTTGGCTTTGGTTGGGCAAAACCTGTGCCAATAAATTCGTATAAATTTAAAAATTATAAAAAAGGGTTGTTTTTAACATCAATCAGTGGAATTTGCACAAACTTCGTTGCCAGTTTTGTGTTTGTTGGAATTTTGGTTTTAAGTTTTGGTAATATTGGATTAGAGCAAATTGCATCACTAAATTATTTGGTTCAATTTTGCTTTTATTTGCTATATTTTTCGGCATCTATAAATTTAGGGCTTGCATTATTTAATGTTATTCCAATTCCGCCACTAGACGGCTTTAATGCGGTTTGCAGTTTCACAAAAGGAACAAGCAAGTTTACACAATTTTTAAGAACTTATGGATATTTTGTTTTGCTTCTTTTGTTAATATTTAATGTTATTGACATGTTATTTACAATTTTGTATAATTTTATATTGCCAGCATTTGCAAGTTTTTGGCAATTTGTGTTTTAGGTTAGGTTATGGAAGAAATTAAAGAAGAAATTAAGGAAGAAAACAACTATCAAGTTGAAAATATTGACGATTACTCTAATGGCTATAAAGTTAAGTTAGATGTTTTTGAAGGTCCGCTTGACCTTTTGCTTCACCTAATTAAAGATGCAAAACTTGACATTCAAACAATAAAATTAAGCGAAATAACAGGGCAATATTTGGAATATATCAACTCTATGGATTTGATAAACATGGAAAATGCTGCCGAGTTTTTGGAAGTGGCTGCCACATTAATTGAAATTAAAAGCAAAAAACTTCTTCCACGAGAAGAAGAGCCTGTGGAAGATGAAGAAGATCCAGAAACACTTTTGAAACGAAGGCTTGAAGAATATAAATTGTTTAAAGACGCAAGCGAAGCCTTGAAAGAAATTGAAGATGTTAACAAGTTTTATAAAGCCCCAAACAAAGAAGCGGGTGATTATCGAATTGTTCTTAAACAAATGAACATTGAGAACTTGATAAAAGCATTTTCAACCTTGCTTGTTAAAGCCCAGTCGTCAGACCCAGAAAAAAATGAACGAACCATTGAACGAGATAGGTTTACGGTTGAAGAGAAAATTTTTGAAATTAAAAGTTTGCTTTTAAATGTTGATAAACTTAACTTTAACAGTTTGGTTAGTGACGATTTTTCAAGAAGTGAAATTATAAATTTGTTTTTGGCACTTTTAGAACTTTTGAAGCGACAATATATAACAGTTGAGCAAAATGAAATTTATGGAGATATAGAAATTTTTAGAAACGAAGAAGGAGAAAAACTTGATGAAGAACCAAGAGAAGAATGAACTTGAAAACAAGTTAGAAGCACTTTTGTTTGTTAGTGGTGATAGTGTGGAAATTGCTGATATTATTGAAAAATGGCAAGTTACCGACAAGCAAATTGACAAAGCGGTTGAAAATTTAAAAGAAAGATTTAATGAAAATTTTGGAATTAAAATTTTGAAATTTAAAAACAAACTTCAACTTTGTTCAAACCCAGAATATGCTGACGAAATTAGTTTGGTATTAAATCCAATAAGAGAGCGTGCTTTAAGCAAAGCCACACTAGAAACAATAGCCATTGTTGCTTATAAACAACCAGTAACTAGGCTTGATATTGAACAAATTAGGGGAGTTAACAGCGACTATGCTATTCAAACTCTTTTAAAGCACAATTTGATTGAAGTCGTTGGAAGAAAAGATGCTGTGGGAAAGCCACTTTTGTTTGGAACAACAGATGAATTTTTGAAACGATTTAATTTAGAGAACTTATCAAATTTGCCTTCTTATGACGAACTTTTAAACTCAATTCAAGTTATAAACAGCCAGTCTAGCATTTATAATGAATTTGATAT
Source organism: uncultured Clostridia bacterium (assembly GCA_934757845.1). Lineage (GTDB taxonomy): Bacteria > Bacillota > Clostridia > Christensenellales > UBA1242 > UBA7868. The sequence continues at coordinate 52,694 of CAKVLQ010000003.1, forward strand.
TCCGCAAGAAGATGAAAATGAAGCAAGTGAAAATCCTGAAGAAAATTCTTTGAACGATGAGCATATTGAAAATAGTCAAGAAGTTGCAGAGATTTTAAGCAATCATCAAAATAGTGGTAATGACGAAATTGTGGGAGAAATATAAAAAAAGCAACAAAATTGTTGCTTTTTTTTAATTTTAATTGTTTGTTTATTCTTAAAGCACTTTTAGTTTTGAAAAATCAATTTTATATGTTTTTTTGATTTTTTTATCAATTCTTTTTTCTATTAAATTTGCTCTATAAGTTGTAATTTTATAAATTTTTTTATCTTTATAAATTTCATATTCAAGCAAACTTAAAAAATTTTGATATTCTTCATTATTTGGGTTGTTTTGTTTAAAAATATAAATCAAATATAACAGATTAACCCATGCATTTTGATTTGCATCAGTTTCACATTTGTTTGTATAACCTTGACAAAAAAGTTTTTGATTTAGCATCTTTTTAGGCAAGCCAAATTCTTTGATATTTTCTATAAAATCTTCAAGGCAATCTTTTTGCATAAGAGTTTTAAATTCGTTTAATCTTTGAACGCAGTGTTCACATTCATGAGCAAAATCGGTAAAAACTCGTTTAAGTTTTATGTTTGAGCCTTTCTTTTGATAGTCTATCACAAAATACTCTTTGTTTAAGGTTATTGTAAGCATTGGTGTATAATAATCATATTCAGCATAAGCATAACAATCGCCAACTACTTTTTCAATTTCTTTTTGGCTTGTCATTTTTATTTTAACATCAAAAAGATTTGGGCTTATGCCATTTGTTTCAAAAAGCCAGTTAATATAATATTTTGCAAAGTTCAAAAATTCATCAGGGCACAGACTTTTTGCATAACATGAATTTTTCAAAATTTCGTCCATTTTATCTATGTTTTGCTTGCTAACTTTTGGGCTTATTTTTGAAAGTTTGTAAGCACGGGAAAGTTTTGTTTTTATTGTTTTCATAATAAAATTATAAAGCATAACACCAATTTAGTCAATAGTGTTTTTTTATTTTGGCTTTAATTTGAGTTAATTCTTTTGTTTATAAATAAATAACAAAAAAATAAACAAAACTATAATTATGAGCATTTGGGTTTTTTGTTTAATTTTTGGTTTTTTGTTTTTGTTTATTTTGCCCATAAAATTAAAGGCAAAGGTTAAATATAACATATTAAAAAACAAAGGCAAAATAAAATTCTATTTTTTTAAATGGAATTTTTTAAGTTTTGATTTTAAAATTAAACGAAAGTATATTATGCTTACAACCAAGAAAGGAAAAAATGTTGTTGTTCCACTTGAATTTGGTCCTGGTGCAAACCTAGAATTTGTTGACTTAACTTTTTTGCTTTTTGACAAAACTATAATTAACACTTTAAAAATCAATGTTAATTTAGGGGTTCAAAACAATCCATTTTTATCAGCAATGCTTTATGGTCTTGTTCAAAGTTTATCTTCAATATTCTTGTGCTTTTTAAAAACAAAAAAACTCTCGGTTATTGTGAGTAATAATATAAATCCAGTATATACTAATGATAGTGGCATAATAAGCATAAGTTCATCACTCACAGTGTGTTTGATTGATTATTTATGGGCAATTATGCAATATATTTTTAAATTTAAAAAGGTTGGTAAAAAATATGAAACAAGATGAAACTAAAAACAACAAGGTTGAACAAATTATGACCGAAGCAATGAGCAAACTTAAAAGCGTTATTGATGTTAACACCGTGGTGGGTAACCCCATAACCACATTTGACGGGACAACCATTATTCCAATAAGCAAAGTGAGTGCAGGGTTTATTGCTGGTGGTGGAGAGTTTAATCAAAACAAAGACATGAAAAAAAATAAAGACCTAGATTTTCCGTTTGCGGGCGGAAGTGGAACTGGGTTTTCGATTAATCCCATTGGCTTTTTGGTTGAAACAAAAAATGGCATAAAATTGATTAATATTGATAACAAATCTAGTTATGAAAATATTTTGGAAATTATAAAAAATGTTACTGACAAAATTAATAAATAGGTGAAAAATGAAAAAATTTGTATGTTTAATTTTAATATTATGTTCTTTAATAAGTTTTGGATTTATAAAAACCCCGAAGACCGAAGTTTTTGCCGAAAATTTTTGCAAAGCAAGTGTTGTGATTGAAAAAAACTCAAAGCGAGTTTTAAGTGAACACAACAAAGACGATAGGCTTGCCATGGCTTCAACCACAAAAATTATGACCGCATTGGTAGTTTTGGATAATTGCACAAATTTGCAAGAAGAAGTTTTGGTTGATGATAGGGCGGTTGGAATTGAAGGCACAAGTATTTATCTTAAAAAAGGCGAAATATTAACCGTTGAAGAATTGTTATATGGTTTAATTCTTCCGTCTGGAAATGATGCTGCGATGGCACTAGCATATTATGCTGGCAAAGGAAATTTGCAAACATTTGTTGATATGATGAACGCAAAAGCTGATGAACTTAACCTTAAAAACACACATTTTGACAACCCTCATGGGCTTGATAGCGAAACGCATTACACAAGTGCCTATGACCTTGCGATAATAACAAGCACTGCAATGCAAAACCAAACATTCCGTGAAATTGTTTCAACAAAAATAAAACAAATTAGGGGAAACAGCGAAGCCGTCCATAGATTTTTGCGAAACAAACAAAGGTTATTAAAAACTTTAGATGGTTGCAATGGTGTTAAAAGCGGGTTTACTGATAACGCTGGAAGATGTTTGGTAACAAGTTGCGATAGAGAAGGAATGGAAGTTATTTGCGTTGTTTTGAATTGCCCAAATATGTTTGAAGAAAGTGCAAGATTAACCAACGATGCTTATGACAATTTTGAACTTGAAACTATTGTTGAACCTTATTATTATATATCTAACATAAAAGTTGAAAATGGAACAAAAGAAGATGTTAAAGTATATTCTATGAAAGGCTTTAAATATCCGCTTAAAAAAGATGAAAAAACAAAAATAAATATTGAAACTACTCTTGAAGAGATTTTAACAGCGCCTGTTCAAAAAGAACAAATTTGTGGAAAACTTAATGTCTATTTTGAAAACAATTTAGTATTTTCAGAAGACATTTACACAATGGAAAGCGTTGAAAGCAAAGACATTACAGACAAAGTTAAAGATATTATTGACCAGTGGTTTTATGATTAATTGAAGGTGCTTTAAGCACCTTTTTCTTTGAAAAGATAAATAGTTTTAAAACAAATTCTCAAAAAAATATTTATTTAGTTTTCATTATTATTTAAGTTTTTTTATAATTTGTTTTTTTTATTGCAAAAGTTTTCAAAATAGTGTAAAATAAATTTTATGAGAATAAACAAATATATTGCATCAAGCGGAGTTTGTTCAAGGCGAAAGGCTGACGAACTAATTAAACAAGGGAAAGTTAAAGTTAATAACAAAATTGTTATAAATTTGGGCGATGATATATCGCCTAATGACAAAGTTGAAGTTTTGGGAAATGTTATTTCAATAAATCAAAATTTGGTTTATTTTTTGCTTAACAAACCAAAAGGAGTTATTTGTTCGGCTAGTGATGAAAAGGGCAGAAAAACCGTTCTTGACATTGTTAAAACAAACGAGAGAATATACCCAATAGGCAGGCTTGACTATGATAGTGAAGGTTTGATTTTGCTAACAAATGACGGAGAACTTTCATATAAACTAACGCACCCAAAAATGCAAATTCCAAAAACTTATGTTGTTAAAATAAAGGGCGACATAAAAGAAAGCGAACTTGCAGTTTTGCGAAATGGTGTTAAAATTGAAAATGTAAAATATAATAAATGCAAAATTAAGGTTTTGAGCAAAGATGCAACAAATACAAAACTTGAAATTGTGTTAACCGAAGGCAAAAACCGAGAAATTAGAAAAATGTTTGAGTTTATTGGAAAAGAAATAACGCTTCTTAAACGAACAAAAATTGCCGACCTTAAACTTGGAAGTTTGGATAGGGGAGAATATAGACCGCTTAAAGATTTTGAAATTGAGTATTTGAAATCACTATAAAAATTAGGAAATTATTTTTATTTATAAATTATTTAGTCAAATTAAATTTAAAAAAATAGTAATAAAAATAGGGTAAAAATTGATAAAAATAAAAAGATAAAAATTTTTTAAAATATTTTGAAAAAATCGTTGACAAAGTTTTTAAAATATTATATCATAAATAAGTCAATTAACTTCGGGGTGTAGCGCAGTTGGTAGCGCACGTGGTTTGGGACCATGGGGCCGGGAGTTCGAGTCTCTTCACCCCGACCAAAGTTTAATTGATAGCCAACAGCTTCTTGGACCTTTAGCTCAGTTGGTTAGAGCAACCGGCTCATAACCGGTCGGTCCGCGGTTCAAGTCCGTGAAGGTCCACCAATTTGGCTTGGTAGTTCAGCTGGTTAGAACGCCGCCCTGTCACGGCGGAGGTCGTGGGTTCGAGTCCCATCCGAGTCGCCAAATTGCCTCGATAGCTCAGTCGGTAGAGCAGAGGACTGAAAATCCTCGTGTCGGTGGTTCGATTCCGCCTCGAGGCACCACATGATTTTATGCAATCCCTTATAAATAAAGGGGTTGCAGTTTTTTTATAATTTTAGAAAAATGACCCAAAAATGGTTAAAATCTAAAATTAGGAAAATTTTTGGTATCAATTTTGGTATCAAAAAACTAATGTTTAAATATAATTATATTTAATTTTTTTCAAAATAAAATCCATTATATAATTTTTTTATTTTTTCTTTATTTGAAGTCTTATCTATATCTGTATATGTGTCCAAAGTGATTTTTATTGAAGAATGGCCCATCCAATCTTGAACAAATTTAGCATTAGTTCCTAAAGTAAAGTGATTTGTAGCGAATGTATGTCTTAATTTATATAGCAATGGTTTTACATTTATTTCATTGCAAATGTTAGTAAATTCTTTTTTTATATCTTTTACTTTTTTTATTTTGTGGTTAATAATATATGGTTTTAAATATATAGCAAATTTATTGCTTATTTCAACAACTCTATATTTAGATTTTTCTGTTTTTGTGCCATTTATAACTACGAGATTGTTTTTAAAATCAAAATTGTTATTTTGAGGCAATTCATTTGGTCTGCATCCCGTTAGTAAATAAATATAAATTTCATGTTCAATATTTGAACCTTTTATTGCGTTTAATATTTTTTCTTGTTCTTCATAATTGTAGCAATTATTTTTGCATTTTAATTTTGGTTCTTTAACAATAACTTTGAAAGGGTTTCTTTCGATAAGTCCTAAGTCGAAAGCTTTTTGAAGAAGAGCATTAAAATAGAGTTGTATTTTTTCTTTCCAGCGACTTTTTTGATAAGTATTTAAAAATTGTTGTATATTTTCAGGTTTTAGTTCTGTTAATAGGACTTTTCCTAATTTGTTATTGATGTTTTTAATGGTTCTTGAACATTCAGAATATGTCTTTTGTGAAATAAATGGTTTTTTATAAATTTCTAACCATTCTTCATCCCATGCTTGTAAAGTGTAAATTTTCTTTTTTTCTGTATTTAAAATGTTCTTTTTAATTTTTGTATAAATTTTTTGTGCTTCTTTTAACGTTTTAGCATATTTTATAGTTCTTATTCCGTTTAAAGTTTTGCGAATAACATATCTGCCATCTTTCCTTAAAGTTATTCCTTTCATGTTAATATCTCCTTGTATTAATTTAGGATTAACTTCAGATTTGATATCATTTTGACAGTTTATTAAACTTTCACACAAACTTTCAACATGGCCAAGATTGTAATATAATTGGCTAATGAAAGCAGTGAACATTGTTTTAGAGTTTTCATCTAAATTGTAATTATTTGAAAAATAGTCCTTTAGTGTATTAAAATTATTAATTAACGAACCATAGTCTGTTTAAATTTTTTTTATATATTCATTTGTGTAAATCATAATTTAAACTTCCTTTTAATTATATTTTTTTAAACTTCTCATTAAAATATCGTTAATGTTATCAATATCTTTATCATAAATTGTAATTATATTTAATGACTTATTTTTGTAGTCTTTCATTTTGTTTTTTGAGTGCTCTTGATAGTTTTTATCGTTGAGCCCATAGTATTCAATATAGACTTTTTGTTTTGGTAAGTAAAAGTCTGGTAAATATTCTTTATCATCTAAAAATAGTGTTCTTTCATATTCATGTTTAACATCGTTTTCATATAACCAATCGTCAATAATTTTTTCGGCTCTTGATCTTACATAATGACCATCATTACATCTAATATTTGCTGGCCATTTTTTTCTTGTGTCGTGATTTAGACATTCAAATAATGTTAATTTTTTTATTAAATTAAATTCTTGAATTATTCTGTCATGACTATAGTAATTTTCTTTATTTGTTTGTATATTTCTTGAAAATTCCATCATTGATAATAAATTTAAATAGTCTTGATTGTTATTTGATTTGTTTAATATAATATTGTTCTCTAAATTTAAAATCATTTTAAAAATGTTTAATTGTAAATTTTTTTGATTATTTTCTAATTTCTTGATAATGTCTTCTTTTTCATGATTATGTTCTTCACACAGTCTGTAATTAGATGAAATTTGTCTATTGCAAATTAAACAATTCATCATTCCTCCTAATTAATTTGAATTTTATATTGTTCTTGATAGCTTTCAAGTTTTGCATACATGTAATAGAAAATTTCTATTGGTAGTTTAAGCAAAATTTGAATAGCTTTTTTTTGGTCTTGCGAAAGTGGTGGCAAGGTTAATTGATACGGTGGATTAAAATCGCAAAGATAATCTAAACTTGTTTGATAATAATCAGCAAGTTTTTTTAATGTTTCTATGTCTGGCATATTGGCTTTTTGTTCATAAGCACTGTAAGTTGTTCTAGCAATTTTTAAATAATTTGCTACATCTTTTTGCGTTTGGTTGTTTTTTTTACGCAATTCTAATAGTTTCATTTTTTATTGACCTCCTTTTCTATAAGATTATAAAAAAAAATAAAAAAAAGTCAAAAAATATGTAATTTTTGCTTGACAAAGTCGTATATCATGTAGTATCCTTATAAAAATGACATAAATCATGTAGTTTTAACAAATGTAAAAAGGTGAGGTCTTATGTTAGAAATTGATATTGAAAAGTTAGACAATTTTCAAAAGGAGAAAATTAAAAAATCTTGTTAAAAAGAATTATGATTTAATTTCCAAAATTTTAAATTTTTCTTATTTGGATGGAACGATATTAAAATCTAAAGAACATTTGAATTTGGATGATGTAAATGTTGCCATAAAGTTATTGCAAGTTTGTGATGTTGATAGTTTTAAAACAAGATTAGAAGTAAAATGCCGACAATATATAGTTTTTATGGAATCGTTAAATTATTTTGTTAAATCAATAATCTCAGACAATGAAATTTATGATTTTGATGATAAACTTTTAGATTTAATTTCAAATGATTTGTTAAATAAGGGAGGATTAAAAAATGACAAACGAACAAATTAAAAAATATTTAAATCAAAGATATGATGAAAGGGTTGCCGATTTACTTTTTATATATGTAAGTAATGATAGTAGATTAACTCCACGAATGTATCAAACGCTAGAAAGTTGTGGCAAGAAATATATTAAAAAAGGAAATTTTGATATTTATCAATTTACTCAAGTGGCAAAATATGAGATTGATAGAATGTTGAGTGATAGATATTTTAGAAAGGAATACTATGATTTGCCATCAAGAATTGACTTACCGACTAGATATTATGTGGCATCTAGAATTGCTGAATATGTTGCATACGATTATTTAAATTTGAATGTAAAGTGGGAGGATTAAAAATGTTAATTGAACAGGTGAAAATTATAGCAGAAGAGGTTCGTTCTAATTTGCATATTAGAATTGCAAATTATGGATGTAAATATAATTCTGGTGTTTTGGTAATTGATTTTGACCAACCTTATGGTGGTGATATTAACACTGTAGATAGATATTTAAAACGAAAAGGTTATAAAACAAAAATTGTATCTTCTAGAAGGATTGAATTTGAAGAAACAGTGTCTCAATATATTCCTTTATATAAAAAGGGTGATGTATTTTACAAAGATAATTATAAATACAAAATTTTAGGGACTGAAGAATGTATTGCAAATTTTCAAACGGGAAGGAAAGAGTTAAATTACAGAATTAAAGATAATGTTCGTTCTCAATCTTATACTTTTCCCTGTTGGTATTTAGAAAAGATTAATGAAAAATACGGTTATGTAAAAAAGGCGAAATAGTTATGAAAAATATTTATCGAGTAGTTATAGAAGAAAAAGAATTAAAACACTTTGAATATCACGAAAGAAATTCAAGTGTTACATATTGGCAGAAATACGCCAAAAATCAAGAGAATGCAGGGTTTTTTGTTGAGATGCAATTTGAGTATAGCACTGATTCTAAAGAGTTAAGGTTGTTGAAATATGAATCTTATAACAGAAAAACTTTCGTTAGAGAAACAGTTTATCTAATAAAGAATAAAGAGCAATTAGCTAGATTAAAAAATAACACTAAAAAATAGTGTTATCTGTTAATTTTTCAATTAAGTTTAATTCAAGCATGTCATAAGCTTCTTTGATTTGTTTAATAGCTTCAGTTGAGAGGTGTTCATCTATAAGCCTTTGTTCTAGAAGGTATTTTAAACTATACTTGCAATCAAACTTGATTATTTCGGTAATTTGCTCATTATTCATAAATTGCTCCTTAAATATTAATTTTTGATTAGTATAGCAAAATTTTAGAAATAAGGCAAATAAAAGGATAACAAAATGAAATCAAAATCAAATTATGTAGTAATTGTTAATGCATGGAGATACAGCAAAAAATACTATTTCAAAAATTCAACTTCTGCTTATAACTTTTATTTAAAAAATAAAGAGAAATTTGAATGTTCAATTATTTGTAAAAATGAAATACAAACACATAAGCAGTTAAGTATGTTTTCAAATGAAATTAAAGAAAGGGAGGAAAAGTCATGATAAGAGATAGTGAAATTTCAGTAGAAAAAACTTATTCAGGTGCAATCGTTATTTCAATGATTGTAAATGGAGTTTTAGAAACTAGAAGATATTTTTATGTTTCTGTCACCGAGGCAAAAAAACGTTTCAAAAATGAAATGGAAAATTTAATGAATAGATAGGTAGGAATTTATGAAAAGAGATTATAGATTAGTTTCTTGTATAAAAGGAACAAAACATTTTGAAAAACTTCATTATGGTTCTTCAGTAGAGTGTTGGCAAGAAAAAGTAAAAAAAGATGAAGCAGATGGCTGTGTTGTGAGAGTTAATTATGAATATAACGAAATTTTCAGAGAAGTTGTTATGACAAAATATTATAGTTTTAATCCAAAAACAAAAATATCCGTTCTAATAACTTTACAAAAATAACGCTAATTAGCGTTATTAATTGAAGAAATCAAATTTTGTTTTAGGTTTTGAAAACTATCTTTAATGGTTTGGATGGCTTTTTGTGATAAGTTTTCATTTTGCAAGTGAAGTTCTAAAAGATATTTTTCACTTTCATCACAATGAAATTTGATTTGATTAATAAGGTCTTGTTTATTCATTATATATACTCCTTAATTAATTTTTTAGTAGTATATCAAAAAATAAATAAAAAAACAAACAAAAAAAGGAAGGTAAAAAATGAAAATAAATTCAAAAGAGTTAGGTAAAACAGAAGAAGGCTGGGATATAAAAGTTGTTACAAATGAAGATAACGGAAAGGTTACATATATTGGATATTTTGAAATAGGTCCAACAAAACCACCTGTAATGTTTTATTCTGAGCATTTAGAAGAATTAAAAGAAAAGATTAGTAAGTCAAAACATAATATTAAAAACAAAAAAATGTTGTTTAGTTTTGCGAGGTAAAGATGAAGCTTAAAAGTTTTATAACATCAATAATTACATCAATATTATCAATTGTGGGTTGTATTATTGTTAATTCGTTTAATGCTGGTCTTATTCCACTAGAGGGTGTTGAGTTGGCTCTTGCAAAAACGACATTAATAGTATTTTATATTTTAACAATGATAATTACAATTCCATCAACAATAACTACATTAATTGCTTCAATTAGAGCTTGTTTTAGTGATAGTAAAACGATAAAAATAATTTCAATTGTTTTGTTAATTTTGTCTCTTGGTTTGTGTGTTTTTTGCGGTTATGTAACTTATGTGGCTTATACAATGTATTTTTAAAAAAGGAAGGTAAAAAGATGTTAAATATAGCATTAAAAATGAATGATAGCAAATATATCAATTACTTATGTTATTGTATTGAGAATAATTTGCATCCTGGCAAAATTGAAAGTTTAGACGCATTTCGTAATAAATAAAAAAGCGCTTTTAAAGCACTTTTTCAAGAGTGAAACATTGTAATTCTTTTGGTAGTTCAGTGTGGAAAATGAGTTGAAAGTTTTGTTTACATAGTTCATTGTTTAATTTTTCAAGTCCATATCTTTCAATTTGTTTAAATTCCTCATCAAATTGTGCGATTGACATTTTAATGGGTTTGTTGTCTTCTTGTTTAATTTCGTTAAAATTTTTAATCAATTTTTCAATTAAATTGTTCATACATAACTCCTTAAATAATTTTTTAATAGTCTAGCAAATTTAAGATAAAAAATCAAATAAAAGGTAGGTAAATTTATGGTTCAAAGGAAATATCACAATATTACGATAGATAAAAGTGGACAAAAACGATTTTATGAAGGGTTTTATCGCAATAGTTCAATTAATTATTGGCAAAGATATAGACAAAGTTTTTTAAAAAATAATCCAACAGCAAGATTTAGTATTTTTACATCAAAATTTGATGCCACATTGGTTGACAAAGTAATAATATTAAATTCTCAAAATGAGCAATACATAATTATTTCGGATAGCACTCTAAAACGAGAATATCCAGAATTTGTTAATAGGTGTATATGATTAAAACAATATATAAAGTCTACTGCGGGAAAAACGGCAAGTATTATACATATTTAGACTATAAAAAAGCCGAGAAACTATATTTTACACTTATGCTTCAAAACTACCACACCGCATTAGATGAAATAACAGACGGAAAAACAAAAAGATTATTAGAGCATAAGTAAGGGAGGAAAAATGAATAAGCCATTAAAGATTATATTAATAACAGTCTTAACAATATTAATGTTAGCATCATTTGCATCATGTTGTTTATACGGCTACATTAAACTATTTGCACCTGACAAAAGTGTTAGTTACACAGTTAAAGGCGGAGTTTTAGACGGTGTGGAAGATGAAGATTTAAAGTTTATTTTCAACATTAGGCGTTATGACGATTTATTTGAAATAAGATTAAATTCTTTTATTGACGAAACAAAAGAAGAAGTTTACGGCACAGGTATTCAATTTTTTAACCCTACTTTTGGCGAGAACATAACTCAAACTCAAAACTTTGTTTACACAAAAGAATATTTTGCACTTCCGTTTTATGTGTATAACACATATCAAGATAATTCTTACACTGTTGAAAATTTTTCACCAGCAGAAACAACCGTTGAAGAAGCAGTAAGCAAATCACGAAATTTATACAAAAATGCATACTTCACAATCACTTTGGATAGTGATGTATACAAATTTACCTTTAAAGACGAAAATGTGGTAACCGAAACAAAACGGGGCTTTATAGGCTTATATTATGACACATATCAATATCACAATAACTTTATGAAACTTTGTTATGATTTATATCAATCTTCAAAATCGTTTAAAGAAGGAATAAACCAAGTATATTTGTTTAACTTTACCGATTATTTAGACTTTGCAAAATATGACGAAGCGTCAAAACAATATATCAAAATAGTAAATGAAAAGTCTGACGAATATGCACATGTAACAAAACACATGAAAAGATTTTTTGGAGTTAAAGTTGACTGCTACAAAAGAAATGTTGAAAAAGCAAGTGAAAGTTTGTTTAATAGCGTTGCGGGAATGTATTCATATAACATAGGCAAAAACACCATGGCGTCTGATTATTTTGTTGGAGAAAGCCGAATTTGCTTAACCGAAAATGCTTTTGAATATAAATTTGACGAAAGAATGGGACATTTTCCAGTTCTAAAAGAAAGTGTTAAAGTCGAACTGCTAAAATATGAAAACATCTCTATTGATATTGATTTTAACATGACAATTTTAAAAAATAATAAAATTAAAATGTTAACTATTGATAAAACGAAAATGAATTTAGGAAACTTGAAAATTCACAAAATCACAAAAACAACTTACACGGACGCAGGAGAAATTGAAAGTTCGGAGGTGGTAAATGTATAATTTATTAGGAATTTTTAGCAGTTTAAAAGAATTTATCACTTTGCTTATTATCCTTATAGTTGCGATAACTATATTTACAATATTATTCAAATTTAAAAATGGTAAATGGTTTTTGTTAGGTTTGTGTGGTTTGGCACTGCTTGTTTGTGGAGTATTTACGGCTTATGCCAATTATGAATACTTTACAATTAAGGGTGGAACGATAGGGTCATTTGGCGATATATTCGAAAACAAAAACAAATTGATGCAAAACGAATTGAAATTTGATTTTGAAAATTTTGTTTTAATTGCATCGGGTAACAATGACAACGAATTTTCTGCAAGACTTGCGATTGATGCCGTAAACCAAAAAATGACGGATAAAACTATATTTGTTAACGATATACCAACAAAAACTATAAATCGTGGCGATAACTATATATTTTCGGAATATAACTATACATTTTACGATGAGAACTTAAAAGAAAAATGCTCGGACACATTAACAATAAAATTTGTGTTTAATTCAAAAAGTTCAGAGTGTATTCTAACAACGCAAGGTGGAATTGATAAAGTTGCCCATTGGAACTACTTTTTAAAGAAAAACAATTTTATTGTTGAAATAAAAAAATATGATTATATCCAAGACACCGAATTGAAAGTTGACGATGAGATAAATCATACTTTAACATTATATTTTCAAGACGAATTAATTGATATAATCAAGTTTAACATAACAAGCCCCGCAACCCTACCAACAACTTATAACGGTTTTGCAATAACTGCATGGAAAGATGCGGACGGGAATGTTTACACGCAATCAAATTTGCCAAATCAAGATTTGACTTTGTATGCAACTATAAGTCAAACTAAAACATTTTTTGAAATAAATTCAACGAATTTAGTGAGAACCTTTATAACAGATGAGAGTTCCAAACGATATACTTGTAAATTTGTTGGAGCATCATATACTCCAAAAATATATGACGATTTTTATGACTTACTTTATCAAAATCCAAACAATCATTTTAATGTAAAATTAAATTTATATGATTTTTTGGGAGAAAATTTATCTTTCAACTCAAATGATAAAGGTAATTATGGTTCGCTCAATTCTTCACAACCCATTTCATTTTTTGATTATTTGGTTTCAACAGATAAAACGGAATATTATGAGGGGTCAAATGAGTTTTATTATAAATTCACTTTTGGTATAGAGCGTAGAAAAATAAATTCAGATTATATATTTACGCCTTATATTGATGTTGAAATAGTTTGTGCGACTGGTGATTGGAGTGATAGATATAATTTTGTGAAAAAAGATACAGCAAATAATACAATGAGTTTTTCAGTAACCTGTGAAATAAACAGAGTTTAGTTAAAGCAAAATGAAATTTTTATATAAACTTCAAAAAAAAAGGTGGTGGTAATCAAATAAAATTTTAAAAAACAAAAATTTAAAAATATAGGAGGAAAATTATGAAAACTTTAAAAAACATTTTGATATTTATTCTTGGAGCAGCACTTGCTGCGGGAGTTGTTCTTTTAGTTGTGTATAGAGATAAAATTTTTAAGAAAAACGACCAAAACCAAGAAGAAACACAAATTGAAGAAAAAACCGACACTAAAACCGATGAAATAGCAAAAACTGCATCAATTACAATTTTAAGTGACGGTTCAACAAGATTAAACAAATAAAGGAGAAAAAATGAGCAAAGTAGGAAAAACAATTTTAGGCACAACTCTTGCCATATTACTTGGCGGTGGCGGTGCTTATACGGGTTATGTCGCTATTCAAAAAACTAAACTAGAAAATGATAACAAAAATTTAACTGAAATCGTTGCAGTAAGAGATAAGGAAAAAGAAGACTTAACAAATAGGTTAACAATATCACTTTCAAATCAAAAACAAACTAGCGGATTAATAACAGGAATTTTTATTGCCGCAATTGCGAAAGATGTTGCTTCAACTGGTGATGTTCTCACAAATGAAGAATATCAAATCACCGAGAACGAATTTTATATGGTTGATGGTGACGAGGTATTTGCTTTTCCAATAACCGACATTGGTAATAACCAATTTGAAGTGAGATATGAAAATACACTTATGTTTACGCTAACGCCTCTTTATGACGAGAATTGTTATTGGATGCAAACAAGCGAAAATGTTATGCCTGCTAATGTGAGGATGTTGCTAGTAAAACAAACAGGTCCTGCTGATATGGTTCATGATGCTGCATTAAAACAATTTGAAAAAGACAGATTGGAATTAAACTCTTTGCGTGCTCAAATAACCACATTGACACAGGAAAAACAAGACCTACAAGAGCAATTAAGAATAAAAACCGAAGAATATAACGAACAATTAGAAAAAGCAAATTCATGCGCAAGTGAAAATCAAACACTAATTGAACAAATCAATCAAAAACAAACAGAGATTGATGCACTTAACACACAAATAACAAACTTGCAAGAACAAATAACACAGTTGAAAGCCCAACTAGAAAGCGGAAAAACGGAAGAACCAACAACATTGTCAGCAGGGCTATATGAAACAGGGACTACAACACTAACAAAGTCATGGGAGCAATTAATTGCTGACGGAGATATATCAACCGCAGACGGACATTTGCAAGTTACAAATAAAAACCTTGCAGGCGACTTATTTTGCGAAAGTGTTGATGGTTTAACTTCTTTGAATAGTGCTTTTGAAGATTGTGAAAAATTAACTTTAATAGATTTGTCAAACCTTGATACGTCTAATGTTACAACAATGGAATGCTTGTTTTTCGGTTGCAATACATTAAGAACAATAAAATTAGGGCGATTTGATATTTCAAAAGTTATCGTGAGTGCTTCTGGTTTGATGTATTATGGTAATGCATTTTCTTGTAGTGTTTCAGATATATTTTATGCAGGAACAAAAGAAGAGTGGCAAGCAAAAAACTTTTCAGATGATGCTCAACTTCAACTAGGCGTAACCATTCATTGCACCGATGGCGATTTAGTTACGGAATAATTTTTATAAAATAAAAGAAGTAATATTTACTTCTTTTGTGAACTTTTAGTTTAAAAGGTAAAACTATTAGGTTTTTTTTGGAAATTTTATTATTTTGCGGATAAAAATTTCATTTTGATGACTTCCTTCCTAATAATCACAGTTCAAGTCTGTGAAAGTTCACCAATGTCTTACAGTGCGCAATGTAAGATTAAAAAGTTATAGTTCTTCTAAAAACTAAATTTAATTAAAGGAGAAAATTATGGCGAAAGGACAGAGAGCTTATTTTAATAAACAAACAATGGGTCATCCAAAAACTACGAAAAATGGCAAGAAATTCACACTTTTGAATCCTCATGAAAAAGGCTGTAAAGCAGCTGTTGAATTGCGAACAGGTAGAAATGTCTATACTGGTGAATTTTTAAACGAAAGACAAAGAGCGTATCGTAGTGGTTATCTTGCTGCTCAAAATGACAGTGCAAGATGTTATAATGCAAAGAATAAGAAAAATGCAAATGGTTTTACTTATTCTGATGTTGAGGAGGTTTAATTTTGAATTTGACAAAAAAACAAATTGAAATTATACAGCGATATACTCCGGAAGAATTAAAGGGCAAACAAATTCGTTTATATGCAACATTGGGGTCTTTTCGACCATCTATGGCAAATTGGTCGTATATTGTTGGTTATGTGTTGTATAAAGGCGTTTATGTTTTGGTTGTAACATGTTTCGGAGAAATACTTTAAAAAGCAATTAAAAAAGTGTAAGACTAAACTACGGTTTAGCAATGTTAAATTACTTTAATATTTAATAATTTAAATTATATTTAGGAGATAATTATGAAAGGAATTAAAAAAATAGAATTAGTAGATAAAAAAAGTTCAAAAGGTAAAGAATATTCTGTTATTGAGGTAACGATGAGTAATGATAAATCTTTTGATTTATTCTTGGATTCTGCTACAAAAGATTTAATTGATGTGGTTGGAAAAGAAGATGTAAATTTAAATTATGTTGAAAAAGAAAGTAAAGAAGGCAAAAAATTTAATGCTATTGAACTTAAGTTGAATAGTGATGATAATTACACAAAACTTTATTTTATTGATAAAGCGTATGAATTAATTATTAAAAAATTAAGTGAAAAAGTTGCTATAAAATAATGATAAATAACGAAAAACGAGGCATATTTTGCCTTGTTTTCACTAACTAGGCAAGTATGTTAGTGCTGATGAGTTTTCTTGCGTTCCAATCGAAACTAGGCTATGAAAATGGCCTAGTCTATTAAATTTGACTAATTTAATACTGATGAGATAAGTCAAAAAAAAAGGAGGCTAAATGGAATACCAAAATCGTTCTGTTGGGGATAAAATACGATATTATAGTTCGTTATCTAAAAAGGGCTCAAGGGATAAGAACGGAAAGTTGTTAAGTGATTTTAAACGTGGAGAATGCCTAGGAAAATCGTTAATGCTTAGTTATTGCGCAAGAAATATAAAAAAGGTTAAACAGCGAATTCAAAAAGAATTTTTTGCGGAATTGAAAAAATGTAAGCCAAATTTGAATGAGAGAAGATATACAGATGCGGATTTAAATGCGCTTTTTGATAATTTGAAAGAAGTTGATATTTTTACTAATTCAATGGATGATATAGTTTGATAACTGTTATTTCAGCGCTTCCAGGTTTTGGTAAAACCTTGTTATTTTCGTATCTAATGGCACAAAAAACTTGCATAGAAGGTTATGATTTATATCGCAATAGTTGTAAGTTGATAGAAAAATATAATAATAATGGGTTTAAATTTAGTTATCCAAAGCAAAAACATGTTACATATTTTAATGGACATGCTCGTATTAGCGTTATGGGTAGACCAGTTAAAATTCCTTATGTATTAAACCCTTGGTATTTGGGACTTCCAACAAAAGAAAGTGAAGTCGATTTAGTTCTTCCAGGTTCTGTATTGTTTATAGATGAGGCTCAAAGATATTATAATTCAAGAATGTCTTATTATTTCCCCGATTATGTATCTAGATTTTATGAAATGCATAGGCATTATAGATTAACAATTTATTTGATTGCTCAAAGAGCAGGGCTTATTGATAAAAATATAAGAAGTATTGCACAAGAATTTATTTATATTGATAGGCTTGAAAAAGAAGAAGATTCTCTTGGGAATTTAATTCAAGCAAAATGGTATATACATAGATTTAATTGTTATAGTGATTTAGAAAAATATGAAGAAGGTAATAAGGAATTAGGCACGGAAGATATAATTGTTTGTAATGAGAATTTGTATAAGTTTTTTGATACACATTTCTTTGAATTTTTATATCTTAATGGAAATCAGGATTTTTCGCAAGAATGGTTAAGACCATACAGATTAATGCCTGATATATGTGAAAAATTAAAAGAAGTTTGGTCAGCAACTCCACCACCAACTTTTTTTGGCGATAAAAGGGTTGCAGAAGCATAAAAAGGGAGAATATTATGGGTAAAGAAAAAGAAGTTGTTACAATTAAAAAAGTAAAGAAAAATAAGAGAAATAAGACTAAAAAATATAGCATTATAAATGTTTTAGACGTTTTGCAAGAGCGATATTTTGGCTTATATGATACTTTATCTCAACATACAGAAGGTTGTTTGTCTGGTGATATGTATGGCAAGATGGATGCAATGATGACTGACGATTATAATAATTCTATTAACAATTTAGAGTTTTTAAGTAAAAAAGGAATGAAATATCTTAAAAAGAAAGACTGTAAAGAACGTAGTAAAATTTTTTGGTATAAATTTCGCAGGTTTTTTGGGTGCAAAATTAATGATGAAATAGAGCAATTAATTTTAAAACGAGAAAAATTTAATTATGAAATGGCTAAATTATTTGAAGACCCTATTTCGTCAAGTATAAGAAAGCAAATCGAAGAGCCTGAACTTATAGAAGAACCGATAGATGAAGAGCCTGACTATGTTACGGACTCTGAAGATTTAATAGCGGGTCAAAAAGCGGAGCGGATAATTCAACCAGAAATAGTAGAACAAGAACAATTAGAAGCTCAAAAACAAAACTCAATAGAGTATAAAGCAGATAATAATTAATTTTTAGCTTACCTGTGAGTATTTTTAACCAAAGGTTATGAGTATGGAGAAAAAAAATGAGTATTATTGCAAAGCATGAGTATCTTTATAGCAAATTTGCTTGCAAATTTGTGCCCCGCAGGGGCAATTCGCAGTTGCTAAAGGTTAGTATTACCCTTTAGCAACTGCGTAACATCGTAACATAACATTTTGAAACCCTTATAAATAAAGGGATTGATAAGTTTTTAACTGCGTAACATATTGGCGTTTTGACTGTGTAACTGCGTAACATACATATTATTTTTTTGATTGGAGCAAATGAGATATGTCAGAAACAATGAAAAGACGGTGGTGTCTCACTATGAATAATGAGCCACGGTCTTTGGAAGAACTTAGCGAGTATATAAAAAATTTAGAGCACTTTAAGTATGCAATCTTTCAAAGAGAAGTTGGAGAGCAGAAAGGAACTCCGCATATACAGGCTTTTATAATATTTTCAGTTGGAAAACGATTTTCTACTATGAAAAACTATTTTCCAGAAGCACATATTGAAGAAGCAAAGGGAACGAATGTTCAGGCTAGAGATTATTGTTCAAAGAAGGAAACTCGAGTTGAAGGTCCTGTTGAAATTGGGGCATTTGCAGAAGAAAGAGCAAGAACCGATATAAGTAATTTTATGGAGTTAGTAAAATTAAACACATCTAACGAGGAACTTGAAAAGTTATATCCTAAACTTTATTTAAACAATATTAATAAAATTGAAAGTATTAAAGAACGTGCAAGATATGATGAATTTCGGGTTAAGTTGCGAGATATAAATGTTACTTATATTTATGGCAAGCCTGGTATAGGTAAAACGAGTTATATAATAAGTAAGCACCCGTTAGGAACTTATTATGATGTGCCGTTTTATGGAAATGGAAATTTTGATAATTATAATGGCGAAGATATTATTGTATTTGATGAGTTTACTGGAAAAATAGATATTACTTTAATGAATAAACTTCTTGATAGGTATCCAATGCAGTTACCTTCACGGTATTCAAACAAAATTGCTTGTTATACAAAAGTTTATATTGTTTCAAATTTGCCAATTAGTGAACTTTATAAAAATGATAGAGAAAATGGATTGTTTTATGCATTTTTAAGAAGAATACATACGATTATTAGAATAGATGAAAAAGGTTTTCACTATGAAAAAAGAACAGTGAATAATATGGCTATTGAATTAATAGAAGAAGGTGGTGAAAATTATGAAAAAAAATAACTGTAAAAAAGAAACTTAAACAAAAGGGTAAGATTAAATATCAAAAAGAAATAAAGGGAGAAAATTATGAAAGAAAAAGAGAGATATGAAATAGCGGATTTTGAACTTGGAGAGCCATCAGTAATGTTTGATAACAAAACACAACAAATAATTTTAACTCTTGAAAATTATTGTTATAATGAAATTTATAAATTAGTTGATTTACTCAACCAGCAAGACGAAGAAATTAAAGAATTAAAACAACATTCATTAAATGATAAAGAATGGCAAGATTATTGTATTTATAAGAGAATAGAACCACAAATTAAAGGTTGTTTGGATAGAGAAAATAAACTAATAAAAGAAAACCAACAACTTAAACAATCACAAAAAGAACTTGCTATTAGTGAATCGGATAAGTTGTTTTATAATTTACAAGGAATGAAACACACCACAAATTTGACAATCATAAGGAGCCTATACGAGTGTATAAAAGGTGGCAAGTGTTAGAGTGTATTAATAATCAAATCAAAGAATTAAAGGGAGAAAAATATGGAAAAAAAAGAAAGATATAAATTAATTTATAATGATGAAGAACTGGGCAAGGCAATTATTGATACAGAAGAAGACCTAAGTGATGACATTCATAGTTGGAATATTCTGTGTGATTTACTCAACCAGCAAGATAAAGAGATTAAATATTTTCAGAAATTAAATATAGAAATTATCATGCAAAATAAGAACATTATAAAAGATGCAGAAATTATAAATCAAGAAAACCAACAACTCAAACAATCACAAAAAGAACTTGCTATAAATGAACTTGAAAAAGCAAAAAATTTGGCATGTAATGTCATAATAGACCTTGGTTATACAGCTAGACAAATTAACAATTTTCTAGACAATCAAATCAAAAGAATAAAAGAAGGTAAATAAACTATGGATATAAACGAAATAATGATAAAAGAAGAAAAAGAATTAACAGAAAGTCAAGCAAAGTTTGTATTGATACATAACAACATTTTAAACGCTGGGGCAATGATAACTAATAGTGTCATATCATTATCTAAAAATTTAAAAGTTATGAGAGATGAAAAATTGTATTTAGAAGCCGATTGTGAAACTTTTGAAGATTATGCAGAAAAAATATGTGGATTAAAACGAAGACAAGCATATAAATACATTCAAGTGTTAGAACAATTAGGTGAAGATTTTGTGCACTCGAGTGCACAAATAGGTATTACAAAATTATCAATGCTTTCATCACTTCCTGAAGAAGAAAGACAAGCAGTAATTGAAACAGTCGATATAGAAGATTCTAGTGTAACAGAATTAAAATCTGAAATTGAAAAATTAACTAAAAAGAATACTGAGTTTGAGAATAAATTTAAAGACAAAGAGGATAAATATAAATACTCTATTGCGGAACTGGAAAAAGAATTGACTAAACTAAAAGATGAGTTGTCTAAAAAATCTACTCAAATGGAAAAGATAGAAGATGATAAAAAAGTTTCTTCGAATGTCCAAAATGAAGAATTAGAAAAGTTGAAAGAAAAAATTAAAAAACTAGAAGGAGAAAAATTATCACAGGAAAATATTTCAAAAATGCATGAGCGGTCTTTGACAAAAATTCAAAACAAATGTGAGAGCCTTCAAAAACAATTGGAGATAAATAATTCAACAGCGTTAGTGGAATTCAAATTTAGGTTTGAAGAATTACAGCAAAATATTTATGCAATAAATAATTTGATTTCTCGTGTTCCTGAAGATAAAAGAGAAAATTGTAAATTAGCGTTAAAGAAGGTGGTGGAAACATTATGTTAAAAAAAGAATTTATTTTAATGCAAAGACAGGATTTGGAAACAAGCAATAATTTAGTTTTTAAACAGTTATTAAATGCCGTAGAAGAAGTTTTAGAAGATTATCCGGATTATATAGATTTTAATTCTAATTTAACTATAGAAGATTGCTATGAAAAAATGAGAACTAGAGCAAAACAAAAAGCAGTTAATAATTGTTACTGTTTTACACCAAAAGAAACAAAAGAGTTTATTATAGAATATTTAAGTTTAAAAGATATTAAACAAAAAGATTCTATAAATACTACAAAAACAAATTTTATAAATTTAGAAGATTTTATATAGGTGGTAATATGGCATATATAAAAGTTGAAGATAGAAAATTATTAAAAGAAGTTTGTGATTGTTGTAATAGAGATAATTTACCAAAAGATATTGATATTTGGCTTGATAAAACGGTTTTTAAAGAACATAGGTATTTGTTTTATAAAAAAACTGAAAATAATGTTTTAGGTTATTGCCAAAATTGTAAATGCGAAAATATGGTTATCAAAAAAGATAAATCACAAAGATTTATATATTGTCTTAATTGCCATGGGAAGATGAAATTAAAAAATATTAAATTTAAAGAATGTTGCGATAGAGATTATTTTCAATATGTAACAAAATTGTCTGATGAAACTTTTATTTTAAGAACATTTAGGGTTGAACGAATTACACATTATTTAAGCATTAAATATGTTTATTTTGAAATGCAAAGACTGTTGTTTAAAATTGATTTTTTTAATAGTAATGTTTATTTTCATCGATATTATAGGGAATATAATTCTGATTGGACTTTGGGTTATTATAAAAATATGGCGTATACTTTGCCAGATTGTTTATATGTATATAATAAAAACTTAATGATGTTTAATATTGGCCATTTAAAATATTTGCCTTTAAATAAATTTTGTTTGAATACTAAAATAGATTTATATAGTTTTTTTAAATCTTACTACAAATTTCCGCAATATGAATATTTGATTAAGTTAAAGTTGTATAATTTAGTATCAGATTTTGTAGATAGAGATTACTTGTCTTATAAAAATTATGATGCTAAAGAAAATAATATAATTAAGTTTTTAAAACTTGAGAAGCCATATTTTAAATATTTAATTAATCATAATTTAGATTCCTTTGATTTTAATAGTTTACAGTATTTACAAAAATATAATATTAAACCTAGTAAAAAAGATTTAGAATTTATGCATGTGTTTAAATCGGCGTTTAATTCTGATGATGTTTTTAAAACAATTAGTTATACTTCGTTAAAAAAATATTATTTTAAAACTTTAAAAGATTATAATAATTTAAGGGATTATGGAGATTATTTAGAAAATGCAAAAATATTGAAATATGATTTATCAGATACGAAATATTTAAAACCTAAAGATTTTAAAATAGCTCATGATATGGCTTATATGAAAGTGGAGTCAATAAAAAATAAATCGTTATATGATGCGGTTCAATCAAAATGTAAAAAATATCAAAAATTAAAATATGAGAGTAAAAAATATTCCATAGTTGTGCCAAAAAGGGCCGAGGATATTATTCAAGAAGGAATTGATAATCATAACTGTGTAGGTTCATATTTAGGTCGTGTTAAAGACGGTAATTCAATTATTTGTTTTGTTCGACATAGTGATAGTTTAAATAAAAGTTTTTATACATTGGAGCTTAACCCAAAAACTTTGAAGGTTGAGCAGTGTCGAGGGTATTCAAACGGGACAACACCAGAAGAAACAGCTGTTCAAAAATTTGTAACTGCTTGGCGAAAAAATATAGTATTAAAGAAAATGAAGATATAAAAACAGAGGATATAAAATCCTCTGTTTTTTTTAATAAAATAAAGACTAAAATTAACTTAAAACTTGTATCAAAACTTGTATCAATGTGAAGCAATCCCTTTATTTGTCGAATGTTTATTGCTATTTTGTCCTCACTGAAAATCCTCGTGTCGGTGGTTCGATTCCGCCTCGAGGCACCAGTAAAGCAATTAAGTCTTTCATTTGAAAGGCTTTTTTTATTATTTTAAAAGCATATTATAAAATCTAAATTTTTAAAATCAAATATAAAATTCAAATGTAAAGGTAAAAAATAAACAAAATTTTTTAATTGTGTTTAAAAACTTTTAGAATTGAAAAAAATTATTAAAAATTTATATAATTTATTTTACTTTTTTGTTGAATTTTGCTATTCTTTTTGTGGAAAAATAATTTTAAAGGATTTATATATAATGATTAATACTTTTGCAATTTCAACCGATTCTACTTCTGATTTCTATGCTGACGAAATAGAAAAACTTGGTTTGTTTGTTGGAAAACTAAATTACACAATGGAAGAAAAAGGAAGTATCACCGAATATCTTGATGATTTTAAATGCTATGACGATTATGTTAATTTTTATCAAGCACTAAAAAGAGGAGTTATTGCTCGAACTTCAATTTTGAATTTTGATGCCCATGTTGAACTTTTCACAAAAATGGCAAAAAGCGGAATTAAAAATGCTTTGCATATCAGTCAAGGAAAGGGTTTAAGCCCAACTATTGACCGTGCTAATGAAGCGATTTGTGAAGTTAAAAAACAATTTCCAGACATTAACTATATTGCTATTGAAAGCAACACAACAACTGTTAGTGAAGGAAATTTGGTTAGAACGGCTTTGAAACTTCGTGAAGAAGGCAAAAGTTTAAGTGAAACAGTTGAAATAATTGAAAAATTAAAACCTTTAACCCAACATTTTATTGCCGTAAACGACCTTATGCATTTAAAACGGGGCGGAAGAATTAGTGGCACTGCCGCAACAATAGGAACAATACTTCAACTTAAACCAATTATAGAATTTACAAAAGAAGGCAAACTTTCAGTTGTTAGAAAAGAAAACGGAATTAAAAAAGCATTCAAATCTATTGTTAATGAAGTAAAACAAAACTATACTTTTAACAAAGAATTTTGTTTCCCAAAGGTTGTTCACACCGATAATATTGAAGGAGCAAAATTGCTTGCCGACATGATTAAGCAAGAGTTTAATATAGAGCCAGAAATTAGAATTATGGGTCCAATTATTGGTGCTCATGTTGGTCCTGGTGCTGTTGCTTTCACATTTGTTTCAAATGAAGAAAGAAAATATTAAAATTTTAGTCTAAACTTTTTGTTTAGGCTTTTTTATTTTACAAATAATATATGTTAAATTAAAAACGAACAAAAATAAAAAGTGAAAAATTTTTTAAAATTGTTGACATTGCAGTTTTTTTGGGGTAATATAATAATATAAGGAGAGAAGAAATGAATAAAAAAATAAACAAAAACTAAATAATCACATAAAGCATAATTCGGTTTTATGTGAAAAGCGCATAAGACTGATAGATTTATTAGTTGGTTTATTTTTATATATCAATTTGAAATTTGCAGTGATGCAAATTTTTTTTATTAGTTCTTATGTTAAATTTGACGCATAAGGGGGAATTGATATGATTATTCTTAATAACATTAGCAAAGAATTTGCAGATAAAAAACTTTTTGAAAACTTGAATTTAACAATTTATGACGGAGAAAAAATTGGCATTGTTGGTGCAAATGGCTCTGGCAAAAGCACTCTTATGAATATAATATCAAAAGATTTGTTGCCAGAGTGCGGGCAAGTGAATTTGATTGGAAACATTGAATATGTTAAACAATCAACTGATTTTGACAATAACAAAACTATTGACGAAAACATTGAATTTAAAAAACTATGCCAAGAAATTGAACTAAACAAAAACTTTGAAGAATTGAATGGCAACACACAAAATTTTTCAGGCGGAGAAAAAACAAAACTTGCTTTAATAAAAGCCTTTAACAACACTAGTGCCAGCATAATCTTGCTTGACGAGCCAACTAATCATCTTGACGAAAATGGGATTTTGTGGCTTATTGAAAAAATCAAAAATTTTGAGGGCACTATTGTTGCAATATCGCATGACCGATTTTTTTTGAACCAAATTGCAAACAAAATTATTGAAATTGAAAATGGGCAAGTTTTTGAATATTATGGAAATTATGACGATTATTATTTGCAAAAAACAGAAAAAATTGAATTTGAAAAAAAGCAATATGCTTTTCAAAAATCTTTGAACCAAAAAATTGAAAATCAAATTGCCAAACTAAAACAAAAAGCCCATGAACTTGACAAAAATTCTAGGCGTGATGGTTCGTCAGACAAACGGAGCAAAGGCTTTAAGGGTGGAATGGCAGTTAAAGCGTCAAAATTAAGCAAACAAGCAAAAGCCAAAGAAACACGACTTGTTCAAGAAAAACAAAAAATGATTGAAAGACCAGTTGAAGCAAAAGAAATTTTTTATAAATTAAATGCTCAAAACATTGGTTCAAAAGTTTTGATTAAAGCCGAAAATATTAGCAAATCATTTGGAACAAACACTCTTTTTGAAAACGCAAATTTTGTGATTGAAAATGGCGAAAAAGTTGCTCTTTGCGGACTTAATGGCTGTGGAAAAACCACGCTTTTAAAAATGATTTTGGAAAAAGAACCATTTAATGGGCATATTTGGTTATCCAGTGCTGTTAAAATTGCTTATTTGTCGCAAGATGTTTTTGACCTTAAAAATAACTCAACAATTATTGATTTTGCAAGCCAAAATGGTTATGAATATAAAACTAAATTTTTAACAAATCTTGCAAATATGGGGCTTGACAAACAACTTTTTAACAAAAAAATTAACACTTTGTCGCTTGGGGAAAGAATGAAAATAAAAATCAATGAAATAATTTTAAGCGACTATAATTTGCTGATATTAGATGAGCCCGCAAATCATTTGGACATTAATAATAAAATATTTTTGGAAAATGTGCTTAAAAATTTTGATGGCTCGCTGATTATTGTTAGTCATGACAAAAGTTTTGTTAAAAATGTGTGCAATAAAATTTTGAAAATAGAAAACAAAACTATTTCAAAACAAGATATATATAATTAAAAATTCATTGTTTAAAAATTTTAGGCAAGATATTACAAATTTTTATATGTGAATATTTGAATATTAAAATCAAGGTCAAAATTGTTACAATTTTTTACAAGTTTAAACAAAAAAATCTCAAAATAAAGTGAGATTTTTTTTATAGTGTATTTTTGGATAAATCCAACAAATCTTGATTTTTCGTTTCAATTTCAGTTTCGGTTTTTGTTTTTATATTTTGTTTTTTCAAATTTTTTAGACTTTTAATTAATCCAATAAGCCCAAACACAAAAGTTATACTTTGCGAAATTCCGCCAAGAATAGAACCTATTAGGAAAAGATAGACAATAATTAAACTTGCATAAATTAAAGCCCCAAATTTATAAAATATTACATTTTTGAAACTTAAAGTTATATTAACCACAACAGTGGCAATTAAAGGAAGCAAGCAATAAATTCCGTCCCAAGTGAAAATTGCACAAACAATGCTTAACAAACTAAAAAGCACGCAAGCAAAAATTCGAATTATTGGTTTGTTAAACTTTTCTTTTTTGTCTAATAAGAAAAAAACTAATAGTCTTATTGTTTCTAGCACCGCAACAAAGCCCGCCAAATTTGCTTTTAGCAAAAAATAGTGGGAGATATAGAAAACACTTGAAATCATTTGAAGAGCAAGCATTTTTTGCTTGGTTTTTAAAATCAAACTTATTGAATAAATGCAAGCCGAAATACAAATGAACACTTGTGATAATATAAATTCAATCGTCATAAAAACTTCCTTTTTATTAATGCTAACACAAAAGGTCTTAATTGTCAATATTCATGCGACAAAATTAGACCATTAAAACAATTTTGTTTCATTTTTTGCACAAATTTTTTTGCTAAAATTTTGTTACAGGAGTGAAAAAATGGAAATAAAAACTAGGGTATACAAAAATGTGCTTTATGTTTCGCTTGTTGGCGAACTTGACGAACATAGTGCAGTTTACACACGAGAAACTCTTGACAATATTTTGGATAGCGAAAAATTTGGTCAAGTTATTGTTGATTTAACTGAACTCGACTTTATGGACTCAACGGGAATTGGCGTAATGATTGGGCGTTACAAACGGCTTAAATCAAACGATATACCGCTTTATCTTACAAATCCAAACAAACACATAGATAAAATATTTGATATGACTGGACTATATAAAATTATGCCAAAATTGGTTTAGGAGTGAAAAATGAAATTATTAAATGAAATGAAATTAACAATTAAAGCAATAAGCGAAAATGAAAGTTTTGCACGAAGCACGGTTGCTGCGTTTTGCGTGCCACTTAATTTGAATTTAGACGAACTTACTGAAATTAAAACTTCGGTTAGTGAAGCAGTTACTAACTGCGTTGTGCACGCCTATCCAAACAAAGATGGAGATATTAAAATTGTTGTAAAACTTTTTGAAGACAAAATTTACATATCAATTTCTGACGAAGGAGTTGGTATTGAAAATTTTGAAAAAGCCAGAGAACCCTTTTTTACAACAAAACCCGAAGAAGAACGCTCGGGAATGGGTTTTACGGTTATGGAGAGTTTTATGGACAAAGTTGATGTTAAAAAAAATGGAAAGTGTGGTGTTACTGTTGTTATGGAGAAGTTTATTAAAAACGAAAAATTTAATGCGATTGGTGTTTAATGCTTGGTCAAGAAGAAACATTAAAACTTATTGCCAGTGCTCAAAATGGAGATGAAAATGCAAAAGAAGAATTAATTAACAATAATTCACCATTAATAAAAAGCATCATAAAATTTTATAAAAACAAAGGCGTTGAATATGAAGATTTATATCAACTTGGAAGTTTAGGCTTTGTTAAAGCAATTTTAAATTTTAAGCCCGAATTTGGCGTTAAATTTTCTACTTATGCTGTTCCTATGGTTGCAGGAGAGGTTAAACGATTTTTGCGTGATGACGGGGCGGTAAAAGTTTCAAGAGCGTTAAAAACACAATATATTCAAATTAACAAATATATAAACAAATATAAAAACGAATTTGGCGAAAGCCCTAGCATTCAGGCAATTTCAAAAGAGTTTGGCATTGAAGAAAGCGAAGTTATGTTTGCTCTTGACAGTTCAAGGGCGGTGTTAAGTTTGAACGAACAAATTGATGACACAAGCGGGAAAAGCCGAACACTTGTTGAAACTATTGAAGATGACGAAAGCCAAGAAAAAATGATTGACAAAATTGTTTTAAAAAGCATTATTAAAAATTTGAGCGACAGGGATAAACAAATAATATATTTAAGATATTATCTTGACAAAACGCAAAGCGAAGTTGCAAAAAAACTTAATGTTAGCCAAGTGCAAGTTTCAAGGCTTGAACTTAAAATTTTGGAGAAAATTAAGCAAAGATATAAAGAATAAATTTAATAAAAAAAAGTTCTATTTTAAAGAATTTATTTAACAAATTTTTAACCTATATTATATTAAAAACATCAAAAAATCCACTATAAAAATCAATCGCCCAGTGGGGCGATTGCATAATAATTGTGGATTTTTTGGTTAAAATGATGCTTGTTTTATGTTATCATTTTCAATTTCTTTTTGGTTATCAAAATTTATTATTTCATTTTTGTTTTTGGGGTTGTCATCTTGAACACCATTATCATTTATATTATCATTTATATTGTTTTGATTGTCAATGTTTGATTGATTATTTTCAGCGTTATTTTCATCATTATTATTAGAAATTATTTCACCGTTATTTTGATTTTCATTTTCCAAAATTTCATTATTTTCTTTTGCTCTTTGTTCAATTTCTTTGTTGTTTTCAATTAAAAGTTCTTTTTCATTATCATTTATTTGTGAATTTATATTATTTTCATCAATATTCAAATTTTGATTTGTTTGATTATCATTATTTTCAATTTTGCTATCATTTTCAATAATATTATTTTGGTTGTTATCTAAATTATTTTCGTTTTGATTGTTATTTTTATCATCAAAATTTGGAACTAAAAAATGACCTTCAAGTGTTGTAAAATCTCTGTTTCCATTTTCAAGTTTTTCAATTTTGTTTTCTTGATTGTTGTTATCATTTTCAATCATAGTATTATTATCTTTGCCCGCAAAATTAGAATTGTTATATCCATAATTTTCTCCATAAGGAAGATTGTTTTTGTAGGTGTCGATATTTCTATAACCATTTGCATAAGAGTTTACATTATTAGGTGTTTGATTGTAATAATTGTTATATCCATTATTGTGAAATCCATTATAAAAATTGTTTGAATTATATCCGTTATATCCAAAATTTTGACCATTAAAATTGTTGTTTGGGTTAAAGTTTGGGTTAACATAATTTGGGTTATTTGAACCATTTTGATTTTGAGGATATTTGTTTGGGTTTTCTTTAATATCTTTTGTTAAAGGGTTTGTGTTTTTAAAATCATCTTCAATTTGATTGTTTTGGTCTTTTTCAAATTGAGTTTGATTGTTTGTGTTTTGATTGATATTGTTTAAGTCATAATTTTTATAGCCATTATTATTTGTATTATTTGTGTTGTTACAGTTATAACAATTTTTTAAAAGGCTATTACAATTATTAACACATTCTAATGCGCCGTTATAGCAGTTTAAACGGTTTTCTAACGAGCCTAATAGGTTTAGGTAATTACTAACCAAGGTTTCGCTGTTTGAGCCAAAATAGCCTTTTAAAGCCTTTAAAGTGTCAACATAATTATTACATTTACCTTTGCAGTCTTTAATTTGGTCGCAATATGAATTTATTTGGTCGCAATATGTTCCACAGAGTTTAAGTTCGTCTTCGGAAAGTTTAATTTCACCATTTTCAAGTTTAGAGCACAAAGTTTTGCATTCTGAAATTGAAGTTTTAAGTTGATTTTGGCAAGATAAGCATTGATTGTTAACTATTGAACAATCTTGACAAGCGTTATACAAACTTTCAATTTTGCCTTTAAAAATATCTAGGTTATTAACTGAATTATTAGAGTAGTCGGTGTTGTTTATATATCTTGAGTTATAAACAAATCGATTTCCATAATTTGTGTTTTTATTGCTATCTTGGTTTGTGTTGTCAACAAATTCTGGTGTATGTTTTTGAGTAATATCTTTAATATTTGCTGTGTTTCGTTTAAAAATTTGTTTGATTTTGCTAACCTTTGAAGTTTGATATGGATTTTTAATTGCAGCGTTTTGACTTTGATAAATTCCTTCAAACTCATTAATTGCAATGTCGCTTTGAGTAACTTGTTCAAGGTTATTAATAGCATTCAACAAATTTGTTGTGTTTTTTGATATTCTTCGTGCCAAAGCAACTTCGTTTGATTCGCCACAGCCAACCAAGCAAAAAATTACAAGCACGGCAAGAAGAGAACATAAAATTTTTTTCATAAGATTTCCTCCAATTTTTGTTAGTGTGTGCAAATCTTGAATTTTTATTTATAAGGTTTAAAAAATTTTTTTGCGTTAAATATTAATATAAACTAAATTTTGAAGGGAAGTTTATGAATATTACTGAAAGAAACAAAAAATATAATGAATATGTTAGCAAGAAATCACCACAAAGCAAAAAATTTCCATCGCTTTTTAATGCTTTTTGGGTGGGCGGGCTTATTTGCTGTATAGGTCAAGGATTTTATGACTTGCTTGCATATATCAATCCAACTTTAACAGATATGCAACTAACAACCTATATGCTTGTTATTTTGATATTTCTGTCAACATTTTTAACTGCTCTTGGCGTTTATGACAACATTGGAACATTCGCTGGTGCTGGAAGTATTATTCCAATTACTGGTTTTGCCAACTCTATTGCAAGCCCTGCACTTGAATATAAAAAAGAAGGGCTAATTTTGGGGCTTTGCGTAAAGATGTTTACGGTGGCTGGTCCAGTTATTGTTATGGGGACAGTCAGTTCAATTATTGTGGGAATAATATATTTCTTTATTTAGGAGTTTTATGGTAAAAGATTATAAATCACAGCAAACAATATTTTTTAAAAACAAGCCAAAAATAAAGGCTTGTTACGCTTTGGTTGGCAAAAAAGAAGGCGAAGGAAACTTTAAAAACTATTTTGACCACATTTTGAAAGATGATTTGTTTGGGGAAAAAAGTTATGAAAAAGCCGAAAGAAAAATGCTTGAAACCACAATTTATGGGGCAATAAATAAGGCTAAATTAAAGGCTAATCAAATTGACGCTCTTATTGCGGGCGACCTTATGAACCAAATAATTTCATCAAGTTTTTCGGCTCGTGACCTAGACTCGGGCTTTTTGGGGCTTTATGGGGCTTGTTCAACCATGGCAGAAAGTTTAATTATTGGCGGACTTTTGATTGATGGAAAATATCTTAATAATGTGGCTTGTGCAACTGGAAGCCATTTTTCTTCAGTTGAAAAACAATATCGCTATCCGCTTGAACTTGGAAACCAACGCCCACCAGTAAGCCAATGGACAGTTACTGGCAGTGGTTGCACAATTTTGTCAAGAACGGGAAGCGATGTTTGCTTAACTTCGGCAACGCTAGGAAAGGTTACAGACTATGGAATTACTGACGCAAATAACATGGGAGCCGCCATGGCGCCTGCCATTGATATAATAGGACTATGTGGAATGATACTGCCACGAATATCTAATACAAAAATCTATATAAAGGAGGAATTGAAAGTATCAGCATAGAGAGGGTTTGCAATGTTCAAACTCTTTTTTGTTTTATTGATTGAAATCCATATATTTTCCATAAAGGTATGTTATAATAGAAAGGGAGTAAGTAAATGGAGAACAGCAAACAAAGAGTATATTTTGTTATAGATATGAAATCCTTTTTTGCTTCTGTTGAATGTGCAGAGAGAGAACTAGACCCTATGACAACAAAACTTGTAGTGGCTGATGAAAGTAGAACAGATAAGACAATTTGTTTGGCTGTTTCGCCAGCACTAAAAGCATTAGGAATAAAAAATAGGTGCAGACTTTTTGAAATACCTAAAACAATAGATTTTATAATTGCGCCACCTAGAATGAAAAAATATATCGAATACGCTGCTAACATATATGGACTTTATTTGAAGTATATGTCAAAAGATGATATTCACGTTTATTCGATTGATGAATGTATATTAGATGTAACTGATTATTTAAAGATGTATAAAACAAGGGCAAAGGATTTTGCTCAAAAATTGATGAAAGAAATTTATGATAACTTTCATATTCCGTCAAGTGCTGGAATTGGAACAAATATGTATTTGGCTAAAATTGCTCTTGACATTACAGCAAAACACGCACCAGATAGAATAGGTTGGCTTGATGAAAATAAGTATATAAAAACACTTTGGAACCATAAACCATTATCTGACTTTTGGCAAATATCAACTGGAACCATTGATAGACTAGCAAAATATGGAATTCACGATATGGAAGGAATTGCCAAATTTAATGAGGATTATTTGTATAAAGAGTTTGGTGTTAATGCTGAACTATTGATTGACCATGCTTGGGGTAGAGAACCTTGTTTGATGTCTGATATAAAATCTTACAAAACAAAATCAAGGTCAATTTCATCTTCTCAAATATTGCCTTGCAATTATATCTATAAGGACGCAAAGATTGTTATGAGAGAGATGGTTCAAAATGGTTGCTATGATTTAGCAAGACAACATTATTCGACAAATTTAATTCATTTATTTGTTGGTTATGGTGATGATAAGTCAGTTGCCAAAGGAACTACAAGAATGAATGTAACAACTAATCTATATACAATTATAGGGGAATACACTGATAAGTTGTTTGATAAGATAGTTGATAAACAAAAACCAATTAGAAAAATAGGATATGATTTTGCTGAACTTGTATCTGATGAAAAGGAACAATATGATTTCTTTACAGATTTTGATAAAGTAGCAAAAGAGAAAAAACTGGTTGATAGTGTGCTAAATCTTCAAGATAGGTATGGGAAAAATTCAATATTGAAAGGTATTGACCTAAATGAAAAGGCTACACAAATCGAAAGAAATAAGTCAATAGGAGGTCATAAGAGTGGAGAGAACTAAAATGCCGAGAGGTGATAGAGCAAGACAGTTTGCACCTTTTGACGCTTTGAAAGGCTTGCAACAAGCTTTGAGATTGAAGGAATACGAACACGATAGAATTGAAAAAGGCGACATAACAGAAGAAAAAATAGAAGAAATATCCAAAACGCTTAATGACTTAGAAAAAGGTGATAGTGTTGAAGTAACTTTCTTTTGTGATGGATATTATAAAACAATGAAAGGCAAGTCAAAAGTTGATGTCTATGAACAAAAACTACTTGTGGATAATAATGTCATAATGTTTGATGATATAACTGAACTTAAAAAATTGTAATAAAAAAGATTGAGTGTGGTTGCTCAATCTTTTTTTAATCATCTAAATCATTGTTTTTAAACAAATCATCATTAAAGAAGTCATATAATGTAATTTCTAATCCGTCGCAAATTGCTTTTAGTGTTACAATTCCCGGATTTTTGCTTTTTCCGTAAAATATACTTGTTATTGTGCTAGGCTCAACGCCAGCGATTGTTCCTAATTTATTTGGTGTTATATTTCGTTCATCACAAAGATTTAGTATTCTTTTAGTTATTGCTTCCGTAGTTTTCATAATCATACTCTCCAACGATATATCCTTTATTTATTTTACCATTTAGTATTCTCAAATCTCTGGGATATATCCTTGACTTTTATGTTTGAATATGTGATAATAAACGATATATCCTTGATTGATATATTGGAGAGTGAAATGGAAAAAGGTCAGACAGCTTGTTTTACTGGGCATAGAAGTCAGAAACTGCCTTGGAAGTTCAATGAAGAAGATGAAAGATGTCTTAAAATGAAGCAAGCTCTAAAAGAAAAATTGATAAGTGCGATTGAAAGGGGATATGAAACATTTATTTCTGGAATGGCACTTGGTTTTGATATGATTAGTGTCGAAGCATTGCTTGAACTAAAAAAGAAATATAACAACATAAAAATAATTGGTGCATTACCTTGTAGAAATCAATACGCCAAATGGCCGGAAAGCCAAGTAAAAAGATATAAAAAATTGTTAGAACAGTTAGATGATGTTCATTGTGAAAATGAAGAATATACTGGTCCACAATGTATGTTGGATAGAAACAAATTTATGGTTAACAACTCATCTCTGTTGATTGCTTTATTTAATGGTTTGCCGGGCGGAACAAAATCTACAATAGATTATGCTAAAAAATGTGGTTTAGAGGTTGAAATAATAAAACCTTAATAAACACCAAAAAATTGGGTTTCGCTTTGTCGAAATCCTTTTTTTTTGGATTGCTAGTATGCTATACTATCTTTGAAATTAAAATAGTGAGGTATAACAGATGAGTTTAGCAAGCGACAAAAAAATAATAATTTTTCATATTTTAGACATCTTAACAAGATACACAGATGAACAGCACCCTATGAATTATCCAGCAATTATGGAGAAGTTGAGTTCAATATATGATGAAAGACCAGATATTAAAACAGTCGCTTCTAACATAGGAACACTTATGGACGCCGGTTATCAAATTGTAAAGTGTGGAAATTATGGTGTTTTTCTTGCTGAAAGAGATTTTGAAGATGGCGAACTAATGTATTTAGTTGACGCCGTTAATTCATCTAACTCTATACCAGCAAAGCAGGTTAGGGAGTTAATTGAAAAACTAACAAAATCATGTAGCAAATATCAAAAGACAAAGTATAAGGCTACAAATAAGATAGATGTTGTTTCAAAATCAAAAAACAAAGAAATGTTTTACATTATTGAAGTCTTAAATGAAGCCATAGAAAAAGGCAAGAAAGTTTCATTTTGTTACAATGAATACAAAGTGTCAAAGGAACAAACACCAAGATTTAAAGGAAAAGAGTTCAAGATAAATCCATATTTTCTTGTTAATTCTCGTGGCAAATACTATTTGGTTTGCAATTATGACAAATATAATAACTTGTCAAATTATAAGATTGATTGTATTTCAAACATTAAATTGCTTGATGAACCAATTAAACCAATGAAAGAGCTTGATGATATGGAAGGATTTTCAAAGGATAAATATATCAAAGAACATATCTATATGACCTTTGGAAATTCAGTATCTGCCACTTTGAAATTAGATGAAGCAAAGTATCTCGGAGATATAATTGACTGGTTTGGTGATAGTGTATCAGTATCTGAAAACAAAGATAATACACTATGCGTAAAGTTGAATGTAAATGAACAAGCATTGATTTACTGGGCTATGCAATATGGTAAACATATCGAGGTTATTAGTCCGAAGGAAACAAGAGAAAAAATAAAGAACACTTTAAGTGAAGTTTTGAAAAAGTATGAGGTGTAAGTATGGGATTGCTAGATGATGGAAAATTTGACCCATTAAACTATTTAGATTTAATGATGATGGAAGAATTGTTAGATGAAGATGATGTCGTAAAAACAACAACAAAAAAGAAAAAACAACAGGAAATTGATAACTTTGAGTTGGACGAAGAAGATGAAGATTTAGAAGAAGATGATGAATACGACGAAGA
Source organism: uncultured Clostridia bacterium (assembly GCA_934757845.1). Taxonomy (GTDB): domain Bacteria; phylum Bacillota; class Clostridia; order Christensenellales; family UBA1242; genus UBA7868. Next base: position 88,666 of record CAKVLQ010000003.1, read on the forward strand.
TTTCGACTATGATGAATGGGAAGAAGATGAAGGAGATGATTATTAGTGAGAAGAAGGAGGGGAAATGATATTGGTGGTGGATTGCTTTTAATTTTATTCATAGTTATACTGCCAATTATGTTGATTATTTGGCTATGTGAAAAGATTGGTCAACAAGCCAAAAATGTGCAATATAATAGCAAACCTAGACTTAATAATAATCCTATAAATAACAACAAAACAAAGAAAAATTCCAATCATTTTAAGTGGGTTGATGGAAAGACAGATGAGCTTGATATTGATGAAATAGATGACATTGAAGAACTACTTGAAGATGATGATTTGTTTGATAATTAGTCATAATCCGGTATAAATCCGGTAAATTGTCGGCATTTGTCCGGTATTTATTGTAAATTCTTATAAAATATGTTATAATGCCTATAATTAAAGAATTTATGAGGGTTGACAGATGAAAGCAGAGTTAAAATATTCTTCACAAATTAAAGATATGGGATTGCTTGAAAAAGAAATGAAAATTGCGTGCCAAGAATACCAAAATACGAAGGATTTAGGTGTCATTATTCAGAAATCAATTAGTGATAACATCTTTATGGTTAATACTGAAAGACGTAGGAAAGAACTTGCTTATAAGATTATTGCAAGAATGGCTGTTTTAGACGATTATCTAATTGAACAACTTGCTAATAGTCCATACAACACAGCAGCTTTGCTTTCTTTGTATGCCTTAATGAAAACCGATAGAATGACATTTGAGTTTATGAATGAAGTTATTAAGGACAAGATTGAACTTATGAATTATAGGTTGACAGATATTGAATTAAATCAATTTATCCTTTGCAAAGCACAACAAAGTGAACTTGTTGCAAAGTGGAAGGACAGCAACAAAATTCAAGTTAAATCAGCATTAAGAAAGATAATCACTGACGCTGGAATAATTAGGGATTTGGGTAGTGTTCTTATGATTATGCCACCAATCCTTGACAAACAAATATACAATCACATTGTCGAATTAGGTGATAAAAAATATTTAGAAGCTATGGGAGTGTAAAATGACAACAGCAGATAAGTTGAACTTAATAGAAGGTAGGATAAAGGAACCAGACTTTATTAAAATAAGAAGTTTGGGAAATGAAGTTCCTTTCTATATATTCGATTATAATCCACAAGATGAATTTCAAGTTAGAGAACACTTGAAGGCTCTTGAACAAAAAATAAACAATGAAAACGGAAATATCAAAATAAAGATTATTGACTTGTTTGATGTTTTGGTTAATTGCTTAAAAGATAAGGGTTATCTTGATAGAGCAATAGACCTTGAAAAAAGATACGGAAGCGAAAAGTTTATTGACACAATAAAAAATTCACTTGGATTAAAAACTGAAAACAATGTATTTGTTAAGAAAATTGTTGAACAGGTTGAACCAAATGAAGTATTGTTTATTACTGGTGTTGGGAAAATCTATCCAATTATGAGGTCGCACAAGTTGTTAAACAACTTATTCCCATACATAACACAAAATCCATTAGTTTTATTCTTTCCGGGGTCATACTCAGGTTATGGATTGGATTTATTTGATGAGATTAAGGGCGATAACTATTACAGGGCGTTTAAATTATTATAAGGAGCAAATGAAATGATTATTAGAGATATATTTGAAAAACCTATTGATAGACCACTTGAAGGTGTTATTAAAGTTGGTAAAAACACGGAAGAAGCAGTTTTTGAAGAAGTAAATGAATACGTTGTTACAAAGGAATTAAGAGGCTATTTTTCAACATTCTTTGAGAAATATGCTGACGCTTTGAAAGCAAGAACCAATGATGTTGGTGTTTGGATTTCAGGTTTCTTTGGAAGTGGTAAATCTCACTTCTTGAAGATTTTGTCTTATATTTTGGAAAACAGAGAAATTAGAGGTAAAAGAGCATATCAATATTTTGAAGATAAGATTGACGACCCAATGATTGTTGCCAATATGAAAGCTGCTTCTGACTATAACAGTGATGTTTTACTTTTCAACATTGATAGTGTATCTGACGCTGACGCTAGAAGTAATAAAGAAGGCCTTGTTAAGGTATTCAATAAGATGTTCAACAAAATGCAAGGCTTCTCTGAAAGTATGCCTTGGCTTGCCGAACTTGAAAGACAAATGGTTAAAAATGGCACTTATGAAGAATTTAAAAAGGAATTCCAAAACATAAGTGGCGATACTTGGGAAAATAGGAGAGATGACTTCTATTTTGAAGAAGATAACATTGTTGAAGCTCTTGCAAAAACAAACAATATTTCAGTTGAGGCTGCTAGAAATACATATCAAAGAGCAGAAAACAACTTTACTTTAAGTATTGACCAATTTGCTATCAAAGTAAGAGAATACATTGAAAATAAGGGCAGAAATCATAATGTTATCTTTATGATTGATGAAATGGGACAATACATTGGCAACGACTCTGGTTTAATGTTAAATCTTCAAACTATCGTTGAAAGACTTGGTGTTGAATGTGGTGGTCGTGCTTGGGTGTTTGTAACAAGCCAAGAAGCCATTGATACAGTTTCTAAAAATGTAAACAATAAAGACTTTTCTAAAATTCAAGGTAGATTTAGCATTAGAATTTCTCTTTCTTCTTCAAATGCTGATGAAGTTATCAAAAAGAGAATACTTGAAAAAACTGACCTTGCGAATGAAAGTTTGAAAGAACTTTATGGTAGAAAGAGTGCAGTTATCAAAAACCTTGTTTCATTTAGCGCTAACACACCAGATATTAAAGCATTTAAGGCAGATAAAGATTTCACTGAAATTTATCCTTTCTTGCCATATCAATTTAACTTATTGCAATCTGCTTACAACAGCATAAGAAATCGTGGTGCGAGTGGTAAACACCTTTCAGAAGGTGAACGTTCATTACTTTCTGCATTTAAAGAAAGTGCCATGAGCAACGAAAACAAAGAGATTGGAGCAATCGTTCCATTTAGTGATTTCTATAACTCAATCGAAACATTCCTTGACCACGAAATTAGAAATGTAATGACAAGGGCAGAGAATAATGAAAACCTTGTAATGCCACAAGATTTGAGCCTTTTAAAGACATTATTCTTAATCAAAGACCTTGATGATAAAATGCCAGCAAATGTAGAGAACTTAACTACATTATCTTTAACAGGCATTGATGATGATAAAATTGCACTAAGAAAACAAATCGAAGAAAGTATCAAGAGATTGTATTCTCAAAACTTAATTCAAAGAGATGGTGATAACTATATCTTCTTGACTAATGATGAACAAGATGTAAATCGTGAGATTTCTTCTATCAATTTGGACCCAAGCGAAATCATTAAGTTTATTGGTGATGAAATCTTCAATAGTGTTTGTGATATGAAATACAAATACAACAATAATGTTTCGCCATTTGCATTTAACCAAATTATTGATGAAAATCCAAGAGGACAACAGGTTAGTGAACTTGGCCTTGCTATTTACACACCTTACTATGGAAACATTAGTGATGAAGATATTAAGTTAAAGACACAAATGAACCATTGGGTTGTAATCAGAATGGCAGACAATTCTTTGCTTACTGATGAAATCGAAGGTTATTTGAAACTTGAAAAGTATATCAGAACAAGAAATACAAGAACATCATCTTCAAATATTCAGAAGATTATGACTTTGAAGGCTGATGAATTGAGAAGAAAGCAAGAAAGAGCCCTTAATTTAATCCTTGAAGGAATTGAAAAGGCTGACATCTTTGCTAATACATCTAAACTTGAAATTAAACAAAAAACACCAAAAGAAAGAATAAATGAAGCATTTAGAATTTTGGTTGAAAGCACATACACAAAACTTAACTACATTACTAAATATTACGATAAATCAAGCGATTTGCTTGCACTTGTATCAAGCACAAGACAAATGAGCATTGATGGCATTGTGCCAAACAATTTGGCTATTGCAGAGATGAAAAAATATGTTGAAATGCAATATGAAAGACGTATGCCTATTACTTTGCGTAGTTTGAATGATAGGTTCCAAAAAATACCTTATGGTTGGAATGAACTTGATATTGCAGGCGTTGTAATATCTCTTATGAAAACTGATGACATCAAACTTGAACTTGCTGGCCAACCAATCGTAATTAGTGATAGTAAACTTGTAGATTACTTAACAAAGAGAGATTACAAAGAAAGAGTTGCAGTTAAATTAAAGATAAGAACAAGTGATGAAATCGTTGATAGCATTAAGAGAATATTCAAAAATGTCTTTGTTCAATCTGTTGGTTATACCAATGATGAAGAACTTAAACAGATGATTACAAGAACTTGTGAATATGAAAAAGACCATTTGCAAGCTTTCTTGGGATTATATCCACAAAGTGGTTATTACAGAACTTATGATTATCAATTAACATACATCAACGATATTCCTTATCATAACACATTCAAATATCCGGGCTATGACCTTGTAAATAAGAGTTATGAGTTATTTACTCAACTTGGCAAAATCAATGACGCTAGCACATTATTTAGCAAGTTTATTGATAGCGAAAACGAGTTGATGGAATACAAGAAGAACTTTGATGTTATCAAGAACTTCTTTGAAAACCAAAGAGCAATTTTTGAAAGAGGTTGCAATAGAATTGACATCTATGAACAAAACAAATCATTTATCCTTAATGATAATGCAAAGGGTATTGTTGATGAACTTCAAAGCATTGTAACACTTGAAAGTCCATATTCTGAAATACACCGTATTCCAGACCTTTGCCAAAGATTTGATAACATCTTAATCCATGTATTGGAAAAGGAATCTGAACCAATTTGCAAGGAAATTGACGAAATGCAAAAAGATGTAATTGACGCCTATAATAGATACGAAATTACAATTCAAGCATTAGATGTTCAATTCAAAATGCTTAAAGACAAAGCAACACAATCACAAATTGTTTCAACTATCAGAAATGTTAGGGAAGAAGCAATTAGACTTCGTGATGATTTGATTAACAGAGCAACTGAAATTTACAAAGAAAGAATTAAAGAAGAACAAAAGAAAAACCCAAATGTTAAGATTGAAGTTAAGAAAATTAAGAAAAACATTTCATTGTCAGTAACTGAAATTCTTGGCAAATCAAATATTAAGTTAAGTTCTGAAAGCGATATTGACAACTTTGTAAATGACCTTAAATCAAAACTTAAAGAAAGACTTAATGATGATATTGTTATCAATATTAAGTAGCAAATAAAAAACAAAGAAAAAATATAAATGTGAGGGCACTGATGAATAAATCTGCATTAAGAAATTTCGCTGTTTGGGCGAGAAGGGATTTAATTAAAAGAATATCCGACCGAGCAAACTTGCTTGGTGTTTATGAAGATAAACCTACAAAGGAAATACAAGCAACAACTGAAAAGGGTTTTGTTGTTAATGGTGTTACTTTTAATTATAAAAAAGATATTAGAGACGCTTTTGTAAAAAGAGTGCAAGAACTTGGCTATCAAGACGCTATTGAAGAAATAGCTTATACTTGGTTTAACCGTATTGTTGCGCTTCGTTTTATGGAAGTTAATGGTTATCTTACAAATGGTAAAAATGGTGAGAAAATTTATGTGATTGGCTCTACTGTTGATGGTAAAAATGAACCAGATGCCCTTACTAATGCAGATAAACTTTCATTTGTAGATAAATTCACAGTTTATGACTATCAAGACGCTAACGACAATAATGGCCTTTATAGATACATTCTTACAAAGCAATGTAATGATTTGAATAAAGCAATGCCATTGATGTTTGAAGAAATTGAAGATTATGCTGAACTCCTATTACCAGACCACTTGCTTGATAAAGGTGCAATCATTGACCACTTAGTTAATGATATTTCTGCAAAAGATTTCAATATAACAGTTAAAGATGATGATGGTGAAAATTCCAGTCAAGTTGAAATAGTAGGGTGGTTATACCAATTCTATATTTCAGAAAAGAAAGATGAGGTTTTTGCTAGCAAAGACCAAATAAATAAAGGAACATTGCCAGCGGTTACTCAATTATTTACACCAGATTGGGTAGTAAAATATATGACAGATAACTCACTAGGCAAGATGTGGGTTGATGGGCATAAAAATTCAAAATTAAAACAAAGTCTTAAATATTTTGTTAAAGAAGCAGAGCAATCTGATGATGTAAAAGAAAAACTTGCTGAAATTAACAAACAATATGCAGAAAAAAGAGTAACTGATATAACTTTTATTGACCCTTGTTGTGGTAGTGGTCATATTCTTGTTTACGCATTTGATTTATTCTATAAGATGTATTTGGAAAGTGGCTATGTTTCAAATGAAATTCCAAGTATGATACTTAAAAATAATATCTTTGGTATAGATATTGATAAACGTGCTGTTCAACTAACTTCTTTTGCATTGACTATGAAAGCATTGTCTTATGATAAAGATTTCTTGACAAAACAAATTTATCCTAATGTTATTGATATTAAGGAAAGTAATTCGCTTAATGTAAATGACATTAAAGAATTTTTCGATGTTGCAAGGCTTTCAAATAATGATGAAGAAGTTATTGAAGAAATTGTTGAAAAATTCAGGGACGCTGAGCTTTATGGTTCCTTAATTAAGGATTTTAGATACACACCAGAGAGATATGATGTAGTTTTGAAATATATTCAAAACAATGTTGACCCAGACGCCATATTTAATCTTGTTGATAGAGTTGCTATAATTAACACAAAGCCTTTGATTTGTGATTTACTACGTCAGGCATTTATTTTGGGTTCAATGTATGACATTGTGGCAACTAACCCACCATATATGCCTACAACAAATAATGAAAAATTGAGTGAATTTGCAAAATTATACTATCCAGATAGTAAAACTGACCTTTTTGCCATGTTTATGGAAAATAATCTGGTAAAGAAGAATGGCCTGTTAGCAATGATAAATATGAATGCTTGGATGTTTTTAAGTAGTTATGCAGAATTGAGAAGTAAAATAATAAATTCAATGGATATTTTATCCATGCTACACTTGGGGCCAAGAGCATTTGAAGAAATAGGTGGAGAAGTTGTTCAAACAACAACTTTTGTGATGAGAAGTCAAAGCGGCGTAAAAGGAAATTTTTATCGTTTAGTTAATTATAAAAATCCACTTGAAAAGGAAAAACAATTTTTGAATAACAAAAATTCTTTTTATATCAAATCGACAAAAGAATTTGAAGTTATACCGGGAAAACCTATTGTTTACTGGATTTCAGATAATTTTATAAATTTGTTTAATAATGAATGTGTTGGGAAAAAATGCAAAACATTGAGAGGTTATGCAACAGCCAGCGGTGATGGATATGTCAGAGATTGGGTTGAAGTTGATTTTAAAAATATAAATTTTAATGCAAGTTCAAACGAAGAAGCTTATTTATCAAATTTAAAATGGTTTTTGTATAATAAAGGTGGTCAATATCGTAAATGGTATGGCAACAATTATAAAGTAGTTGACTACTATAAAAATGGAGAACAATACAAAGAAATAAAGGGCTTTTGTTTTAGTAATCAAAGGGATTATTTTAAAGAAGGGATTACTTGGTCTAAAATATCAAGTGGGCATTCGAGTTTTAGATACAATGAAAAAGGTTATATTTTTGGTGATGCCGGTCCTGCTTTACAGACCACAACTAATTTAAAATATTATATGGCTTTGTTAAACTCCAATCTTGCAAACACTATACAATCTTTTATAAATCCTACACTAAATACAACAAATGAAACTGTAAATGCAATTCCAGTTTTGTTTAATGAAAGATTTATTGATATAATTAAGAAGATAGTTAATCAAAATATTGTAAATTCAAAACTTGATTGGGACCAATATGAAACAAGTTGGGATTTCATCAAAAATCCACTCTTGCCAAGTTATTTTGGTATAAATGCAAACTGGAATTTAGGTTCACAGTATGTGTCATATAAAAGTGTAATAAACCAACGTTTTGATGTCTTAAAACAAAACGAAGAAGAACTTAATAAAATATTTATTGAAATTTATGGCCTTAATGATGAACTATTGCCAGATGTCGCTGACAAAGATATAACAGTTGCAAGAATTTACGACACAAAAAATAAAATTCCAGATGAAATGAAAAATAATATTTATGTTAAAACAAAGCAAGATGTTGTAAAAGATTTGATTTCTTATATTGTTGGTTGTGCATTTGGGCGATATAGTCCATACAAAGAAGGATTGATTTTTGCTGGTGGAAAATTTAACTATGACCAATATATGGATATTACAAAAAGCTTAGAGCAACCACTTGTTCAAAATGGTTTGCAGAACTATGTTAAGTCATTTATGCCAAGTGAAGAAAATTGTATTTTACTTACAGATAATGACTATGGTGATAACAAAATGATTGATTTTGTAGTTAAATTTGTGAGACTTGTTTATGGTTCAGCAACTTTGGAAGAAAACTTGAAATTTATTGCAAATGCACTAGATGAGAAATCGACAGATACACCACGCAATGTGATTAGAGAATATCTCGCAAATGATTTCTTTAAAGACCATTGTAAAAAATATCAAAATAGACCAATTTATTGGCAATTTGACAGTGGAAAAAATGGTGGTTTTAGAGCTTTAATGTATATTCATAGATATGATGAAAATACAATACCAACTGCAAGATTGTCTTATTTACACGACATTCAATGGAAATATGAGCAAGAAAAAGATAGACTTGAAAAATTGATAGAGAACTCTACAATCACAAGTGAAAAGGCGAAAGCACGTAAAGAACTTGACCTAATTGATAAACAAATTCTTGAATGTAAAGCCTATGATGAAGTGTTAAATCACGCTGCTAATATGAGAATATCAATCGACCTTGATGATGGTGTTAAAGTGAACTATCAAAAATTCCAAAAACTAGATGGTGATAAAGATAAAAATATCTTATCAACTTACTTAAAATTTTAAGGAGGAATGAATGAATAGATTAGTTAGTATTGATTTTTCAAAAAAGGATAGTCAAGTTATTCCAATTACAGTAATAGGTGATGTAGATAAAATATATCCGGGATTTATTGATGATTTTGATAACATTACAACGATAAAGAAAATAATACATCTTATAGATGAGCAACAGGTTACATTTTATGAACTTAAAAAAGATATTGAAGATTACTCAAAAAGAGAACCTATGTATTTCCCAAAATCAACACTTATCAAAATCAACAACGGATTGAAATCATTTTTAGGTAATATATTACCATTTTTGAATAACATTGAACCTTACTATGGAAAAGATGTATTTGACAAAATTAGACATTCATTTTACGACAATTATTTAGGTTATAGATTTACATACGAATTAAGAAATATTATGCAACATGGAAAATTAAATTTATCAGTAAATGAAGATAGTAACCATAATGTAGAAATTATTGCTGATAGAGACGATTTGATTGAAAAAGGAAAAGTAGTTAAAAATAAAGTATTAGAGTGGTTTAATAAGTTACCAGAAAAAATATCAGTGTTGCCACATATAAATTGCTTTTATAATGTCATGATAGAAATGGTAGAAGCTTTACTATCAAAAACATTTTCAATGGATAAACATATTAGATTTATGACAAATATGCGAAAATATTTTAAACCTAATTGCGAATTATGTATTGAAATGAACATTAAAGAAGAAACAAAAGATGGTGTAACACAACGAAATATGACATTTGACTATATTCAACCACAGGTTATTCTGCAAAATATAGACCATTGCTTTAAGGCTAAATGTATTCAAAGAAGTGTTGGGAAAATATCTATAAATATAGATTATTTTAAAAGTTAGGAGAAAATAATGAGCAAATTAGATTTTAAGGAAGTATCAAAAGAGTTGAATATTATGCTTAACAAAAGGCCAAGAGATGGTCAAGTGCGTAATATCGTTTTTTGGTATGATGGTGAAGGTGAATTTAAGGATAAATTAGAGGAATTGGATTTGACCAATGCCAAAGTTTTAACATACACCGGAAGCAACTATTTTGAGATTAAATATACTTTGGAAGTGGTTGATTTAACATCAAATTACTTGATTTATTCGCCAACATATAGACCAGCACCAGAATATAACTATTTGCTTGATATGTGTCTTTATAGCCAAGAATTTGAAGCCGATATAACAACAATCTATATGAGAGAATTTGGTATAGATAATTCAGCTCTTGCGAATGTTGTTAAGAAATATAAGGATTTCTTGGGTAACAAAGATAGAAGAAATAAATTGAAGTCTTATGACATTAAAAAGTGGAGTGAAAACACAATTCATATTGCTGTTTTGTGTGCTGTTTGTAAACTTGATGTTATTGATTTTGAACAAGCATTGATGACAATCCTTGCAGATTATGCTTATGGTGGAACATTGCTTGATGATGTAAAAAAATATTGCGATATGGAAACATTGGACAAGTTCATTGAAAACAAATTTGGTATTGTAAATGGCTTTGAAGATGTTGACAATATGATGACAAATATCTTGTTATTACATACATCTCTTTACTTAAAAGGAACATTGCCAGCAAGTTGGAAAACAAATTTGCCAGACACAAACAATTTTGCTATCAAAAACAACGCATACATCTTTGTAGATAGATTTATGAAAAGTGATTTATCGGAAGCATATATCTTGCTTTCAGATAGGGTAGCAGAGAAAATAAACTTTGAAAGAGTAACCAAAGATTGGGACATTGAAAGCTATGAAGATGTTGATACATTCGTTGGTTATGATAAACATATCATTGAAAGATTAAAATCATCTTTAATTGATGGTGTAAATGAATTTGAGAGATATTTAAGTATTATCAAACAAAGAAGAAAATCTTTCTGGAATGATACATTGAAATTTGAATATCAAGCATTACATCATGCAACAAAATTCCTTTCAAAAGTTGAAGAAGAAAAGAAAGGCTTTGCACAAGGAACACCAGATATGTTGCTTGAAAAGTATGCTAAAAATTATTTTAAGTTTGACCAATATTATAGAGAATTTATCACTGCCTATGACAAAATTGAAGATAATGATTTCTCTGAATTGTTTAATAAAGTCGAAAATACCTATACAAATTGGTATTTGAATGAATTATCGACTAAATGGTCAAATGAACTAAAACTAATCCCATACGAGAGTTTAAACACCTTGAAGCAATGGGATTTCTATAACAAATTCGTTAGAAATTCTAGTGAAAAAATTGCGGTTATTATTTCGGACGCATTGCGCTATGAATGTGGAGAAGAACTTAACAAAAGAATATCTAACACATTTAAAGCAAAAACAACATTATTCTCTGGAATCTCTAGCTTGCCAAGTTACACAGCACTTGGAATGGCTTGTTTGTTGCCACATAACAAAATTGAATATGTTGGCTCTGATGTCGTTGTTGATGGTATAAGTTCTGCAAGTTCAGAAAATCGTGAAAAGATTTTAAATAGCTTTACAGACGGTAAAGTTTACAAGTATGATGAATTTATCAAACCACAGAATTTCACACGAATAAAGGCCGAAACAAACGGAAAAAGAGTTATTTATATCTATCATAACTCAATAGACGCTGCTGGTGATAACATTTCAACTGAAAGCAAGGTGTTCAATGCAACAGAAGATTGCTTCAATGAAATACTTGCAATCGTTAAGAAATTGCAAAATATGTCAATTTCAAATGTTGTAATCACTGCTGACCATGGCTTCATTTACAAGAGAAATGATATTGCTGAAATGGATAAAACACCTAACGAAGTCAAAGATACAATCGTTTCAAAGAGAAGATTTGTTCTTGCGAGAAATTCAGAAGAACCAGAAATGGCAAGAAAATTATCTCTTGATTACTTAATGCCAAATACTGACATTGATGTAGTTGTTCCTTACGGTGTAAACCTATTTAAGAAACAAGGTGAAAGTAAGAAGTATGTTCATGGAGGAGATAGTTTACAAGAAATTGTAATTCCTATTATCCAAATTGATAATAAGCGTTCTCAAAGAGAAAGATATGCTGCTAAAAATGTTACAATTAGTTGTGTATCATTGTCTAACAAAGTTACATCTCTTATCACATTCTTGGAATTCTTCCAAAATGAAAAGGTTACAGATAAATTGTTGCCTAGAAATTATGAGATTTACTTTGAAGATGAAGAAGGAAAGAGAATTTCTAACTCTGCTGTCGTTAGTGCTGATAGCAAGAGTGAAGAAGTTAAAGACCGTATGTATAAAGAGAAATTCACTTTGAGAAATCAAAAATACGACAAAAATAAACAATATTATCTTGTTATTGCTGATTATGATGATAATTACGCGGAAAGGACAAAATTGCCATTTACAATAGATATTTTGATTGAAAATGACTTTGATTTATAGGAGATGAAAGATGAACGAATTTGATAAAAAATTGAATGAAGTTTTTGCCGGCAGAGTTGTTAGAAAAGACTTATCAAAGAAGATAAAAGAAGGAATAAATGTTCCTATCTATGTTTTGGAATATTTACTTGGAATGTATTGCTCAACTGATGACGAAGATAGCATTAAAGAAGGTGTTAAACAAGTAAAGAAAATACTTGCTGAAAACTATGTCAGACCAGATGAAGCAGAAAAAGTAAAGTTCAAAATTACTGAAAAAGGCTCTTATACAGTCATTGATAGAGTTGAAGTTACAGTTGATGTTGAAAAAGGCATTTGCTTTGCTAGTCTTATGAATTTAGGACTAACTAGAATTCCAATCCACGCAGATTACGTAAAGAAATTTGAGAAATTACTTGCAGGTGGAATTTGGTGTATTGTTAAACTTGGCTACTTTGATGAAGAAGAAAATGCAGACCTTGAACAAGCCGCCAAAGAAGTAAAGAAAAAAGACAAAGAAAAAGATTTGGGTGGGGTATTGGTAGTTGATAATATCAAGCCTATCCAAATGCCAAATCTTGATATTCAAGAGATTTTTAACGGTAGAAAACAATTTACAGTTGAAGAATGGAAAGACATTATTTTAAGGTCTATCGGTATGGAGCCAACACAACTTAAACCAAGAGAGAAAATGCACTTGATTGAAAGATTGGTTCCACTCGTTGAAAACAACTACAATATGTGCGAATTAGGACCACGTTCAACTGGTAAATCTCACGTATATAAAGAAATTTCGCCAAACTCAATCTTGATTTCAGGTGGTCAAACTACTGTTGCAAACTTGTTTTACAATATGGGCAGACGCCAAATTGGACTTGTAGGTCATTGGGATTGCGTTGCATTTGATGAAGTTGCTGGTATCCAATTCAAGGAAAAAGATGGAATTCAAATAATGAAGGACTATATGAACTCCGGTTCTTTTGCTCGTGGTAAAGACCAAATCACAGCAAGTGCTTCTATGGTGTTCGTAGGTAATATCAATTTGAGTGTTGATGTTCTTTTAAAGACATCTAACTTATTCCAACCATTCCCAGAAGTTATGGCTAATGACACAGCTTTCTTTGACCGTATGCACTATTATTTGCCGGGTTGGGAAGTTCCAAAGTTTGCTCCAAAGTATTTTACTGATGAGTATGGCTTTGTTACTGATTATGTATCTGAATTTTTCAGAACAATGAGAAAATACAACTATTCAGACGCATTTGATAAATACTTTAAGCTTGGTTCGACATTAAACCAAAGAGATACAGTTGCTGTTAGAAAAACCGTATCTGGCCTTGTAAAAATCCTTTATCCAAATGGCGAATACACCAAAGAGGATATTGAAGAACTTTTGAGATACGCTTTGGAAGGTAGAAGAAGGGTAAAAGAGCAATTAAAGAGAATTGGTGGTATGGAATTCTATGCAGTTAATTTCTCTTATATTGACAATGAAACATTTGAGGAAAAATATGTTGGTGTTCCAGAACAAGGAAATGACAAACTTATTCCAGAAGGTCAAAACAAACCGGGCACAGTTTATTGTGTTCAAAGGTCTGACACAGGAGTTTTTGGTGTTTATCGTATTGAAAACGAATGTATTTCTGGTAGTGGAAAGTTCACTAGAACTGGTGTATCTTCACAAGAATGTAAAGATAGCATAAATAATGCAATCAACTACTTTAAGGCAAATAAACAACACATTAGTGCAAATATTAGCACAACAACATCTGATTACTTGATGGATTATAGAGATTTGCAAGGCGTAGGAAATGCTACTGACTTATCATTGCCAACACTTGTATCTCTTGCTTCTGCTGCTTTGAAAAAAGATGTTCTACCAAGACTTGTTGTTCTTGGAAGTATAAGCATAAGTGGTTCAATCAATAGACTTGAAGAACTTGCAAATGTTTTACAAGTTGTTCACGACGCTGGTGCTACAAAGGTTTTATTGCCAAATAACGCCAAGAAACAGGTCGTAGATGTTCCAGATGACTTACTTAACTCATTAACTCTATTGTTCTATAATTCGCCAGAGGACGCCGTATTTAAGGCACTTGGAGTGGAGTAGAATGGGATTTTCAGAAAAAATTAGAAGGCAAGCATTGGTTGCTTGTAGAAGAAGATGTGTGATGTGTGGCAAATTTAAAGGAATAAAGATAGAAGTTCATCATCTAATTCCAGTAGCAATGGGTGGAAGTAACGATTTTGATAATGCAATACCATTATGTTTTGATTGTCATGCAGATATTGGTCAAAAGTTTTACAGAGAACATGCAAAGGGAACGAAATATAGTGTTCCAGAGTTAAAGCAACAAAGAGATAAATTCTATAAAATGATAGAAAATAATCCAAAATCGGAAATTTCAGTAGAAGCAGCAGAAAAATTAGAGATTATTAAACTGATTTTTGATTGTCTATTCAAAAGAGAAGAAGATGTTATTGGGTTTAATAATCACTATAATGCGATGAATTGGTCTTATGAAATGGTATATCAATCACTTAACAATGCTATTTCTTTTGAGTGCTTTAATGAGTTGATTTGTCTTTTACGAAAAAAAGGTTATGTAAAAACGGATAATTTAAGAAAAACAAAAAATAATACGATAGATGGATTGATTTGTGGAACAAAAATTGGATTGATTTTTTATGTTGAAAATTTTTTAGAGGCTTAAAGAAAAAAGGCACCAAAAAAGAAATTTTTTGATAAATATTATATCTAACAAGAAAGAATAGGTGGGTGGTTAGGCTAGTTCTTACTACTAATATATAATACTTTTTTACTTGTAAGATATTTATATTATAATGTGGTCCAGTATATAAATTTAATTGGAATACAAAAAAACGGATTTCAGCAATGAGGTCCTTTTTTTCTTGTCAGAAATACTTGCTTATATCAAACAAATGTTCTATAATACAATCATAAATGGAACGGGGTGTTCCATTTTGAGAAGGAGGTTCTTATGAAAGCTGCTATTCAAGAAAAAGTGCTTGATGATATGGTTGAGTTCATTGATAAGTATCAACACGAATATGGTAAATCGCCTTCGTATCGTGTAATTATGAAAACAATGAAGTTCAATGGAATTGCAACCGTATTTAGGTATGTGGCAAAGTTAGAAGCACAAGGTAGATTAAGAAAAACTCATCTCGGTGGAATTGAAATACCACAAAGCCTAAATCCAAGCAAAACCATTATCGCCCCGTTGGTAGGCTCGGTTGCTTGCGGAATTCCAATCCTTGCCACAGAAAACATTGAAGGCACATATTCCTTGCCATCTGATTTATTTGGAACTGGACCAACATTTTTATTACAAGCCAAAGGTGAAAGTATGTTAAATGCTGGAATTCACGACAAAGACATTCTAGTTGTTAGGAAATGCTCATGTGCTGATGATGGTGAAATAGTCGTAGCTTTACTTGGTGATGAAGCCACCGTCAAAAGATTATATCGAAAGAATAACAAAATTATCTTACACCCAGAGAATGAAAGATTTAAGGACATCATAGTAGATAATGTTGAAATTCTAGGGAAGGTAATTAGTTCTATTCATCAATTCTAACAAACTGGGAGGTTGATTAAAGAAATGTATGATGTTGAACTACTTTGCCCACATTGTAAAAAGGT
Organism: uncultured Clostridia bacterium; assembly: GCA_934757845.1. Classification (GTDB taxonomy): domain Bacteria; phylum Bacillota; class Clostridia; order Christensenellales; family UBA1242; genus UBA7868. The sequence continues at coordinate 104,698 of CAKVLQ010000003.1, forward strand.
CGTGGGTAAATCTTATGCAAGTGATAATACTGGTTATATTAAGGCCCTAAAATCAGAGCCAAAAGATGTAAAAGCGAAAGAAAGAACATTCCAATGCAAATGTAAATGCGGAAAACTCATTTATATTGTAATGGGATTTAAAGATTAAAATTTAATATTTTTTAGAGGCCATTAGAGCCCATAGATACCTGCGTGTATCAATTATTATGGAAGCTAACTAATGGTCTTTTTATTTTCGACAAAGTTAGTAAATGTTTGACAATATATGTTGAAATATTCTCATACAATACCCGAATGGGTATTGTAAAATTATAGTGTAATCTTGAAGTGCTATGCGAATACATAAAAGGGAGAGATTGCCTATGAGATTGTTTTTATACTGGAAACGACCTAAACTATATATTGTAAATAACAAAATAATAATTGAAACCCTAGTTTCTTTGCGGTGCTATATGCGCTAAAAACGGAACTAGGGTTTTTTTATCAAAAATTTTCAAAAAAAATTAAAAAACTTTTCCCGTTGCACACAACGGGTGTGTATCGACATTGTTAAGATGATGGTGTCAAAAACGAAAAGAAAGGAGGTGAGATAACGAATGGATTTGAAAAAATCAAGCATTACTGCTGATATTTTGAATATTTTATCTGATTGCAAAATTCATACAATGCAAGAAATTGCAGATGAAATAGAAGTTCATAGAAATACAGTAGCAAAGCATATACAATCACTTTCATATCGTTATCCAATCCAATCTATTCGTGGTGGCATAAATCGTGGTGGGGTATGTTTAGATAAAGATTACATACATCAAGGAAAAGTATTAACCAATGATGAACTGCAAGTCATCAACAAAGCTCTCACATTGTTGCAGAAGTGTGGAAGCGAAGATGTTAATCCAGAATTGATTGCTAATCTATTATCAAGATTTTCTCAACCACAACAAGAGGAGCAAGATAATGGAGAAAGAAAACTTGGTTAATGAACCAGAAAGAGATGATAGCAAAGACATAGTTACTATTGATTACTATGACAGAATAAACAAAAGATGGATAAAACTTGATGTTACAAAAGAAGTTGCAAGATTATTGCACACTGAAAATGAAAGAACTCGTAGAGCAAATAATCGTTATAATCATCACAACTTATCATTTGATGAAGTATTTGACAGTAACAAAGATGATAATCCTAAAAATGAATATCTGATTGATGAAAACGCAAGTCCAGATGTCATTATGGAGAAAAAAGAACAAGCAAAAATAGATGCAATGATGAGAGATGAACAAAGAACACTTGTAGAAAATGCTTTGCCTAGTTTAACACCAACTCAAAGAGCAACATTGAAAATGGCTTTTTATAAAAATATGAGTTATCGAGATATAGCAATAAAACGAAATGTTACAAAGGCTGCTGTTGCAAAAACAATTAAGAAAGCACAAAAAAACATTAGGAATTTTATTGAAAATCCAGAAAATTAAAAAATTTTTAAACTTTTTTTCAAAAAATGGGCAAAAGGGGGTTAACGATTTGAAACTTCGTGTGGTTAACATTATGAGGGGACATAAAAGTTTTATGAATTTTGATACTCGTTGGAACCCGAGCTCATTCCAAAAAAAATTCAAATTAAACAAGGAGTATAAAATGCAAGAACAATTTACAGTTAGAATTTATGATTTGAAACTTGTAAACAAAATAAAAAGTTTACAAAAACAACTCAGTGGTATTTATCAATCAAAACTAAATCCATTTTTGGTTGACTGTATCATCAAAGGTATGGAAGTTATAGAAAGAGAAAGATTGGGAGTGAGAACACCACAAAATGTTTCTGAACTTTATGAAGAAGTGCAAGTTACTATTGAGAAACTTACAAAACTTATCAAGATGTGTGAAACAAACGCAAAAGAAATTATGGCAAATCTCACAATCAATCAAAAGCTCTTAACAAATAACTACAATATGCTTTTGGGTATTTCAGAAAATGCTCCTATTGATAGAGAGGGCATTGAAGAAGGTTCTTATGATGAACTGCCAAGCAGATTTGAAGAAGAACTTGAAAGCATTTTGGAAGATGTGTTAAAGGTTGTTCTTAAAAAGTAAATAGATGTCAAATGTTCCAAATGTTAATTTTTTTATCGGATATGCTAAACCACAATCTAGAAAAGACGTAAGGAAAGGTGAAAATGTTGGAACTGAAAGGGATTTTTATAGTAGTAACCAAACAAGAGATTATGTTGAATATGTGAACAGCGGAAGCAAAGAGAAGATTGATTTTGTTGAGTATTCCGGTAACAAAGAGAAAAGTCATGGCATTTTCAATGCTGATGGACTTATGGAAAAAAGTGAAATAAAGGAATTACGAAATGAACTCAAACAAACAAAAAGTGTCATTTGGCATGGGGTTATCTCTTTCACAGAAGAATTTGGTAACACATATTGCGACACAACCGAAAAGGCGATTGCTATGATGAAAGTTGAAATGCCAAAGTTTTTTAGAAATGCAGGTTTTACACCAGAAAACATAAAATGGTTTGCTGGGTTACACGAAAATACGGATAATAAACACATACATTTCTCATTCTTTGAGAAGTCCCCGCAAAGAATTAAAATTGGCAGAACAACACCAATCTTTTCAGATGGTAACATACCTTTAAGAGCAATAAATGATGTGAAATCTTCGATAGAAATTCGACTTTTGAAATTAGTAGATGATGTTTATTCAAATAGAAATCTTTTAACACATCAAATCAAAGAAAAAACACTGTTAGGAGACTATATGAAGCACATTAAATTACTTGTGGGTGTCGTTCCTATTAAAGGGAGGATTTCCTACGATAGCGAAAATATGAGAGTTTATCAACCACAAATAAATAAAATCATAAGAGCAATCATCAAGTCTGATAAGGGAGTATATGAGAAATATCAAGAATTTGATAGGATACTGACCAAAAGAGATAATGAGTTGATGAGAGTATATTCTCAATTAAAACTTGACTTTACAGACAAGCTTTTGAGAGATAAATGTATCAAAGACCTTTATCGCAGACTTGGAAATATCGTGTTAAAAAATGTTAAACAAATACGCAAGGACCAATTAAAAACTGAAAGAGAAACTACCAATAGACTGGTTCGCAAACACATTGAAAAAAGAAAAAGACAACTTTTACTTAAAAGATGTGTTCAGTTAAATGAGATGGTCAACAGAGAAATTGTTAATTCGTTTCAAGATTATCTTAGAAGGCTTGAACAAGCAAATTACAAACGCTTGCAAGAAGAAGGATATTTGGATTGAAGATA